>JACQCF010000012.1 GCA_016201795.1 Candidatus Omnitrophota bacterium | reverse complement strand
GACCGCAGAGATTTTAAATTCTCGGTCAAATCGCTTCTTCTTTTTTTCGTTCCCCTCCATTGGACACCTCCCGTTTTTGAGCTGGTCTTTATACTAAAACCATCTCTTCGTTGTGTCCACTTTTTCGGGGGAAGATCACTCTGGTATATTCTATCGCATAAAATTTTATTTCATTCTTCTCATGAATCACCACAAGACCATTAAAGATAAAAGCTGATTCTTTTTCAGGAATATTTGTAATTAATGCAAAGGCTCGATCACGCCCTTTGCCAGGCCCCTCAATGGATAAATTAACCAAGCCTTCTCCCTGCGATAGATGATGAACTCTCAGCGTTACAGGTTTTCCATCAATGGTTCGAGTAGTAATCTTCGACTGATTCTGCCTAAGAAAAATTCTTGAAATTGTACCGTCATTTTGCTCGCTACTACCTGGAGATTCCCCCGCTAAATATTCTCTATTGATAGCCAAAACATGACGGATTTCTTCAATTATATCAGCCTGTACCCCAGCTTCTTTGAGTTCTTTTTCGCTCAATCTTGTAAAACCACCGACATTCCTTATTTTCGTCCTTGCTTTTAAAACTTCGGCTGTCCCATCATCTTTAATCACCACCTCTATTGGAGATTTGAGACTAGGGGTACCGTCAGCATGTAAGAAGTTATTTGATGTGTCGGCGGTCATCGCGGCGTCAAAACCTGTTTCAAAAGCCTTTAAACGCCCTTTGTCTGATGGTAAAACATTTGCCAATTTTGTAGAACCAATAGCCAAATCGGTTATGACCGTAGGGGTAATTTGTAACTCTGTAATACCACCAGAGAAATACTTACGCGGGACAATAGATTGCTTCGTTCCGCCGTTGGCGGAACTCGCAATGACACTAGTCGTAGGCACAATCTCTTCCTTAATATAGTTAAACACACCTTTCTTATAGGCCTTAAGGTATTGTTCGTAGATTTGTTCACGAGATTGCTTCGCTTCGCTCGCAATGACACCGTTCACTTTGCTTTTGTCCGCGTAGACCTGATTTAACAGGGCTTGTTTCAAATTCTTTTTGTACCAGCTGGATAAAATAATGGAATTAAAAATCTGACGTAAATTAGCGAAGTTCTTGCCGGTGTTGACCTCTTTTTCAATTTCAGGAAGGATGATTTCACGGACGATTTGAGAACCGAGGGTGCTTGTGTCATTGCGAGGAGCCGTAGGCGACGAAGCAATCTCTTGAGCTTTAAAAGATTGCTTCACCCGCCAAGGCGGGTTCGCAATGACACCGTGTTTCTGAAGCGATAGATAATCCTCTTCCAACATCACCTTCAAATGCTGATCAACCACAAACGCTGTATTATTGCGTTCAAACACTTCTGCCCTGTCGGCCATGATCCATACTTTATTAAAAGTGTTGACCGGCACCTGGGTTGTACCATACAAAGCCTGGGCTTTAGCATAGACTTTATCCCAAAAGGTCTTGCCTAATTGTTTTTCCGGATAAATAAGAGAAGCGGTAATTTGTTTGAGAATGTAGTCCTGTGCCAAAAGATCACGGCCCATATCGGTTTGACCTAAAGCTTCAGGAATCATTTTATTCTTTTCATACGGAGATAAGTTGACCCACAAATCTTTTTCAGGAATGGCAAGACTGGCAAGGAAATATTTGATGAGCTTTTCGCCTTCTTGTTTTAGCGGCTGGCCAGACATTTTGTCCTGACCAACATCCACGATAAAATCAAATAGGAATGGATTGTCTTTGTGGACAGTCAAGCCTTTGATGATCACCGGCTCATAGGCCTGGCTTAAATTAACCATGGTTCCCGGTTCAGGCAAGCCTAAAACGCCATTAGCACTTGCTTTGGAAGGAACAATGACCAGAGAAAAAGAAAAACAAACAATAACAAAGCAGCTTAGAATTTTTTTAAACATGGAACCAATCTCCTTAACTTGGAAGTAACGGGGTCAATATAGAAAGGATAACATATTTTTGTTTAGTTTGCCAATCAAATCAACTGTTGTAACATCATGATAATCAATGTGTTATGTATTTCATAAAAAATATTTTGATAGGGAAAGCGCTTAACTTGCCTGCCGATGGTCTTTGTTCAAGCGGGCAATGTGGGCGACGCTAATTTCCTTGGGGCAGGCGGCTTCGCATTCGTATTCGTTGGAGCAATTGCCGAAGCCTTCTTGGTCCATTTGTTTGACCATATTTAAAGTACGGCTTTTTTTCTCAGGCACTCCTTGAGGCAGGACATTGAGATGACTGGCCTTGGCAGCCACAAAAAGCATAGCCGAGGCATTGGGACAGGCTGCCACACAGGCGCCGCAGCCGATGCACGCAGCGGCATCCATGGCCCAATCGACCTTGTCTTTTGGAACAGGTACAGCATGCGCATCCGGCGCCTGGCCGGTTTTGACCGAAATAAACCCTCCCGCCTGAATAATACGGTCGAAGGCCGAGCGATCCACACAAAGGTCTTTGATAATGGGAAATGTTTTGGCGCGAAACGGTTCAATGACCAGGGTCTGGCCGTCTTTGAAATGGCGCATATGAAGCTGGCAAAGCGTTGTTCCTTTAAGCGGCCCATGCGCCTGGCCATTAATAACGGCTCCACACGTGCCGCAAATGCCCTCGCGGCAGTCATGGTCAAAAGCAATAGGATCAACGCCGGATTTGGTTAAGCTTTCATTGACGACATCGAGCATTTCCAAGAAAGACATGTCGGTGTCGATATCCAAAGCCTTATAGGTTTCAAATCTACCTTGGGACTCTTGATTCTTCTGCCGCCAGACTTTTAGAATTAAATTAATTTTATTAGCCATTTATTTATAAGATCGTTGTGCCAAATGTACTTCTTCAAATTTTAGTTCTTCTTTATGCAGCGTAGGGTTTTGGCCTACCCCATTAAACTGCCAGGCCGCCACATAGGTAAACAGATCATCACGGCGCAAAGCCTCGCCTTCAGGAGTTTGATATTCTTGCCTGAAATGTCCACCGCAGGATTCCTGACGATGCAAAGCATCAGCTACTAAAAGCTCGGCGAATTCCAGGAAATCCGCTACCCGCCCGGCGCGCTCGAGCGCTTGATTAAATTCTTCTCCGGAGCCTAACACATTCACATTCTTCCAGAACTCTTGACGAATTTCAGGAATCTTGTTGAGGGCTTCATTTAAACCGGATTCACTGCGCGCCATGCCGCACTTATCCCACAATAATTGTCCTAATTGGCGGTGAAAATCATCGACGGTGCGTTTACCTTTAATAGACAAAAGTTTATGCGTATAATTTTTTATGTCCGCTTCACATTTTTTAAACTCGGCGTGGTCTTTGATGTTCGTATCCACGGGTTTATTCTTGGCTAAATAATCACCCATGGTGTAAGGCAAAACAAAGTAGCCATCCGCCAAACCCTGCATGAGCGCGCTAGCCCCCAAACGATTGGCCCCGTGGTCGGAGAAATTGGCTTCCCCGATGACAAAAAGTCCGGATAAATTGCTCATCAAATTGTAATCCACCCACAAACCACCCATGGTGTAATGCACCGCCGGATAAATCATCATGGGCGTCTGATAAGGATTTTGATTCATGATCTTTTCATACATATCAAATAAATTGCCGTAACGTTCTTTGATCGTATCAATCCCTAAACGTTTGATGGCATCCGTCAGATCCAGATAAACCGCCTGGCCCGAGGAGCCCACCCCCCGGCCGGCATCGCATAGTTCTTTGGTGCTGCGCGAGGCTATATCGCGGGGCACTAAATTACCGAAGGCCGGATATTTACGCTCCAGGAAATAATCACGTTCATTCTCGGGGATTTTATGCCCCGGGCGTTTATCTCCCGAATTTTTAGGCACCCAGACCCGGCCATCATTACGTAAACTTTCACTCATTAAGGTCAACTTGCTTTGATAATCCCCATGCACGCAAATACAAGTAGGATGAATTTGGGTAAAACAAGGGTTGGCAAAAAAAGCCCCTTTTTTATGCGCCCGCCAAATAGCGGTGGCATTGCTGCCTTTGGCATTGGTGGATAAATAAAACACGTTGCCGTAACCACCGGTCGCCAGCACCACGGCATCACCGCTATAGGATTCGATTTGGCCGCTGATGAGATTACGCACCACTATACCGCGGGCAACTCCGTCGATGATCACTAAGTCCAGCATTTCCATACGCGGATGTAATATCACGGAACCTTTGGCGGCTTCTTTCATCAACGCTTGATAGGCTCCTAACAAAAGCTGTTGGCCGGTTTGGCCCCGGGCATAAAAAGTGCGGGACACTTGCGCGCCGCCGAAAGAACGATTGTCGAGATAACCGCTGTATTCACGGGCAAAAGGCACCCCCTGGGCCACGCATTGATCAATGATGCAGTTGCTCACTTCCGCTAAACGATAAACATTAGCTTCACGGGAACGGAAATCTCCGCCTTTGATGGTGTCATAAAAGAGACGTTTAATACTGTCACCGTCGTTAGGGTAGTTTTTAGCGGCGTTAATCCCTCCTTGCGCGGCAATGGAATGCGCCCGGCGGGGCGAATCCTGGAAACAAAAACTTTCCACCTGATAGCCGAGTTCGGCCAGGGAAGCAGCGGCAGAAGCACCGGCCAAACCTGTACCGACGACTAAAATTTTATATTTACGCTTATTGGCCGGGCTTACCAGACGGGCAGAGAATTTAAATGTGGTCCATTTGTCTTTGAGCGGACCCTGTGGGATTTTGGAATCGAGCATGGATCTAAACTTTCAAAACATATAAAACATACAATGGAATCGAACTATAGCCAGCCGCCATAGCGACGGCAAAATAACGGCTAAATTTTTTGATGCACGGCGTAAAACGGTTGTCGTTAAAACCAAAAGTTTGCAGGAAACTCTGGGTGCCATGGGCCAGATGTAAACCCAAAAAGCACATCGCGATGATATACAACATACTGTGCAAAGGGTCTTTGAAAGCATTAACGACCACGCCGTAAAGACCGTAACTGACCCCGTGAATGATACTGCGTGGACCCTGCTGGTCAGCCCAGGAAAAGTCTATCAAATGCCAGATCACATATAAAAAAAGATAGCTGCCGCTGTAAGGCATAAGCCGTGTGGCTAAAGAACGTGGGCCCTTGGAATTATCCACCGCATAACGGCTTATTCCTCTAGCTTGAATGTTTTCTAAGACTAAAAAAGCAGTGGTGAGAATATGTATGCCAAAAACAAAAAATAAACCCCATTCGGCAATGGTTTTTAAAACACCTAAATCGTCTAATTTCTCGACGTAACCGTTAAAAGCCGCGGGGCCGCCATAGATAAATAAATTCCCGGCCAAATGGAAAACCACAAAGAAGATCAGTACAAGACCTGTGAGGGCGACAATCTGTTTTTTGGTGATGGAACTGTTGAAATCAAAAGTCTGGTAAGACATAAAAGTATTATAGTCGAGGGTTTGATGCCCGCAACATAATTTGCAAAACTATTTTTACCAGGATGGTTTGCTGTAAGTACCGGTTAGCTTAGCTTTGGCCAAGATATGCCCTTCCATGCTTTGCTGCAGGTCTTTGATGGTGCCGTCTTGCTTGAGAGATAATTTCTGATCCAATGCATAAAGCTCAAAAACGTAGTGATGCGGCCTTCCTCCCGGCGGGCAAGGGCCACCATAATGCTGTTTGCCAAAGTCATTGAAAAGTTCATCACCGGAAATAGAATTTTCAGCCATCATTTCCGTGTTTGGTTTCATATTGTACACCACCCAGTGAATCCATGTTCCTTGTGGCGCGTCAGGATCAGAAATAGTTAAGGCCAGGCTTTCTGTTTTGGGAGGAACATTTTTAATCGTCAAAGGCGGATTAATGTCGGAACCGGTACAGGTGTACTGGGAAGGGATAACTTGATTGTTTTCAAAAGCCGGACTTGTTAAGCTTAAATGTACTTCTTGAGCACGGGCTAAAGGACAGCATAAAAAAACAAATAAAAATAAAAAATTAATGATCATCGATATACCTTTAAGAGGCCACGTGTTTCAAAGACAATTCTGTCAATTCCCTACCCCGTGAGGTACGCCGCAAAAAGCCGGTTTTAAGCAAATAGGGCTCAATCACATCGACTAACGTATCCACTTCTTCATTGAGCGTCGCGGATAAAGCCTCAATCCCCACGGGACCGCCTTGATAATGGGTTTTAATGACCTGTAAAAGCCGGCGGTCTAAATCATCCAGGCCATATTCATCAATACGCAGGGCTTTCATACAATCTAAAACAATATTCAAATCGATATGGTTTTTACCCGCTTTGACTTGCGCGTAATCCCGGCAGCGGCGAAGAAGCCGGTTGGCCACCCGCGGTGTTCCCCGCGAACGACGGGCAATTTCATCGGCCGCTGGCGCATCCACCTCCACGCCGAGTTTGACCGCCGAAGATTTAAGAATGAGCGCTAAATCCTCTTGCTGGTAAAACTCCAAATGATGAAAAATACCAAAACGATCTCGCAGCGGCGTTGCCAGAAGCCCGCTTCGGGTGGTGGCTCCGATGAGAGTAAAGGGTTTGAGGTTGAAGTTAATGGTTTTGGCGTACGGTCCTTTATCGACGACAAAATCAATTTTAAAACTTTCCATGGCCGGATATAAAAATTCTTCCACCGTCTTGGAAAGCCGGTGAATCTCATCGATAAAAAGGATGTCCCCTTGTTCCAGATTGGTTAAAATACCGATAAAATCCCCTGCCCGCTCAATGGCCGGACCTGAGGTAATGGTAATGCGGCGGTTCATTTCATTGGCCATGATGTGGGCTAAAGAAGTTTTGCCCAAACCCGGCGGGCCGGAAAACAAGATGTGTTCTAAAGGTTCAGAGCGTTTTTTGGCAGCAGCCATAGCAATTTTAAGAGCCGCCACAATATCTTTTTGACCGATAAATTCACTTAATTGATGAGGTCTTAAAGAAAGGCTGACGACTTCATCTTCCTGGGATTGCTCGCCTAAGACCAGACGTTTGATTTCATCCATCGGAAACGACCTCATGAGGGAGATTACGAATAATTTCAATATCATCAAAAGCCCGCCGCTGAAGGGCCACGATTTCTTTTAATCTCACCAATTCCAGCATCCCTACAAACGTGCAAATGACCTCCATCTTGCACGAAGCTTTGCTAAAAAGATCCATTAAAGAAATACGGGGGGATTCGACCAGCCGATGCAGGATGGCATGAATTTGACCGTCGATAGAAAATTGATCTTCATCAACTTCATAGGTCTGTGTTTCAGGAATTTTCTTAAGGGCGGTGTTAAAGGCATTGATCAAATCAAACAAACTGGCTTCAATAAAAACTTCCTGCGCGTCTTCTTTGATTTGATTGAGAGCTTCTTCATCCACGATGCGGCCAAATAAATTCTGACGAAAACCTTCTTTTTCTTTGAGATTTTCTGCCACTTGCTTAAACTGCTGATATTCTTGCAAGCGGCGTACCAGCTCGCTGCGGGGGTCTTGTTCTTCTGGGGGGTTAGCCAGAGGATCCGGCGGTAGAAGCATTTGGGATTTAATTTGCAGGAGGGTCGCCGCCATCACCAAAAAGTCACCCACCACCTCGAGATTAAGCATTTTCATCACGGTAATATATTCCATGTATTGGGCCGTGATAGTGGCAATCGGAATATCGCAAATATCAATATCGTTTTTCTTGATTAAATACAACAGAAGATCCAGCGGGCCTTCGAATTTTTCAAGTTGAATTTTGTAAGACATAGTTTTCGTGTTAACTACCAAAAACGGCCTGGCGCACTTGGGCCATGGTTTTTTGCGCGATGGATTTGGCTTTCTTGGCCCCTTCACGCAAAATATCGCGAATGCGATCTTTGTCTTTTTCCAATTGGGCGCGTTTGTCTCTCATCGGCGCTAAATAATCTATCATGCGATCAGCCAAAATCTTTTTACATTCCGTGCAGCCTTTAGTCGCCCCCGTACACCAGGCATAAACTTCTTTGGTTAAGTCCGGCGCCAGCGCCTGGTAATAGCTATACACATTGCAGTGCTCGGGGCGGCCGGGATCACTTCTATGAATCCTCTGAGGATCTGTAATCATTTTAGCGGCTTTTTGAGTGATGTCACTGGCAGAATCAGATAAATTGATGGCATTGCCGTAGCTTTTACTCATTTTACGGTTATCAATGCCCAATAACCGCGGGGTTTGGGTTAAAATCGGCTGACAGTCGGGGAAAAATTCTTTTTTGTATAAAAAATTAAACCGACGGGCGATTTCGCGGCAAAGTTCCAGATGGGGCAATTGATCTTGACCGATAGGTACGGCATTGGCTTTATAAAGCAAGATATCCGCCGCCTGCAGCACCGGATAACCTAAAAACGCATGCGTTTGAAGATTACGGCTGGGGATTTCCTTTAATTGTTCCTTATAAGTGGGATTGCGCTCCAGCCAACTTAGCGGGGTCAGGCAGGATAAAACCATTTGCAATTCCAAATGCTCAGGGACATCAGACTGCACATAAAGAATAGATTTGTCCGGGTCAATACCACAGGCCATCCAATCAATGGCCATATCGACGATATATTCACTCAGAGGCCGGCTGTTTTCATATTCGCTCATGAGCGCATGCCAGTCGGCAATGGCAAAAATACATTGATGATCCTTTTGCAGGTTCACCCAATTGTGCAAAGCCCCCAGCCAATGACCTAAATGCAATTTGCCGGTTGGCCGCATGGCGGAAAAAACAATTTTGGACATAATTATAATTTACGGGCGATTTGTTCGATGTCGAACGCTTCAATAATGTCGCCGACTTGAATATCCGGAAAATTGTTAATAGTAATGCCGCATTCAAAATTCTCGACGACTTCTTTGACATCATCTTTAAAACGTTTTAAAGAGCTTACGTGACCGCTAAAAACCACCTGGTCATTACGCAAAATATCAATTTGGTTCTTGTTACGAATCTTGCCTTTTTGCACATAACAGCCGGCCACGATTCCGGACTTGCTTAATTTTAATACTTGACGAATCTCTACTTTACCAACGAAATGGCGTTTGAGTTTAGGCGCTAAAAGACCTTCTAAGGCTTTTTTGATGTCATCAACGGCGTCGTAAATAATACGATACTTGCGCACATCCACCGGTGTTTTTTCTAACTCTTCCTTGGCTTTAGTATCGATGGCGATGTTAAAAGCAATGATAATAGCATCGGAAGCTAGGGCCAAAATTACGTCAGAAGCATTGACCTCTCCTACCCCCCCATGCATGATGCGCAGTTTAACTTCATTGGTAGGAATTTTATTGAGCGCTTCTTTGATGGCTTCCAGGGAACCCTGCACATCCGCTTTAATGACCACTCTTAGTTCTTTGATATGCCCCTGTTGGATCTGAGAATAAAGCTCTTCTAAGGAAACTCTAGCCGTACCAGAGAGCCTCTCATCTTTTAATTTATCCTGACGGGTTTGGACGATTTGGCGTGCCTTGTGTTCATCTTCCACGGCGTAAAAAATATCTCCTGCCCCCGGCACATCCGATAGACCTAAAATTTCAACGGGTGTTGAAGGCCCGGCTTCTTGAATAGATTTTTCCTGACCATCAAATAGCGCTTTGACTTTGCCCAAATAAGGTCCCACCACGATGACATCGCCTTCTTTCAGTGTGCCGCTTTGCACCATGAGCGAGGTCACGGCCCCTTTGCCTTTGCTTAAATGCGCTTCAATGACAATCCCGGAAGCCTTTTTATCAGGATTAGCTTTTAATTCCAGAAGCTCAGATTCCAAAAGAATCATTTCCAAAAGTTTATCAATCCCCTCTCCCGTTAAAGCGGAGACGCCAACCACCACGGTTTTGCCGCCCCAATCTTCAGGCGTTAAGTCATATTCCATCAACTGTTTTTTGACGCGGTCCGCGTCCGCTGTTTTCTTGTCGATTTTATTAAGCGCCACCACAATAGGAACATTCGCGGCTCTGGCATGATCAATGGCTTCGATGGTTTGAGGCATAATGCCTTCATCGGCCGCCACGACTAAAACAACAATATCCGTAATATGGGCTCCGCGCGCGCGCATGGCGGTGAAAGCCTCATGTCCTGGTGTATCCAAAAATGTAATGCGGCCTTTGGGAATGGCTACCGAATAAGAGCCGATGTGTTGAGTAATACCGCCATGTTCACCTTCGGCCACTTTCGAAGAACGAATACGATCCAGCAGGGATGTTTTGCCATGATCCACATGTCCCATGAAAGTCACCACTGGCGCACGACTTTTCAGAAGACTGGGGTCTTCTTGCTGCTGTTTATGCACATCCACCAACTGCTCTTCTTGAGTTTTGAGCTTGATCAGATTAAAACCAAAAGAAGCGGCCAGTTTCCTGCCAATTTCTTCACCTAAATTCTGATTAATATTGGCAAAAATGCCCATATCCAGAAGTTTCTTCAGTACCACATTCGTTTTTTGATTGATACGCACGGCAAAATGATTGACGCTAATAGGTAAAGGAATCTCAATATCTACCAAAGGTCCTTCGGGAATTGGTGCTACCACCGCATTGGAAATCGTCGAGGATGGTTTAATATCCTTGCTGTGCCCGCGGGCACCTTCTTCCAGACGATGTTTACGTCTCTTGGCTAAAGGTTTAACCGTCTCAAACGGGGCATCAAAACGAATTTTCTTTTTCAGCGGATCAAGCGGTGGCAATTCTTTAGGAATTTCGATTTTAGAAACATCAACGCTTGGTTTAGGCACAGGAGACACTGGCAAAGGTTGGAATTTAACTTCTATTTTAGCCGGCGGCGCAGGCATTGGTTTAGGAGGTTGTATAACCGGTTTTGTCACCGGCGGCTCTTTGGGTCTAACAGGGGTAGGAAATTCTTCTTCTTTGACTAAAGCAGGTATAAGTTTTTTAAACGTTTTTTTAGCAGGCGCCGCTTGAGGTGTTGTAGAAAATTTTTTGGTTTTAGATACTTTTTCTTTTTCCTGGACGGTTTCTTTGGCTGTCTTAGCGGATTTAGCCTTAACTGTTTTCTTTTTAGGTTCTTCTTCATCCACTACGCGTTTGCCAATACCCTCATCGGCTAAAGCGTCGCGCACAATCATCTCGACACCGGCGGTCAGTTCTTTACCATCTTTCGCACGCAGTTTTAAACTTTTGAGTTTCTTGAGAATACGATTTTCGGTAATTTTTAATTCTTTAGCTAAATCCACTATACGCATAAAAACCTTTTAACCTTCCTGTTCCTCTTCTTCTTGTGAATCTTCATCCGCTGGGGTTGTATCAGCCGGAACGGTATCAGTCGCCGTTGCCTTAGACTCTTGTGCTTCCACGGCCTTTTGTTTTTCTTCCCATTGTTTGGCCGAATAAATATCCAATTCCCATCCGACTAATTTGCTGGCCAAACGCACGTTCTGGCCGTATTTGCCGATCGCCAACGACAATTGATCTTCATCGACGATGATATTCACCCTCTTTTCATCACTGATAAGCTGCATTTGCGAAATTTCCGCTGGAGATAACGCCGCCTGAATGTATTCTTTGATATCATCAGAATAGCGTACAATATCAATTTTTTCGCCGTGGAGTTCCGTCACAATATTTTTTACACGAGAACCACGCATACCTACACAGGCACCGACACAATCGATCTTTTCATCTTTAGAAAATACAGCAATCTTGGTCCGTTCGCCCGGATCGCGCGCAATGGCTTTAATTTCAATAATGCCTTCATAAATTTCAGGTACTTCCAGATCAAACAAACGTTTGACGAAATTCACATTGGTGCGCGATAAAATAATTTGGGGGCCGCGAATATCACGACGCACTTCCAGAAGATAGGCACGGATACGTTCCCCCTGGCGAAATTCTTCCTTGTTAGATTGTTCGCTGCGCGGGATCAAAGCCTCGGCCTTGCCTAAATCCACGATGATATTGCCACGTTCGAAACGATAAACGCCACCGCTGATAATCTGGCCAATGCGGGTATTGTATTCATTAAAGACCACGTCTTTTTCTGCCTCGCGGATTTTTTGAATCACCACCTGCTTGGCGGTTTGGGCAGCAATGCGGCCGAATTCGCTGGAGTGAATTTCTTCTTGGCCGGCCCAAGCCGTAATTTTGCCGGTTTTACGGTCCAACACCACTTTAATGTCTTCTTCTTTATCTACAGTCCAAATTTTACGCGCAGCAGAGGCCACGGCGGATTCCACCGCTTCGATGAGGATTTCTTTGCTAATGCCTTTGTCGCGCTCTAATTGTTCCAAAATCGTCAATAATTCATTCTCCATAACTTCTGTTCCCTTCCTAAGATGGTGAGCCCTTCGACAAGCTCAGGATTCGACTAAATAACCAATATGCCTTTGATAATTTGACCTAAAGGTACAATGATTTCCTTTTGTTCTCTGGTTAATAATGTCAAAACGTCCGGGCTGGCTGAAATAACAACTCCGACATATTCTTTTT
Source organism: Candidatus Omnitrophota bacterium (assembly GCA_016201795.1). Classification (GTDB taxonomy): domain Bacteria; phylum Omnitrophota; class Gorgyraeia; order Zapsychrales; family Fredricksoniimonadaceae; genus JACQCF01. The sequence continues at coordinate 29,898 of JACQCF010000012.1, read as the reverse complement.
TACCAGCCACCTGCTCTTTGAGCCACAGGCGTATTTCGCTATTGAGGTTTCTCAAAAAATCTTTATAGGTCAAAAGCGGCCTGTCTAAACCAGGGGAAGCTACTTCTAAAGAATAATTATCTTCACCAAAAAATCCCTTTTTGTCAATGACTTCGACGATGGCGCGGTTTAACAGCGAACAATCTTCAAGATTGATACCGCCTTGAGGTTTATCCGCCAGGACTTGAATCAGTACATCGTTTTTGTGCCGGCCAACTTTAAGCTCCACTAATTCCAATCCCCGCGCTTGAGCCAAAAGGCTAGCTATTTCATCAATCAACCGTTGTTCATCCTGCGGCGTCATGAGCGAATCCTTTTCAAAATTTCTTGGCTTAAATGATCTTTGGAAACGGCTTGAATTTGGCCTGTGCGCCGATCTTTAATCTCCACCTGATTTTGAGCCAGCATTCTTTGACCGATAATCACCTGGTAAGGAATGCCGATCAGATCCGCATCATTGAATTTACGCCCTGCGCTTTCATCACGATCATCCAATAAAACATCAACCCCCCCGGCTTGTAATTCTTTGTAATAACGCTCGGCCAATGCCATGAGCGGTGCATCACCGGCCTGCACGGGAAGAATTTCTACCTCAAAGGGCGCTACTTCGGTGGGCCAAATAATGCCGAATTTATCCGAATTTAATTCAATAATAGCGGCAATCAGACGGCTGACTCCAATACCGTAACAACCCATGATAAGGGGTTTTTGTTTACCGTCTTCATCCAAAAAAACCGCACCTAAAGCCTCGCTATATTTGGTTCCTAATTGGAAAATGTGCCCTAATTCAATAGCTATTTTTTTCTGCCATACGCCCGGCGGCGAAGGAGTTTTTCCATCTTCATCTTTGATCATCTGGCCGTTGGTGCTGTTAAACCAAAGCGCATCTTCCCCGACAGGCGCTGTCACTAAAAATTCATGGGAGACGCTGCCACCCATAGCTCCACTGTCGGCCGAAACGACAATCGGGTCTAAGCCACAGCGTTTGAAAATTTTGACATAAGCGCCCAGTTGCAAATCATAATTCTTTTTTAATCCCTGCCCATCACGGTCAAAACTGTAGGCATCCTTCATAATGAATTCGCAGGCGCGCACAATACCGAAACGGGTGCGTATTTCATCCCGAAATTTCGTCTGAATCTGATACAAAGTGACCGGTAATTGGCGATAACTTTGGATAAAATCTTTGGCGATAGTGGTGATGATTTCCTCATGGGTCGGCCCCAGGCACATGCGCTGGCCTTTTTTATTATCGAAAGTAATCATCACTTCTTTCAAACTCTGGTCGCGGCCGGTTTTTTTCCAAAGCTCCATCGGTTGTAAAGACGGCATCAAAAGCTCACAACAGCCGATCGCATCCATTTCCTGACGAATAATATTTTCAACTTTACGTAAGACCTTGTAACCGACCGGTAAATAAGAATAGACACCTGCGGTGAGCATATGCACCAGGGAAGCACGCAAAGATAATTGATGGCTGACGGCCTCGGTACCGACGGGTGTTTCCTTAAGAGTAGGAATAAAAAATTTAGACCAGTACATGCATGTTCTTTCTATCTATTTGCCAAAAAATCCCGGAAGCTCAATGTTGCGTTTGACAAATTTATGATAACAGGAGGGCTTTTGAGGGTTCATCACCCAATCGCCGATCACTTGACCGTTTTCGATACGCTGCTGTTTAAACGTAAAAATATCTTCCAAAGTAATGTGCTTGATATCTTTGTCAAATTTTAAATCCGTAATGTTGGTAATACGCCGCACGCCATCTAAAAAAAGCTCAACATACACGATCAAATCAATGGAGGTGGCAATTTGCTGCTGAATCTGTTCCCCGCTTAAGCGGATACCGGACATTAACATCATGGTTACCATACGGTTAAAACATTCCTGGGGCGAGTCCGCATGAATAATGGCTAAAGCACCCGCATGGCCGCTGGAGATGGATTGAATCAGATCGAGGATTTCTTCTCCTCTGACTTCCCCGATAATAATGCGGTCTGGACGCATGCGTAAAGAATTAACAAACAAATTACGGATGGAGACCTCCCCTTTGCCTTCAATGTTTGGTCCCTTGGCCTGCAAAGAAACTACATGTTCCTGCATGAGTCTAAGCTCTGCGGTGTCCTCGATACTAATAATACGTTCATGGGCGGGAATATGACGGGAAAGCACATTCAGTAAGGTTGTTTTGCCGCTTCCTGTAGAGCCACAGAACACAATATTTAATTTAGCCTTGATGGCCGCGGTTAAAAATACCGCCATTTGTTTATTGAGAGACCGTTTTTCAATCAGATCATCGACAGTGGATAAATCCCTAGAAAATTTGCGGATGGTGAGAATAGGGCCGCTCAAAGATAAAGGCGGCAGAATCACATTGACGCGCGATCCATCAGACATAGAAAAATCGACATATGGAGATGATTCATCCACCCGTCGCGGAGAACCGGAAGAGGCTAAAATTTTTTGAACGGTATGTATTAAACTGGAATTATCCGTAAACTGTACGTTGGTTTTTTCGATCTTGCCGTTACGCTGAATATAAATCGTTTTAGCACCATTGACCATGATTTCCGTTACGGTCGGATCTTCGACCAAAGGACGTATGGGCCCAAGACTTGTAATGGCGGTGACCAATTCCCTGATAATCGCCCCGCGTTCTTCCAGCGAAACGACCAATTTGGTTTCCTGACACAAGCCGGTAATCGCCTGATCCACAAAAGCTCTGAGTTGATCCTCGTTGAATTGATCCTTGACCTGCAAAAAATTGGTACGCGAAATCAGATGATGATGAATACGGGATTTGATTTCACTGTGTTCGAAGGATGGCATAGGTTTATCCTCTAAAAATTTTAATAAAATGATCGATTAAGCCAATACGTTCAAAATCCACATAAAACACAAATAAGGCCAGCGTAATAATTAAAGACACCCCTACTTTGGCAATGGTCTCATCAATTTTTTGCGACAACGCTTTACCCCGAATTTTCTCAACCAAAAATAGCAACAAATGTCCTCCGTCCAAAGGAATGAGGGGCAAAAGATTAAAAAGCGCCAGTGAGGCGCTGATCACTGCGACGATATGCAGTAAAAAAGAAAATCCAACGGTTAAAGCAAATTTAATCACGAAAAACATGCCTATAATACCCATGGCTTCTTTGGGGGAACGAAGGCCAATAAGCATCTCATACAAAGCCGTATAAGTTTTGACCGTAATATCTCCCAACTCCAAAGCCGCCTGGCCTAAAGCTTCAATAGGATTATAACGGACAATGACAATCTCCTGCGATTTTTGTATTTGTAAAGGACCTACCCCGATACGGCGAATTTTATGCTCACGGCCAAAAATATCCTTTTGCACCTGTTGCTGCGGAGTAATGTTTTTAGTCATACTTTGTCCGTGACGATGAATGACAAACTTTAAAAAGGACGTTTGAGACCCTAAAACATAATCTTGTAAATCCGGCCAGTGATAAATAGGATGATCATTAATACTGATAACCTCATCCTGCGGTATCAAACCTGCTTTCTGTGCCGGAGAATCCGCCAGTACTTGTCCCACCACGGCTGGAACTTTTTTGACCGTTGCATCCAAATCCACTTTCCCGATGATAAACACCAGCCAAAAACACAGATAAGCTAAGATAAAATTAACCGCCGGTCCCATCAGCACAATAAGAGCTTTTTGACCGACCGATTTAGATAAAAATTCTTCCTGGCTTCCTGTGATCCGAGAGCGCTCATCCCCGGCCATTTTTACATAGCCCCCCAAAGGGATAACACACAGACAAAATTCTGTGCCATCCCAGACGCGGCTAAACAGCTGGGGGCCAAAACCCAAAGAAAATTGTTCGATTTTTACGCCGCATTTTTTGGCCGTAATGAAATGTCCCCATTCGTGCACCACAATGAGGATACTTAAAATAATGATAAAAACAATCAACGCCATAAGATTGTTCTTGCCTCCTGCCTGGCCCACTCATCCGCCGCGTAAATGTCAAAGAGCGACGGTTTTTTTTCTATTTTATGACGACGAACCACTTTTTCAACCACTTTATAGATCGAGGTAAAATTAATTTTTTCTTTTAAAAAAGCATCCACCGCTTCTTCATCGGCCGCATTGAGTACGCACGGCAGGGTTCCTCCTTTTTGAGCCACCTCCAGCGCTAAACCAAGGGCTGGAAATTTTTTTAAATTTGGTTTTTGAAACGTCAATGACTGCCATTGAACTAAATCTAAAGGTTTAAGCCCTGTGTCTAAACGCTGCGGGTACGTTAACGCATATTGGATTGGCAGGCGCATATCCGTGACACCCAGTTGAGCCAGAATAGAACCATCGCTAAATTCTACCATGGAATGAACGATCGCCTGCGGATGAATCAAAATATTGATCTGATCAAATGATAACCCGAAGAGCCTCTGGGCTTCGATAAATTCAAAGCCTTTATTCATTAAAGTCGCTGAATCCACCGTAATTTTAGGCCCCATCTGCCAGCGGGGATGACGCAAGATATCTTTTACGGTCATCTTGGAAAAATCTCTAGCAGCTACCTCCTGCAAAGGGCCGCCGGAGGCAGTTAAATGCACCCTGCGAACTGGCGCTTTTTGTCCATCCAAGCATTGAAAAATAGCACTTTGCTCGCTATCAATAGGGATAATTACGGCCTTGTACTTGCGGGCTTCCTTCATAATCAAATCCCCGGCAATGACCAGCGCTTCTTTATTAGCCGCTGCCACTCTCTTGCCCGCACGCACAGCTTCTAAAAACGGTGCTAGAGCTCCTGCCCCACGCATGGCCAAAACAACCGTGTCTATTTCTCTTAAACCGGCTAAACAAGCGGCTTCACGCTCTACGTCAAAAAATTTAATTCTCAAAGAACAAAATTCTTGTTTTAACTGGACTAAAACTGAGGCTTTAGCGGCCACATACGCCGGTTGATATCGTTTAATCTGCTCTTTTAATAAAGCAATGTTAGTATAGGCGCTTAAGGCCACCACCTTAAAGCGCTTGGGATGTCCATCAACAACTTTTAATGTATTAACCCCAATGGAACCCGTAGATCCTAAAATAGCCAAACGAGACGGCATCATAACCTTATGGCAATGTGTTGAGCGTTGAGCTCATGTACAAATAAAACGCCGGCGCAGAAAATAAAATGCTGTCAATCATATCCAGAATACCACCTAAACCAGGCAAAATTTTGCCAGAATCCTTAACTCCGCAATCGCGTTTGATCAAAGATTCTGATAAATCGCCCAGTTGGCCCAAAGATCCAAAAAACATACCCATCAAAGCTACCTGCCATAAAGGAAAATGAATCTGTGACGGTAAAAACGAACTCGCCATCACGGCCACCAAAGCGCTGACCATAATACCGCCGGCTGTTCCTTCCACGGATTTGTTAGGACTGACTTTAGGCAATAAGGGGTGTTTACCAATGGATGTCCCAATCAACAAAGCGCCTATATCGCCAGATTTAGTCACCAGTAGAATAAATCCCAGCAGTTCCACTCCTTCCAATCCTGGCAACATCAACCGGATTTTGACTAAAAAACTGAAGAACCAGGATACGTAAAGCACGCCAAAAAGAGTTGTCGACAGACCCAAAATAGCATTACGATTATCCTGGCGCGCAAACTGTATGAATAAAATGATTAAGAGGCCAATAACAATAAATAAAAGCTCCCAATTTTTAGTCAGCTCAAAACGCGTAAAAATCGAAATAGGAATTAGAAGTCCGATCAAAATACCGACGTAACTGTAAATGGGCACATCTTTTTTTTTGACCATGTAAAAAAATTCATAAAGACCGCCGGCGGTTAAGAAACACATCACGGCAATAAACAGATAATGATTAACAACCGCCCAAGCCGCCACCAGGCTCATAAATACCGCTGAAAAGAATCGTTGACGGGACATCACCTTTCTCCTTCAGCGGACTCTACTTTAACACCCCCATAGCGGCGCTCACGATTGGCAAAATCTTTTAAAGCCTTGTGAAACTCTGCCGCCGTAAACGCCGGCCAGTATTGGGACGTAAAATAAAGTTCGGCATAAGAAATTTGCCAGAGCAGAAAGTTGCTGATTCGCTGTTCACCGGATGTGCGTATGAGCAAATCCACATCCGGTTGATTCTTAGTATACAAATAAAGTCCAAAATTTTCTTCATCAATATCATCAATGTTGAGCTCTCCCCCTCTGATTTTTTGATCAATCGTTTTAACGGCATCCACGATTTCCGCCCGAGCCCCATAATTAAAAGCAATGTTTAAAATCATGACCGTATTATGCCTGGTTAATGTCATCGCCTGATCAATGGCCTTTAACACGGCTTCCGGTACGCCCTGGCGACGCCCGATAAATTGAATTTGTATACCGTTGGCATTAAGCTCTTTCACTTTGTGGTCTAACACGGCAATAAACGTACGCATCAGCAAAGAAATTTCTTCTTCTGGCCGGGTCCAATTTTCTGTGGAAAAAGCATAGAGGGTTAATACTTTGACGCCCACCCGACAGGCCTCGGAAACAATTTCCTCAACCCTTTTGACGCCTTCTAAATGACCTTGCGAACGGCTTAAATGACGCTCCTTGGCCCAACGACCATTACCATCCATAATAATCGCCACATGATGTGGTAAAACCAATGCCGTCATAAATAAAATGGGGGACTTCAAATCCCCCATCCTTACAAGATCACCCAACGCCCCAAAAAAGCTCAATTATTGCGCTACTGGTGCTGAATTAGTCATGGCTGGTCCAGCTAATGTGGTTTTTAATTTAGATTCCAACTCAGTTTTGGCTTTATTTAAATCGGTATACTGTTTTTGTAAATCAGTATTGATATTTTTTTGTTGATCAATGATCCTTTGAACTTTGGTCATTTTTTCATTGGCTGCCTTGAGCTGGGTTTCTAAAGCAACCAATTTTGCTTCCTTTATTTGCAGCCTTTCTTCCATTACCATGCGACTGTAACGCTCTTCTTCTAAAGTTTTATTGGCCTTGTTTTCTTTCTCTAAAATAGCCACCATCGTCACCAATAAACCAACCGAAATCAAAACCAGAATAACCAAGAGAACGTCTTTTTTCATAAAAAAGTTCCACCCTATTTAAGATTTTCTTCTTGGGCACTATTGTCAGTAGTTTCCGCCGGTTGGGCTTTCTGTGTTGTTTTGGGTAAAATCACAATTTCCACCCGACGATTCTTCTGACGGCCTTCTCTGGTGTCATTGATGGCCACCGGTTTATATTCACCATAGCCAATAGCGGACAGGCGAGGTTCATTCACACGAAGTTCACTTAAAGCATGCAAGACGCTTAAAGCTCTGGCCGTGGATAATTCCCAATTAGATTTCCAACCGGATTTCTTAATAGGCTCATTGTCGGTATGTCCTTCAATACCCACATTAAGATCGGCAACGGTCGTATTTAAAACATTGGCCACTTTAGCCAGTTTGGGAATGGAGTCCTGACGCAATTTGGCTTTGCCGGAATCAAACAATACTTCCGCCACAAAGGTAATGACCAACCCCTTCTCTTGCATTTCCACTTTGACTTGGTTGTTGTTGATTTCATCCTGCAGGCGCTTTTCCAGTTCCTGTTTGGCGCGCTCAAGTTCAATTAAATCATTCTTGAGTTGGGAAATTTTTTCAATGTCCGCGCGACGTCCTTTTTGGAAAATAATCGTACAGCCTGAAAGTCCCATGATGGTCGCCATGGCCAAAACTGAAGTTATGAAGATTACTTTAGGAACACGCATTCTAAAACCTCCTTGAGAGAAAAATAATTAATGAAATTTTCATGTTTCAAATTAGCATAGGGCGCTGCCAAAGTCAAGCAATCAATCCTGAGCAAAATCGAAGGGTCAACACACAATGATCTCATCGCGCCTGGAACCCACGGAGATGTATTTATCAAACCAGCCGCAGCGCCGCGGCCGGCCGGTGGTTGCGCCAAACTCACGGCCTTTAGAACGAATAAGATCATTCATTTCTTGACCGAATTCCGTTGGGAAAGGCCCTTCCCCCACGCGGGTGGTGTAGGCTTTAGCGGCGGCAATGACTTTACCGATTTTGGCCGGAGGCACACCGGTGCCTGAGCACACCCCAGCGCTGGTGGCATTGGAAGAAGTCACAAAAGGATAAGTACCAAAGTCCACATCCAAAAATGTCCCCTGAGCACCTTCAAACAGCACTTTTTTCTTACGATCAATGGCCTCATTTAAAAATAAAGACGTATCACAGATGTAGGACTTAAGCCTGAGGCCGTAACCTAAATATTCCCGGTAAATCTTTTTAAAGTCATAACGCTTGTGACCATAAACCTTGGTAAAAATATCATTTTTTTCATTAAGATTATCTTCGAGTTTAGCTTTAAGCACCCAAGGATTGAGTAAATCAATCATGCGAATGCCCATACGTCCAATTTTATCTGAATAACAGGGCCCGATTCCTCGTCCGGTAGTACCAATTTTATTGGTACGTTTAGTTTCCCTTAACTGATCCATGATCCTGTGATAAGGCATCACCACATGAGCGTTGCAGGAAACTTTAAGCTGACGATTCGTCATGGAAAAACCACGTTTTTTAAGACCATTTATTTCTTCCAACAAGGCCTTAGGATCGACGACCACCCCATTTCCAATCACACAGGTCTTAGACGGCCTTAAAATGGCCGAAGGGATTAAATGAAAAACATACTCTCTTTGCCCGACGATGACCGTATGCCCGGCATTATTGCCGCCCTGATAACGCACTGTGATATCAACCTGCTGCGAGAGAATATCAATAAGTTTTCCCTTACCTTCATCCCCCCACTGAGCACCGACAACAACAAGATTCATGCAACTAACCTTTCATAAAAACAAATTTATAACGCTGAGTGAAGCGGATAACAAAATGGCCGCCCCTACGATTTTAAACAGTCTGGGATTAATAGTCTCCAAAGACACCACTCCTGCGGCCACATAAACAACCCACCAACTCATCAAAGTGTAGATCCCAATAAGCAAAGCCATCGCAAGGCCTTGGCCAGGCATTAGCAAATACAAGCTAAAAATAGAAATGTAATAATTCACCGGCCACAGTGTCGCCATCAGACTTAAAATACTTCCCATCAAAACAATCCCAAACCCTAACGTTAAGAATAAAAATTTTCTTTGAACCTGGGACTCAGGTTTAATGGCATGGCCCTTAAACAACAAAAACCATTGGCGTAAAAATTTAAAACCTTGCCATCCCACCACGATAGCTAGGATGACGTAAGTCCATCGATCCACTATTTCAAAATATCTATTCCAGACAAAAATTTCTAAAAAGCCACAATTAAGAGCAAAACTGGCGAGAAAGATTGTTCCTATCAAGAGAAAGAACCATGTTGTTTTCAAACCGCATCGCTTAAGCCACCATAATCCCAACAGGACCAAAGCTGCGGTCATTAAGGCACAAGGATTAATTCCGTCCTCTAAACCAGCTACAAGAGGAACCCACCATAAAGCATTAGTCATAGATGTTAAACTTTGATGGCCTTGACAAAAAGAATGTTTTTGGTCTGACGTAAACTCGCAATGACGCTTTCAGAAATTTCGCTGTCCACATTGACCACGCTGACCGCCACCCCCTGTTGATTCTCACGGCCTAGGGTAATACCGGCGATGTTAATTTTCGCCTGAGCCAAAATGGTGCCGATAGCCCCTACAATGCCAGGTTTGTCATTATTATTGATAAAAAGCATATGCCCCGAGGGGATCGCTTCAACATACACATTATTAATTTTGACAATGCGAGACTGTTTATTGCTGGATAAAGTCCCCAATAAAGCGAATGGTTCCTTATCGGTGGTTATATCCAGCGCAACGGCATTGACGTACTCGCCTTCCTGAGTGGAGATGGTCTCGTAAATATTGACACCTCGGTCTTTCATCATATTCATGGCATTAATGGTATTGACTATTTCGCCTAATATCGGTGTTAGCAGACCTTTGGCCAGGGCCATGGTGACCGCTGTCACTTTTTCTTTAGCCACCGCCCCGCTATAGGTGATTTTTACCTCTTTCATACGACCCTGCACGAGCTGGCCAGCGAACTTACCCATACGCTCCGCCAAATCCAAATACGGCTCAATGGCCTTATAAGCTTCAGGGGAAAGTGAAGGAAAATTGGCCGCGTTACGAATACCGCGGCCAGATAAAGCATCTTTGACCGCCTGGGCAATTTCAATGGCCACATTCACCTGCGCTTCCGACGTGGAAGCACCTAGATGCGGAGTGGTGACGCAATTGTCCAATTTCAAAAGGGGTGAATTAAAATCCGGAGGCTCCAGCTCATAGACATCCAGGGCTGCCCCGGCGATACGCTTCTCCTGCAAAGCTTTCACTAGGGCTTGTTCATCAATAATTCCCCCGCGTGCGCAGTTGATCAGACGCGCTTCTTTTTTCATCAAAGCGATTTGCTTGGCTCCTATCATGTTGGTGGTCTCATCGGTCTTAGGGATATGCACCGTGATATAATCGGCAGTTTTATAAATCTCTTTAAGCTCAACTAACTTAATACCGTTTTTAGCGGCAATTTCGATAGACAGATACGGGTCATAGCCAATCGTCACCATACCGAAGGCTTGCGCCATTTTAGCCACCGTCGTTCCGATACGACCTAAACCAATAATGCCAAGTATCTTACCGTAAAGTTCAACCCCGGTAAATTTAGAGCGTTCCCATTTACCCGTTTTTAAAGACGCCACCGCCTGCGGGATATTGCGCGATAAAGCCATGATCAGGCTTATAGTATGTTCTGCCGTCGAGGTGGTATTACCTGCTGGTGTATTCATAGCCACCACCCCCTTCTTGGTGGCAGCCAGCAAATCCACGTTATCCAAACCAACACCAGCACGACCAATCACCTTCAATTTATCCGCTACCTCCAGAATATCTGCCGTCACCTGAGTGCCGGAGCGTACAATCAAAGCATCATAATCTTTGATAATGCTTTTGAGTTGTGCCGCGGTCATACCGAATTTGCAGTCCACCTGAAAATTTTTATCGGCGGTTAAAATATCTAAACCCTCTTTTTCTAATTTGTCGCTCACAAGAATTTTAAACATATTATCCTTATATTTTGCCCTGTACGGGCCCCGCCACGGCGGGGCATCTACTTTTGATTTAATACTTTCTGTGCGGCTGAAAGAGCCGCACCTAATTCAAATTTATGGCCCATTTGATGTAAGACTTTTTCTAAACAGGCTAAACCTGTCAGAATATCGTATTCATCCAGAGCCCCCATATGTGCCATACGGATCACCTTGCCTTTAAGCTTGTCCTGACCACCGGCAAAGGTAATCCCATAAGTATCACGCATCGTTTTGGTTAACTTTTCCCCATCAATACCTGCCGGAACATTGACGGCTGTTAACACATTGGTCGCACAACTTTCATCGGGAAATAACGTTAAACCAATGGCACGGCAGCCGGCCCGGGTCGCTTGAGCCAAAAGCGCATAACGGGCAAACATATTTTGTAGTCCGTCTTGTTTAATCATGTTAAGGCTCTCGACTAAAGCGATTAAAATACCGATCGCTGGCGTAAACGGCGTATCTACTTTCTCTATCGCTTTTTTGTATTCTTTTAAATCAAAATAATATTTTGGTGTAGTGGAGTGATTCATCAATTCAATCGCCTTGGGGCTGGCGCTGACAAAAGCCAAACCCGGCGGCAGCATAAGCCCTTTATGGGAGGCACAGACCACCACATCGCAATGCCACTCGTCGGTTTTAATCTCCTGCACCGCCAGACCAGAGACCGCATCCACCACCAGCACCGCTTTTGAGTTCTTGACCACTTCGCCGATGGCTTTCACATCGGGAGTGACACCCGTGGAGGTTTCCGCCAGGGTAATAAATACCGCCTTGGTGTCTGGATGTGCGGTTAAAAGTTTTCTAATTTCATCCGCCGTCGGTGCTTTGCCCCATTGCACTTTATGCACGATGGTATTGGCTTTATAGGCCTGGCACAACTCTACCCAGCGTTCACCGAATTTGCCACCATCCACCGCAATGGCCGTATCCTTTGGGGAAAGTAAATTCACCACCGATGCTTCCATAGCCCCGGAGCCCGATGACGTTAAAATATAAATATCGTTTTTGGTCTGATAAACTTGTCTTAAACCCTCCACCACCTGCTTGATATTATCCTGAAACTGGGGCGTGCGATGATGAATGATGGGCTTGCCCAACGCCGCGCACAAATTCGGTGGTACTTGAGTCGGGCCTGGTGTTAACAACAAATTGCGTTTCATATACTCCCTTTCAATAAAAAAACTATTTTACTTCTTCAATATTAGCAATGACAGTGTCCACAAGGCCATAATCTTTGGATTCTTGGGCAGACATAAAATAATCACGATCCGTATCTTTCCTTACGCGTTCCAAATTTTGACCGCTATGTTTAGCCAAAATTTTATTAAGCTCATCTTTCATACGTAAAATTTCTTGAGCTTGGATAGAAATATCAGATGCTGTTCCCTGAACTCCTCCCCAAGGCTGATGAATCATAATACGGGCATTAGGAAGAGCATGGCGTTTTCCCTTGGTACCTGCGGTTAAGAGTACCGCTCCCATACTGGTTGCCTGGCCAATACAAATGGTAGACACATCGGGTTTGATATATTGCATCGTGTCATAAATCGCCAAACCAGCGGTCACAGAACCACCCGGTGAATTGATATAAATGTAAATATCTTTTTCTTTATCATCGGATTGTAAAAATAATAACTGAGCAATCACTAAATTGGCGACATGGTCATCAATGGCCGTACCTAAAAAGATGATACGTTCTTTCAGTAGACGTGAATAAATATCATAAGCACGTTCACCGTGACTACTTTTTTCAACCACCATTGGGATTAAAATTTGTGCTTTCTCCATATTATTGGCCTCCCGTCATTTTTTTTCATTATTTTTTAAGAAGGAAATGACGAGGCTCGTCCTAAGGGACGGCCTCCCATTTAGCTTCTTTTAACAGCAGCTCCATCACTTTACCTGCCACATGTTCATTCTCTTTGACTTGAATGTTTTCTAATTTGGCGATTTCCTCTAAAATCAAATAGACTTTGACGTCGCGCTCAACAATAGTTTCTAACTGTGGACGGATTTCTTCCTCTTTTTTCTTAAGATCTTCTTCGGACATTCCCTGATTCTTGAAATGCTTGAGCGCCTCCTGTGTCCGGTAAGTCAATTGACGTTTCACCAGAGAACCAGGAACTATTAATTTAGCATTTTTAAAAAGCTCTTCCACAATTTGATTTTCTATTTCGATACGATTTTGACGGTCTTTATCCATTTGCAGCTGTCTGGTCAAAGCATCTTTGAATTCCTGCAAGGAAGCAAACCCCATGCCGTGAGCGAAAGCATCGTCGATAGCAACTTCTTTATCCCCCTGGCCCTTCTTAAAAAATTCTATGGTTTTATTAATTTCCTGGTCGGTGACTTTATTATTTTGAGGTTTAACGTTAATGCCTTTATACTTTTCAATTTTTACTTCGGGGTGAACATCCAACGTTGCTGTAAATGTCAACACGCCATCTTTGAAATTGACATCACTAATTTCCGGTAAATCAATAGGGTTAAGCTTATGCTCGCCAATGCCTTGATGATAAGCTTCAGGGATCAGTTTTTTGATCGTTTCTTCCTGGGCCAGTTTACCGTGGGAATTAGTCAAGATATGACGCGGGACTTTGCCCGGACGGAATCCTTTGATCTTGGCGTATTTACCGATTTCATTGTAAACGTCATCCATGGCTTTGGAAACGCGTTCGCGTGGAATTTCGAATTTGAGTTCGCGTTTTAAAGCGTCCACTTTTTTAACTTCAACTTTCATGTGGCTTTGTTCCTTTCACATCGAAAATTTTTCGCCCAAATAAATCTTCCTGGCCTTCTGGTCATTGATTAAATCCTGCGCGGTGCCGGAAATTAAAATGCGGCCATCCGCCACCAAATAAGCGCGGTCGGTAATAGCTAATGCTTCGCGTACATTGTGATCCGTCAGTAAAATCCCCAGCCCGCGTCTTTTTAAATCTTTAATGATCTCTTGGGCTTCCGCCACCACAATGGGATCAATACCCGAAAAAGGCTCATCCAACAACAAAAAGGATGGCTTAGTCACCAGAGCACGGGTGATTTCCACACGACGACGCTCGCCGCCAGAAAGCGTATAGGCTTTGGATTTAGCCAAATGAGAAATATTCAGCTCTTCCAGCAAAGATTCCAGACGGCGTTTGCGTTCAGTAGGGCCTATCGGCAATGTTTCCAAAATCGCCATGATGTTTTGTTCCACCGTCAGTTTTCGAAAAATGGATGACTCCTGCGCCAAATACCCCATACCTAAACGGCAGCGCTCATGAATGGGTTTTTTGGTAATATCTTCCTGGTCAAAAATAATTTGGCCTTCATCAGGAGCGATAATCCCTAAGGCCATATAAAAAGAGGTAGTTTTGCCGGCGCCGTTGGGCCCCAGCAAACCGACGATTTCACAACGACCTACCGAAATGGTCAATCCATCCACCACCCGGCGTCCACCGTAAGCTTTCACTAAATTTCTAACTTCTAATAAACGCATGTCTTATACACCTTAAACTACTTGCCTAACTTCTGAAACATTCCACTGCCCTTAGCACTGGCTGTATCGAAAACGATTTTGGGACGACCCGTCATCACTAACTTTTGATCGTCACCGGTATAAACCATTTCATCGGCATAGCTGGCATTGTTACCTTGAATGACCTTCGCATGGCCTTTGCAAATGGCTTTTTTAATCTTTTTATTCTTGTCGTCAAACCAAATATCCATTTTATCCGCGTACAATCTACGGCCCGTGGATTCTTCTACCGCGACCACGTTGTCCGTGAAAATCGCATGAAAGTTTAGCTGATCCAACTGCATGGGGCCATCGCAAGTGATAGTAACTTTCTGTGAAACAGCGTCATCTACTGCATTGACCACATCACGGTTTGTTTCAATAACGGCTTTAACATCCCTATTGATGGCCGCTTGTTTCAAATTAGGATGCGCTATTAATCCCTTACCTGTCACTACCCCTTGAGAGTCGGTTATTTTAACAGGATCCTGGGTGGTGACCAAATCTTTATTGCGATTCCAATCCAGACTGTCGGTCGTCATTTTAGTACCACGCTCGGAGGTGATCACCACATCATCCTGTAAATGAACCTGACCGCTGGTTTTATCAATGGTTCCGGTTTTCGATGTTAAATTGGCATTTTCTTTACCATAGAAATTCGCATCGACATTGGTGATTTTAATCTTGTCATCAGAAATATCCGCCTTATCGCCGTTGACTTGCCAGGTTTTTTGACCCGTATTGCTGTAGCCGTTGAGGTTAAATCCCTGCAATTGCTGCTGCACGCCACTACTGCTGTCGGTACTGTTGATACTGTCTGTGGTCGTACTGTTGCTAGCGCTCTCTTGGGCTTTGGCTAAGCCTGAAGTGCTTAAAATAATTACGCCGGTAAGGATTAAAATTTTAATGTTCATATAATTGAGGGCTCCATTTCTTCTGGGCTTTGAGAATCAATTCAATGATTTCTCTCACCGCGCCCTCGCCGCCTTTCTTGGTACTCACATAATGGGCGATGGATTTGACTTCAAGAACGGCGTTGGCAACCGCGGCCGCGAAACCCACCCGTCTTAGAATTCCCAAATCCACCACATCATCCCCAACAAAACAAACTTCTTCATCTTTCATGCGCCATTCCTTCAAAAGAGCTTTATAGGCATCAATCTTAGGATACACGCCCACCAAAACTTTATCGATCTGTAAATCATTGGCCCGATGCGCCACGACTTTTGATTGACGGGCAGAAATAATGGCGCTTTTAAAACCACACTTTTTCCAGAACACCAAACCAAAACCATCCTGCACGTCAAAACGTTTGGTTTCAACACCGTTGGAATCAATGATCATACCTCCATCGGTCAAAACACCATCGACGTCCAGCATCAAAGCCTTAATTTTTTTCAAACGCTCCTGCAATATCAAACCAATCCTGCTTTCAACAAATCCTGCACATCCACCAAGCCAACCAATTTTTTTGTCTTGTCCACCACCGGCAACTCGTCGATTTTCTTGGTCTTTAAAATATCAAATGCCTCAGCCGCTAATTTATCTTTTGTGATGGCCGTAGGTTTTTTGGTCATCACCTCGGCCACCGGTTTAGCTAACAGCGCAGGATCGATTTCCAAATGCCGGCGCAAATCTCCATCGGTAAAAATCCCCAGCAACTGTCCCTTGGAATCCACCACACAAGCACAGCCGGATCTGGCTTTGGTAATCACCAAAAGCACTTCCTTAATTGCCGTCGAAGCTTTAACTTTGGCCAAAGCCGCGTCTTTACGCATAATATCTTCAACTTTCAACAAAAGCCTACGGCCCAAACTACCGCCGGGATGATAAAGAGCAAAGTCTTCTTTGCGAAAACCTTTGCGGTCAATCAAACACGCCGCTAAAGCATCCCCCATGACCAGTGTGGCCGTGGTGGAGGCCATGGGTGCTAGCTCCAGCGGACAACCTTCTTTGTCCACCGCCACATTTAAAACCACGTCGCTGTGTTTGGCTAAAGTCGAATGAGGTCTACCCGTCATAGCAATGGTTTTAACTCCCATTTTTTTAATCAAAGGCAATAACCGCACTGTCTCCTCGGTTTGGCCGCTTTGGGAAATGAGAATTAAAACATCCTTGGAAGTCACCTGTCCTAAATCTCCGTGTACCGCGTCCGCGCTATGCATAAAAACACTGGGCGTTCCCGTCGAAGATAAAGTCGAGGCGATTTTACGGCCCACCAGACCTGTTTTGCCCATACCGGTAATCACCACGCGTCCCTGGCACTGGGCCATGAGCTTGAGCGCTTTTTCAAAATTGCCGTCCAAATGCTTTAACAGACCTCTGACAGCTTGAGCTTCAATATGGATAACTTCTTGGGCGCGTTTTAGCATTATTTTTTTACAATCCTATCAATAGCAACCAAATCTTTTAACAGCCCTTCTAATTCTGCTAACGGCAGCATATTGGGCCCATCGGATAAAGCTTTGGAAGGATTCGAATGCGTTTCTAAAAAGATACCGTCCACCCCGGCAGCCACCGCGCAGCGGGCTAATAAAGGTATATATTCGCTTTTACCGCCGGAGGCGTGGCCCAATCCTCCCGGCTGCTGGACACTATGGCTGGCATCAAAAATAACGGGATAACCGCTCTTGCGCATAACATCCAAGGCACGAAAATCACTGACCAAATTATTGTAACCAAAAGAAACACCGCGTTCCGTCAACAATAAACGCCGATTGCCCGCTTCTTCCATTTTCTTGATAATACCGGCCACATCCCAGGGGGCTAAAAACTGGCCTTTTTTGACATTCACAATCTTTCCTGTTTTAGCGGCTGCCACCATTAGATCCGTCTGACGGCAAAGAAACGCCGGTATCTGGAGAATATCCAACACCTCACTCGCCACTTGCACCTGGTAGACATCATGTACATCGCTTAATACTGGCACACCGATTTTGGCTTTAATTTCCGCCAGCACCTTTAACCCTTCGTAAAGTCCCGGCCCGCGAAACGAGTGGATCGAAGTACGGTTAGCTTTATCATAGCTGGCTTTAAACACAAAAGGTATTTTTAAGCGCGTGGTGATTTTTTTCAATACCTCGGCAATCTTAAGCGCTCCTTGTTTAGACTCAATCACACAGGGTCCGGCAATGAGCACGAACGGATGATTCCCGCCAAAAGAAATGTGATTTAATTTAATTGTGCGAACCATGCTTCTGCCTTTTTTAAATCCTGCGGTGTATCCACGGCCATAGAGTCTGCCGTTGTCACCACGGTTCTGATCCGATAACCTCTCTCCAGCACTCTTAATTGCTCCAATTGTTCGGTAGTCTCTAATATTGATTTCGGCCAATCTTTATACTGTAATAAAAAATTCTTGCGATAAGCGTAAAGACCAAAATGTTTATACCCCTTGAGCTCCAAAGGCTTTGTGGCATGACGATGATACGGTATCGGCGCACGGGAAAAATATAAAGCATAACCTTTGGAATCAATCACGCATTTGACCACATGAGGGTTCTGAAAATCTTTGTCATCGGTGATTTCTTTAATCACGGTGCCCATCAAACAATCAGAATCATTTTTTAAAAGAACGACTAGGCGATCAACAACATCAGGGTCGACAAATGGCTCATCCCCTTGAATATTAACCACGATATCCACTGCCAAAGGGCTAACTACCTCGGCAATACGATCTGAACCTGAAGGATGATTCGGGTCAGTCATCACAGCCTTGGCGCCAAAACCCACCGCGACTTTAAAAACATCCTGATGATCACAGGCAATCAAAACATCATCCAAATGACGGCATTGCCTGGCCCTCTTCCAGATATGCTCAATCATGGGTTTGCCGGCAATATTGGCCAAAACCTTGGCTGGAAACCTGGTGGACGCAAAGCGAGCTGGGATCACACCGATGGTTTTCATCTGTTTTTCACCGCTTCTTTTAATTCATCCAGTTCAATGGCCACCGCCCCTGTTTTGCCCACCACCACTCCGGCCGCATGATTGGCGATGTCTGCTGCCTGACGACGATTGGCACCAGCAGCCAAACTTAAAGCAAAGACAGAAATAACCGTATCGCCCGCACCGGAGACATCAAACACTTCCTGGACACGAGTAGCAATAGGAAAAGGTTTTTTATTATGCTCAAACAAATACATCCCATGCTCGCCTAGAGTAATCAGAAGCGAATCAATCCCCAGGTAATTCAACAGCCCATGGCCATTGGTTTCAATATCTTCTTTTTTGTCTAATGCCGTTGACATAATACCAAAAGCTTTACGAGCCTCTGCAGATATGGCCTTAAGCGCGGCTTCCGCTTCTTTTTTATTGGGAGTAATGCAGGAAACTTGACCGTAAAATCTTAAATCTTCCACCTTGGGGTCAACAATCACCGAAATTTTGTGTTCGAGTGCCAGTGTATGAACCTCGCTTAGTAAACTCAAATCAATCATTCCTTTGCCGTAATCAGAAATAATAATACCATCAAAATCTTTGATATGCCGACGAAGAAACGGAAAAATTTTAAGTCTTTTGACTTTATCTTCACAGCCCTCAGTCCCGCCTTTGGCGGGATCACGGTCCACTCGTACCACCTGTTGGTGCTGGGCAATAATGCGCGTTTTTAAAATCGTATCCATACCGGGGTCTGTGACAATCCCCTGCGCATGAATACAGCGTTTGGTCAGTTCTTTTTTTAAAATACTGCCTTCGATATCACCCCCAATTTTACCCACTAAGGTTACTTTAGCGCCTAAACTGGCCAGATTATTCGCTACATTGGCGGCCCCGCCAGGAGTATAAAAAGACTGCTGCACCAGCACAATGGGCACCGGCGCTTCCGGAGAAATACGGGTTACCGAACCTTTAATATATTGGTCCAGGACCACATCCCCAATGACCAAAACAGAACGGTTCTTAAATTTACCGATGATCGAATGATATTTAGACATAAGTTTAAGCAATTCTGAGATTTAGCCTTACTGAAACGCGGCATTTTAACACAGTTTGTAAATAGCGTCAAAGGGTTAAAAACGATGTCTAATAGCGTACACAGACCAGGCAAAGGCCATGGCTGGGAGCAGTGGCAGGAGCTAGTTTGCGGTTTTTGGCTTTAAGGAGTTTTGGTACGCTGTCTTTAGGGATTCGGCCCCTTCCGATGGCCAATAAGGTCCCCACCATATTACGTACCATCTTATAAAGAAACCCATTGGCAGTGATGGTCATATGAATAAAACTCCCCTCTTTGACAATAGTCAGGCGTGTGATGATGCGTACAGTATTTTTGACAGGCGAGGCCAAGGCTGCAGCCTGAAAAGATTTAAAATCATGCTTGCCCTTAAAATCACGGGCTGCTTTGCCCATCCAAGATAAATTTAACCGGTGAGGATAAAAATAAGCCCTGTCCCGCCAAAAGGCCGACGGATAAAAACGGTTAAGGATACTGTAACGGTAAGTCTTGGATTTGACACTGTACTGGGCGTGGAAATCTAAGGGAACTTCCTGAACTTTAAGTACCGCTACATCTCTATCTAAAAACGCATTGCAAGCTTTTTGGATTTGCGCAGGCTTCATGGCAGTTTCAACTTTGAAATGAACCACCTGACCTAAGGCATGAACCCCACTATCCGTACGGCCGGAGGCGATACAGCGGATCTTCTGTTTAAAAATTTTTTCAAGCTGTTCTTCAAGATGTTGCTGGACAGTGCGTTGCCTCGGCTGAACTTGCCAGCCGCAAAAGCCAGCACCATCGTATTCGAGGGTTAATTTAAAATTACGCATAAGCGGGTCCTGTCCTCGAGTATCCCCATCGTCCTCATTCTTGCGGTCAATGGGGATGCCCCTCTCTCGGCCACCCGCTTTAGTATTAATTTTTAATGAGGATTTCTGCGATTTGGACAGCATTCAGGGCAGCGCCTTTGCGCAGATTATCAGAAACGACCCATAAATTAAGACCATTAGGGATAGAAATGTCCTCGCGGATGCGTCCCACGAAAGTTTCGTCCTTACCGTCGGCCATAAGAGGCAAAGGATACTTGGAGGTTTTGATATCATCCACCACCTTGATTCCCGGCGCCTTACTTAAAATCTCAATGGCCTTGGCACGGGTGATTTTCTTCTCGGTTTCGATATTCACGCTTTCCGAATGCCCGTTTTTGACCGGCACCCGCACGCAGGTAGCTGTCACCTGAATATGAAGATCATGCAGCATCTTGCGGGTTTCATTCACCATCTTCATCTCTTCCTTGGTGTAATGATTATCCAAAAACACATCAATTTGTGGAATGACGTTATGGGCAATTTGATGCTGAAACTTCTTAACAGCCATATGGCCGGATAACTGCTTTTCCAATTCATCCACCGCCTCGGCCCCCGCTCCAGACACCGCCTGATAGGTAGAAACCACAATGCGCTTGATTTTTGAATAATCATGCAAAGGCTTTAAAGCCACCAGCATCTGTATCGTCGAGCAATTGGGATTAGCAATAATTCCTTCATGTTTCTTAATATCTTCAGGGTTAACTTCCGGAACCACCAAAGGCACATCAGGGTCCATGCGAAACGCAGAAGTGTTATCGATGACAATAGCTCCCGCTTTAGCTGCCACCGGCACCCATTGCTTGGAAATCTCGGCACCCGGAGAAGACAACACGATATCCACCCCGTTAAACACCTCTTTGGTTAAGGGCACATATTTATGACCTTCCAATTCACCACCGGTACCGCTGGGAGAAATCAAAACCAATTTATTCACGGGAAATTTACGTTCTTTGACAATACGGTACATGCATTGGCCAACCACCCCGCGAATACCTAAAATAGCGACGTTATACTTCTTCATTTCAAAGCCTCCGCCACCATGTCACCCACCTGACTGGTGGAATAACCCATTTTCCCGGCCGCTAAATCTTTGATTTTTGTACGAACAATGGTCTTCACAGACTCCTCCACAAGACCAGCGGCCTTACCTTCACCGATTTGGCGCAACAGCATGGCTATGGCGCAAATTGCCGCCAACGGATTGATGACATTTTTGCCGGTGTATTTGGGCGCGGAACCACCGATGGGCTCAAACATGGAAACACCCTTGGGGTTGATATTGCCTCCGGCCGCAATCCCCATGCCGCCTTGAATCATGGCGCCAAGATCGGTAATAATGTCACCAAACATATTATCGGTGACAATCACGTCGAACCATTCCGGATTTTTCACAAACCACATGGTGGTTGCATCCACATGAGTATACTCTGTTTTAATATCCGAATATTCTTTAGCCACCTCATAAAATGTGCGCTCCCACAGATCAAAGGCAAACGTCAATACATTCGTCTTACCACACAGAGTCAATTTTTTCTTTTTGCCGTACTGACGGGTATATTCAAATGCATAACGGATACAGCGTTCTACGCCTCGTCGGGTATTATGGGAAACCTGGATAGCTACCTCATCCTTCGTCCCCTTGTTCTGAAACTCGCCTAAGCCCTTGTACAACCCTTCAGAATTTTCACGAACCACCACAAAGTCAATGTCCGCCGGTTTTTTATTTTTCAAAGGACAGAACCGTTCATCGTAAAGCTCAACCGGACGCAGATTGATATACTGATCCAAATCAAACCGCAAACGCAAGAGAATACCTTTTTCCAAAATCCCCGGCTTGACATCTGGATGACCGATAGCGCCCAGATAAATCGTATCAAATGTCTTTAGTTCGGCAATCGCCGAATCCGGCAGGACTTCTTTGGTGCGTAAATACCGCTCCCCACCGAAGTCATAACTTTGGGTTGTATACTTAAATCCGCATTTCTGTGCCACTGCCTGCAACACTTTAAGCCCTTCGCGGACCACCTCAGGCCCTGTCCCGTCACCGGGAATAACCGCTATTTTATATGTTTTCATATTATTCCCTGAAACGTTTTACTACAAGCGTCGCGTTATGTCCACCAAAACCCAACGAATTGGATATCGCCACATCCACTTTCACCTTGCGGGACACATTAGGTACATAATCCAAATCACAGTCCGGATCCGGAGTTTCGTAATTAATAGTCGGGTGTACCATATGATCCCGAATGGACATGACACAGGCCACCAACTCAACACCGCCACCAGCCCCCAGTAAATGCCCGGTCATGGATTTGGTCGAGGAAATAGGAATCTTTTTGGCATAATCGCCGAACAATTTTTTGATCGCCAGTGTTTCAATTTGATCATTGAGCTTAGTGGAAGTTCCATGGGCATTGATATAATTCACATCGGTGATTTTAATTCCAGCATCTTTGAGCGCTAATTCCATGGCCTTAAGGGCTCCTAAACCTTCTGTGTGCGGAGCAGTAATATGATAAGCATCAGCGGTACGACCGTAGCCGACGAGTTCCCCTAAAATGGTGGCGCTACGAGCTTTGGCAAATTCCAAACTTTCTAAAATAACCACCCCTGCACCTTCGCTCATCACAAAACCATCACGGTTCAAATCAAAAGGACGACTGGCTTTTTCGGGTGCATCATTGTGTTTAGAGAGCGCTTTTAAAGCGCAAAATCCACCCAAACCCAGTTTAGAGGTCGCGCTCTCGGTTCCGCCGGCAATCATCACATCCACCTCGCCCGCCTGAATCATGCGCATAGCCTCCCCGATACAATTGTTGGCGGTGGCACAGGCAGTGGCAATGGCAAAACACGGCCCCATGGCGCCGGTGGCAATCGAAACATGTCCGGCCGCTTCATTGATAATCATACGGGCAATAAAAAACGGAGAAATACGGCTGGGCCCTTTTCCTAATAATTTATCGTATTCTTCCTCCGCGGATTCAATGCTGCCGATCCCTGAACCAACTACAACTCCGGCACGAAAAGGATCCATCTGGCGGATATCCAGCTTGGCCTGGGCCATGGCTTCATTGGTGGCAACAACCGCAAACTGGATAAAACGAGAAAAATTACGGGCATCTTTGGAATTAAAATGCTGTAAAGGGTCATAGTCAATAACATCCCCGTTAATGCGTGAATCAAATCCTGAGACGTCAAAATGGGTCACAGGGCGAATGCCGCTTTGGCCTTGGAGTAAAGATTTCCAAAACTTTTCAACACCGCATCCAACCGGTGAAATAACCCCCATACCAGTGATAACCACTCTTTTTTTCTGCATGGTTCGTCGCCTAAACCTTTCTACTGCTCCTCACCAACAGGTGATCCCGGTAAGAGGGACACCATAATCCCGAGTCCCGCCTTGGCGGGACGAGGGGCATAATCAAAGACCCCTAATTAAAGGTTTGCCCCCACGTTTTGTTCCGCCAAGGCGGGACTGTGGGGGCAAAAAATAAAAAACGCTTCAAAAACTTAAGCGTTGACTTTTTCTTCGATGTATTTGATGACATCCCCGACGGTCTTCATTTTTTCGGCATCCTCATCGGGAATTTCAATACTAAATTCTTCTTCAAGCGCCATAATCAGCTCAACCGTATCCAAAGAATCAGCGCCCAAATCATCCACAAAAGACGCTTTCGCAGTGACCTCTTCAGGCTTAACACCTAACTGCTCTGCGATAATAGACTTGATCTTTTCGTCTGCTGCCATTGTGAAGCCTCCTTGATTTGTGCCCTTCGACTTACGCTCAGGGTCTCTGTCCTGAGTGCAATCGAAGGATTGCTTGTCAAATGACCAAACCGCCATCAACCACAATGGTCTGACCGGTAATATAATCAGCGGCTTTAGATGCTAAGAATAAACACACCCCTGCCACATCTGATACTTGTCCGAAACGCTGTAAAGGAATTTGTTCCAAAACTTTTTGTTGAACGGTTTGAGCAAGTTTATCGGTCATATCCGTACGGATATAGCCGGGAGCCACCACATTCACCGTTATACCACGAAAGGCCAATTCTTTGGCCGCTGATTTAGAGAATCCTATAATACCGGCTTTGCTGGCCGCGTAATTGGCCTGTCCCACATTCCCTGTAATGCCAATGACGGAAGCCATATTGATAATTTTACCTTTTTTGGCCTTCACCATAGCTCTGGCCACCACCTTGGTAACGTTAAAAGTGCCTTTGAGATTGACTTTTAACACCTCATCCCAGTCATTGTCATCAATACGAAAGAGCAAATTATCGCGCGTGATGCCTGCGTTGTTGACTAATATATCAATGCACTTATGTTTGTCAAGAAGTTTATTGACAGTTTCTTGTACCTGGTTAAGATCAGTGACATCACAGGCATATCCGTCAGCCAAACCACCTTTTTGGGTAATTTCTGCTGCTGTTTGCGCTGCTTGGTCGGGATTACGGCCCATAATAATAACCGTGGCCCCCTCGCCAGCAAAAGCCTTGGCCACCGCTTTACCAATGCCGCGGGTGGAACCCGTAACTAACACCACTCGATCTTTAAATTGCATAGCCGTATATTAACAATGAATTATCCTCTGGCAAGCAAAATTTATTCATATTATCTTTGGGTGGTTAATTCCATAGACACTGAACGGGCAAAACGTAGCGCATGGGGCTTGTCAATGCGGACCGTGGCGGATTTAACTTTCTTATCGCTCATCACGGCCTTCAACACCGTATCCGCAAGCTTCTCTAATAAATGAAAATGAGAGCCTTCCACGGTTTTGATGATTCTTTTGGTGATAGTCTTATAATCCACGGCGTCTTTAATATGATCCGTTCGGGCGGCCTGGCTGGCATCATAATCCATCGTCACATTAATCAACACATCCTGTCTATTCTTACGCTCCCAGTTATTGGTGCCGATCACCGCGCGTAAACTTAAATCCGAGATTTGAATCCTGGCCATATGCACCCCTATCGCTTAAACCAGCTGTTCCCCGCCGTCATTGGCAATAATCTGGCCCGTCACATAATCATTGGTCAATAAAAATTGCATGGTCTGGAGAATATAACGCGGATGCCCCAGCCGTTGTAAGGGAATATTTTTGGCCCTTCTTGGACGGTCATCCATTTGAGCGTGGACGGGAGATAAAATCATCCCCGGGGCAATGCCGTTGACCCGAATCCGCGGGCCAAATTGTACGGCCGCCATTTTGGTCAATTCAAACAAAGCCTTTTTCGTCAAAAGATAATCCGCATAACGTGTCTTATACCTGACAACATTGGTATCGATAAAATTAATAATTTGACCTTTTTTGCAAACCCTCGCAAATTCACAGGATAAAATATAAGGAGCTTTAAAATTGGTATTCCAATGAGCGTGAAACAAAGTTAAATCACGGGCTTGAAGCTGTGAGGGAATAAAAATCGAAGCGCTATTAATCAAAAGATTCAGACCACTAAAGGCTTTATGCACCTTAGGGATTAACTCCAGCGTTTGTTGTTCATCAGTCAAATTGCAGTGGAATAATTCACAGCGCACACCGGTTTTATAAATCATCTCAACGGTTTTCATGGCCTCGGCCTTGGAGGTATGATAATGGAGGGCGATGTTATAACCTTGGCTCGCTAAATGCAAAGCCACGGCCTGGCCAAGGCGTTTGGCCGCTCCGGTCACCAATGCTGTTCCTTTTAAAATCTTTGGTTTCATCTAATCAAACTCAAGAACTCCGAGCGGGTGGGAGTGTTATCCCGGAAAACCCCCAGCATACAAGACGTGATCATTTCCGAATTCTGTTTTTCCACCCCGCGCATCATCATGCACAAATGTTTGGCCTCAATGACCACCCCCACCCCTAAAGCGCCGGTGACTTCCATTAAAGAAGAGGCGATTTGTTTGGTCAAATTTTCCTGCACCTGCAGACGGCGGGCATACATATCCACGATACGCGGAATTTTGGACAAACCAATGATTTTCCCCTTGGGGATATAACCCACATGGGCTTTGCCGAAAAACGGCAGCATATGATGCTCGCACAACGAATATAATTCAATATCTTTGACAATAACCATTTCATCATTGTCCGAAGTAAAAATAGCGCCATTCACAATGTCCTTAACGTCTTTCTTATACCCCTGGGTTAAAAATTCAAAAGCACGAGCGGCGCGGTGAGGGGTTTTCAAAAGCCCCTCCCGATGAGGATTTTCACCGATTGTTTCAATCAATTTACGGAAATATTGGTCCACCGCAGTGTCTTTGCTCCTAATTTTTCGAGTCATAATATCACAGGATTGTATTTTCTCCAAGCTCTGTTATAATCAACAACCATGCGACCTATCAGCGACTATCATATGCACACACCTCTTTGCGGCCATGCCATAGGCCAGCCGCAGGAATATGTCCAGCAAGGCATTAAAGTCGGCCTTCGTGAAATGGGGT
Organism: Candidatus Omnitrophota bacterium; assembly: GCA_016201795.1. Classification (GTDB taxonomy): domain Bacteria; phylum Omnitrophota; class Gorgyraeia; order Zapsychrales; family Fredricksoniimonadaceae; genus JACQCF01. The sequence goes on along the minus strand of JACQCF010000012.1, from coordinate 2,995 downwards.
TTTCTGACCACGCGCCCATGGTGCATCAGCGCATGCCGGGCATTACCATGGATTTTAATGAACTGCCCGCCTATCATCAAATGATTCAAGATGTGCAAAAACGTTTTGCACCTCAAATCACGATTAAAATCGCCTTGGAAGCAGACTTTATCCCCGGTTATGAGGCTAGAACTAAGGAAATGATCAATGGATTCACCTATGACTATGTCATCGGCTCCGTGCATTTTATCGATGATTGGGCTTTTGATCATCCCGACTTTCGCGAATACTGGAAAAAGTATGACGTCAACGACGTTTACCGTAAGTATTATGCCTTGCTTCGCCAGTCAGCTAAAACCGGCTTCTTTAATATCATAGGCCATGCGGATCTACCGAAAAAATTCGGCGCCCGGCCAACGGTGGATTTAACCGATGAAATCCAGGCCACCGCTAAAGTCTTTAAGGAATGCGGCGTGGCTGTAGAAATTAATACGGCTGGTTTACGTAAACCTATTGGGGAAATGTATCCAGCACTTAATTGTTTGAAAATTTACTACAAGGCCGGCGTGCCGTTGACCTTCGGTTCCGACGCCCATGACCCTGCACAGGTAGGCAAAGATTTTGACAAGGCCGTGGACTTGGCCAAAGCAGCAGGTTATAGCGAATACCTCATCTTCAAACAACGCAAAGTTGAGCGCTTAGTTAAACTTTAACGCGAAATCCCGCGCAGCTTTTGGCGAAGCGGGATAGAACGAAAGATCAAGTTATGATCAAGATCTTAGGTATTGACCATGTGGCGGTCAATGTGCGCGACATTGATAAATCCGTTGAATTTTACACCAAAGTTCTTGGCCTGAAAATTACCCAACGTGAGCCGTCAAAACCAGGAATCGAATATTTCCTGGATGCCGGGCCTTCTTTAATCGGCGTCATCCAGGCCAAAGATCTTAAAGAAAGCCACCCTTTTGCCAATGAAGGTTTGGGTGCCAATCATTTTTCTTTCCGAATTCATTCCAATAATTTTGAAACGTTTATCCAGCATTTGGAAAAACACGCCGTTAAAATTGAATACGCCAAAAAACGCCCCCAATCCTGGTCGCTGTATTTCTATGATATCGACGGTAATAAACTTGAAATGACCTCCTGGCCGCTGGAGGACGGTATTCCCCAAAACCGCAGGGTGAAAGAAATTTACGACAGCAAAACTAAAGCGTGGAGGAAATATGACTAGTGGTGAGCGAAGTCGAACCACTAGAGAAGGTGATCAAGCTCCGGATTTTAAGCTCCAGGCTAACAACGGCCAAGCCATTGCTCTTCAAGATTTAAAAGGCAAAAATGTGGTGATTTATTTCTATCCTAAAGACGATACCCCTGGCTGTACAGTGGAGGCCTGCGGATTCCGGGACAGTTTTAAGGAAATCGAGAAGCTCAAAGCAGTGGTGTTAGGCGTAAGCCCCAACAACGCGGCGTCCCATGAGAAGTTCATCAAAAAATTCAACCTCCCCTTTACTTTATTAGCAGACACAGATAAAAAAATGTGCCAGGACTATGGGGTTTGGGTGGAAAAATCAATGTACGGCAAAAAATACATGGGAGTTGCCCGCACCACCTTTGTCATCGACAAAGACGGTAAAGTCGCCAAGATATTCGAGAAAGTCAAGCCCGAAGGTCACCATCAAGAAGTCATCGAAACGCTTAAAGCCATCAAATAAAAATCCCCATCCCGTAAATACAGGACAGGGATTCTTATCCCACCAAAACAACTTCTATTTCTTACACGCCGGGCAAACGATAAAGTAACTGGCCAGCAAGGCTAATCCTGCCAGGCCAACCACATCATAAACAATACGGGTTAGCATCGTTTGTCCTAGAATATTCTCCACCACATTCACTTGCAGGAGTCCTATGGCTCCCCAATTCAACGCACCGATAACAGCCAGCGCTCCAACCACTTTGCACAAACCACAGGCTTTCTTAAGCATACAGGCCTCCTTTGTTGAAAGATTACTTATTGAAATTATTATACCACCCAACACCGGGAGCTGTAGTGATATTTAGAATAAGTTATTGGACAAGCCGTAATCCAAACGTCCTGTTAATCCACGCGGTTTAACCACGCTGACCGAATTGCCCCCTGCAGAAACAATGAGAATGTTGGACTGGGGAATTAAAACATAATTTTGACCATGAATTCCCCCGCTCAAGAAATAGGGTTGTAGATTACTGACCTGCTGGGGCCATTGGCCAAAGCGCATATAATATTGTCTGCAAGCCTGGCCTATGGCGTTTAAATCATTATGAGTTTGTGCCGCCCTTGTTTTAGCTATCATTTGTGTCCCCAAAGGCCATAGCGTTGATAAAAATAAAACCACTACAGCTAAACCAATCGCGATTTCCGTCAGGGAAAAAGCTTTTTCATTTAAAACGTCACGGTCCATGTGGTTTTGATAGCATCATAGGTTGAACTGCTAGCACTATTATTGAAGTACCTTGTTAACTTAGTGGCCTGTGTTTGGTTTAAGCCAGTTAAAGCAATATCAAAATGAGTATTATCGGCAGTATTTGGTCCGATAGAAAAATCCCCTCCCCAAGGGTTAGATTTAGTGGGATTGAAATTAGCCGGCAATAAATTAGCCGTTTGTAAAACGGCAATGGTTATATTGGAATAATCTAAACTGCCCGTTGACAGATAATTCTCTGCCGCCGAACGCAGCGCATGCACACTATCAACGGCTGACTGTACCCTGGCATTGTCGCGAATACCCGCCGAAACAGATATGGCTAAAACTAAAACTGTAATCACTGCCAAACCAATAGCTAATTCGACTAATGAGAACCCTTTTTTATTGTTCATGTTCCCCTCCTTATATTAACTGACTTTTTGTCAAAACTTTTAGCTTTTAATCTTCTTATCTTCTGTGTTTACAGAGAGTTTTGATTTTTGAACTTGCCTCCCCTCAAAGAAACGATTATTCTATTTTTAATGGAGGCATAAAACTATGAATCAAATCTCTCG
>JACQCF010000011.1 GCA_016201795.1 Candidatus Omnitrophota bacterium | reverse complement strand
GCAACTATACCTTGACTCAACCGACCACCACCGCCAATGTCACTGCCAGAGATTTAACCGTCACCGCTTCTGATCAAAGCAAAACGTATGGGAATGCGGCTCTGGGCACAACCGCCTTTACCAGCTCCGGCTTACAGAACGGGGAGACTATTGGAGCAGTCACGCTTTCCACTAACGCCACCTTAAGCACGTCAGGGAATTATAATGCCGGAACCTGGACTATCACTCCCAGCGCTGCCAGCGCAGGCACATTCACGGCTTCTAACTACACTATTACTTACGCTAATGCCCCCACCGGTCTCACCATCAACAAATTAGCCCTTAGTGCGGCCATTGCCGATAGCTCTTCTGTTTATGCAGACAGCCTGAATCCCGGCACGGCCAGCTTCAGCAATATAGTAGGCTCCGATGATGTAAGCCCCGCTGTAGTGACGGTCAATACCTCAACGACTTCCAGCAGCGGTAACTTTGTAGCCGGCAGCTATACGCAGAGCATCAGCAGCACATTAAGTGGCGCTGATAAGGCCAACTATTCTCTTACCGGCGGCTTCACTTCAAGTGCCAACTACACCATCGACAAGCTGGCACTGACCGGTGCGGCCATCGCCGGTAGCTCCTCGGTGTACGGCTCCAGTTTAAATCCGGGAGCGGTGAGCTTCGATAATATTATTAGCGGCGATGATGTGACAGGGACAGCATCAGTCAACACCTCAACGACCTCCACCAGCGGCAATCCTATTGTGGGCAGCTATACCCAAAGCACGGGTACCTCTTTAAGTGGGGCCGATAGCGGCAACTATTCATTAAGTAACTTTACCTCAAGCGCTAACTACACCATCAGCAAGTTAGCCATCACCGGAACAGCCATCGGCTCAGGCTCATCCGTGTACGGCTCCAGTTTAAATCCGGGGACAGTGAGCTTCGGCAATATTGTAGGCGCTGATGACGTGAGCGCTGCAGCGAGTGTAAACACCTCAACGCTGTCTACCAGCGGTAACCCGATCGTGGGCAGTTATACGCAAAGCACTTCCACCGGCGCTTTAAGCGGGGCGGATAGCGGCAACTACACGGTAAGCTTTACCTCAGAGGCCAACTACACCATCACAGCCAAACAATTGACTGTCGGCGGCTCATTTACCGTTAACGATAAAGTGTATGATGGTACTACTGACGCTACCATTAATACCAACAACCTTACCCTTAACGGTGTTGTCGGCACAGAGGCAGTTACTCTGACGCCTGTTGTAGCATTTAGCGATAATGGAGCAAGTAATGGGAAAACAGTGGGCTTGACAGTGGCCTCGTTTCTTGGCGGGGTGGATTTCGGCAATTATATTCTTTCTCTAGTAAGCGCTCCCACAGCCACTGCGAACATCACATCAAGCAGTCCCCCCGTGGTAAACACTGCACAGATTTTCAATGGCGCCCTGCAAACAGGAGAGAGTATTTTGTATGGACAGCTACCTATGCTACAACCTTTGATGATGGCGCCATTCTTCACGACTGTTCCGGTTACCATAATGGTAGTGACTCCTTTCGGGCCTATGCCTATGATGATGACTTTAATGTCAGAAATGCCTATGCCAGTTGAGGCAGAGTCGGTTTCATCTGCCGGGCCCATGCCGATTGCTACGTTGCCGGCAATACCTGCGCCGGTTGTGCCGCCGTCGGTGTCACCTGTGCTGCCATCGCAATTGGCGGTCACGTCTCAAGCAATACCGGCACAATTGCTATCTAAACAAGCCGTTGTTAGATCGACAGTTATGCCTCTTTCGCCGCCGCAAATTTTTAAGAATGTTACAATTTATACTCATACTTCCACCCCTCTGTATTTTAGAGACTCGGTTATTACTACCAATATATCCGCGATCACTAATCTAAATATTTTCATTAATATAAAGATATTATCGCAGACTCGTTAAAAGGTAATGTGGGAAATTGGTTCAGGCAGTCTTTAGGATAGAAGAGGAGGCAGTCGCTATTTATTGAATTTCAAATTTAAGCGGTCTTGTGAGCTCTCGTTTCCCTGATAAAATTGTCACTTTATACAGGCCGGAGGGCAAGGTTTTTCCTTCCGGTAAGGAGAGCGCGACATTAGCAATACCTTCTCTTTTTGGGATGTTCAGGCTGTAGTCGTAGATGGGTTCATCATCGGTTATGTAGTACCACTTAACTAAAATCTGTGTATTAATCTTTGCGTTTTTCCAATTAATCCAAGCGCAAACTTTCGAGGTATTTTTAGGAAAAGAATTAGTCACTTTAATAGGCAGCATATTTTTATCTACGTCAGCGACGATTTTTGCATCTTGAATGGTGATATTACTACGATTGCCGATGTTAGGTATGAACAATATTAAGAGGATAAGAATAAAAACTAAAATTCCAGATTTTATTATGAAATTGGAACGGCCACCTTCTTTTTTCTGGATTTCCAGGGCCGCATTAAGAAGCTCTTCCTTCAATACGCCATTAGCGATAAGAATTTCTCCGAGCAACCTGCGTCGTTTTCTCATATTTTTCTGACCCTACTATTTTTTATCGAGTTATTTAATCAGTTATTATTTTATCTTTTAACTTTTTAATTATTGCTTATAAAGTCTAATTTGTCAATAATAGCCTGAGTGAGTGAGGATTAATTTTCTTGACTCATCGACGTATTTTGATAATATAAATATCGACTTAAAGTCAAACTTCTCCCCTGAAGTTAATATTAATTTTCCCTTAGGTATCTGATTGTCCTTGATTTTTTAACTTAACGCAATTCAATTTCTTTTCGCCCATATAAAGGAGTTGGACACGCTTTGGCGTGGTCATTTGGGTGAAAGGAATTGACATGGAAAGGTTATTAAAAATAAATGAAGTCAGCGATATGCTTCAAGTCAGCCGCAAGACAATTTATAACTGGGTCTGTTATGGTTATATTCCACATTTTAAAGTTTACAATACGCGCGGTCACGGAGGGGTTTTGCGTTTCAGAGAATCAGATTTAGAAAAATGGTTGCAAAGAAGAAAGCAAGATGGTCGTGTTACTTATAAAGATATGATTTTTTCACAGCACAATTAAATTTAAAAATTTAAATTTATTCCGTAATAATTTGTGCTATAATTTCTACTAGTTAGATTCATATTTTCCGACGAGAAATATAGGAGGGTTCGTAAGAATACCTCTCCGTTAAAAGAGGGTTCGAGTAAAAACCTCTCCACTAAAAAATAGGTGAAATTAAAAAATTTAGCGCCCAAAATGTGCCCACCATCGGGTGAAATTAGGGGAAATACAATGAAAATCAGGGAAGAGGCAAGACAGCATAATTTATTGAGTTGTAATAGGTTATGTTGTAAATCATTCTCCGACGGGAAGTTGCAAAAACACGCCTAAACGGCTCCCGACCTCTCCGTTCTTTTTACTCCAATGTTTCAGCTTTACGATTTTTGATTTCGGGGGCATAATGGTTCGATCCTGAGCGTCATGGTTCGACTCGCTCACCACTTTTAAAACCACACTGAGCAACGTCGAAGGATCGAAGGGTTACCATATGAAGATCGCCATTTCCGGTGCTACAGGTCTTATCGGCTCAACGTTCAAAGAGTTTTTTTTGAGAAACGGCCATCAGGTCAGCGTCATTTCCCGCCATCGAGGATTTTTAAAAAAGACATCCGACATCTTTTGGGATCTTAACAAAAATTATATCGACACCAAGGCTTTGGAAGGCCATGACGTCATCATTCATTTGGCAGGGGCTAATATCAGTGCTCAGAACTGGAGCGCTGCTTACAAAAAGGAAATTCGTGACAGCCGTATCAAAAGTACGAGATTGCTGGTTCAAACGATTCAATGCATGAGCAATCGTCCGAAAGTTTTTCTTTGCGCCTCGGCCTTCGGCTATTACGGTCATCAGGAACCGGAAGCGGTGGTGGATGAAAAATCTCCAGCTGGCAGCGGATTTTTGGCGGATGTCTGCCGAGAATGGGAAAATGCGTCGGCGGATTTGGTGCTTTATGGCGTACGTCTGGTGCATATGCGTTTCGGTATTGTTTTAAGCAAGAAGGGCGGGGCGCTGGCGAAGATGTTACCGTTTTTTTATTGGGGCCTGGGCGGACGATTGGCTTCAGGCCGTCAGAAAATGAGCTGGATTGCCATCGATGAAATCCCCCGTATGGTTGATTTTATTATAGGCCATGAGGAGATTTGTGGGCCGGTGAATATGGTCAGCCCCAAGCCTGTTACCAACGCGGAGTTCACCAAAACTTTAGGCCGTGTCATTGATCGGCCCACGATATTTCCGGTACCGGCCGCGATGATTAAATTATTTTTTGGCCAAATGGGTCAAGAGTTATTGCTCGAAGGCGCACATGTGAAACCTTCAGTGTTTTTAAATACAGGCTACAATTTTCAATATCCTGATTTAACCACAGCGTTAAAACATATTTTGTAAAATATTATGTCGTATCTAGTGTTAGCCCGCAAATATCGACCTCAAAACTTCGATGAGCTTCAAGGTCAGGAGCATATCACCAAGATTTTAAAACAGGCCATTGAAGGCAACCGCATTGCCCATGCGTTTTTATTTTGCGGGCCGCGCGGTATCGGCAAAACTTCTTGCGCGCGCATTTTAGCCAAATCGCTCAATTGTCAAAACGGCCCTACACTCAAACCCTGCGGCAGTTGTGTGGCCTGTCAGGAAATTACCAAGGGCAACAGCTTCGATGTGATTGAAATCGACGGCGCCTCTAACCGCGGCATTGATGAAATCCGTACCCTTCGTGAAAACGTCAAATTCGCCCCTACCTATGGTCGTTATAAAATTTATATCGTCGATGAAGTGCATATGCTCACTACTGAGGCTTTCAACGCGCTTTTGAAAACCCTGGAAGAGCCGCCCGCTCATGTGATTTTTATTTTTGCCACCACCGAAGCCCATAAAGTGCCCTCGACGATTCTTTCCCGTTGCCAGCGTTTTGATTTTAAGCGTATTTCTTTGCAGACCATCAGCGCGAATTTAAAAGCCATCAGCCATCAAGAAGGCGTGAAGATCGACGACGAAGCTCTGTTTGCCATTGCCAAAGCCGCCGGCGGCAGTATGCGCGATGCTTTAGGAATTTTGGATCAGTTAAGCGCTTTAGGCGGCCAGGGGGTGGCGGCCGCGGACGTGTTTTCCATGCTGGGCATGGTGGAAATGGAATGGCTCTTTGCCCTGACGGATGCGCTGGTGGATAAAAACTGTCCGCAGGCGATGTCGGTTTTAAACGGGATTATTGAAGCGGGTAAAGACTTAAAACAGCTGGGCAAAGATTTGACCGAGCATTTTCGCCATATGATGATCGCCAAAATCGGCGGGCCGCAGCTCAATAACCTCATCGATTATCCTAAAGCCGTTAAAGAACGTCTGGCGTCTCAGGCGCAAAGAATTTCAATAGGTGCTATTCTTAAGGTCATCGAACTTTTGATTGAAGCGCAGGAAACCGCCAGGGTCATGGAGACCATACGCATGCCGCTGGAGTTAGCTTTTGCCAAAATCACCTTAAGCCAGCCGTCGTCTGCGCCCGCGGTACCGGCGGTGACGATGAAGCCCGCGGCTGTTGTTGGTCTTTCTTTGTCAGCGATTCAGCAGCAATGGAATGCGTTAACGCATGAAGTTTCCCGTCGGAAAATGTCTTTAGCTACCTATTTGCAGGAAGCCAGCGCCTATGCTTTTAAAGAGGGGCAATTGACCATTGGATTTTTGAAAGAGCATCATTTTGCCAAGGAAAGTTTAGAGGTTAAAGATAATTTGACTCTGGTGGAAAATGTCTTTAGCGAAAAGTTAGGGCATCCCGTTCGGATTATACTTAAAATTATTGATGAGTCCCTTCCAAAGCAAGCCCAGCCCGTTGTGCAGGATGCTTTAGAAATGTTCGGCGGCAAGGTGATTAAGGAATGGCATAACGAATAATATGTATCCCAAATTAATCGAAAATCTCTTAGAGCAGTTAAACAAATTGCCCGGGGTGGGACGGCGCAGCGCCGAGCGCATGGTGTTTTGGATGCTTGGTCAAAATATCAAAGAGGTCAAAGCCATAGCCAATGCCATGGTGCAGTTAAAAGAGGGGTTGCGTTTTTGTGTCTCCTGCAACCATCTGGCGGAGACAGAATTGTGTTTGATTTGCGCGGATTTAAACCGTGACCATAAAACGATTTGTGTGGTTGAAAGTCCCCAGGACCTGTTGGCCATTGAGCGCACGGGCAGTTTTCGCGGGGTCTATTATGTGCTTTTGGGTAATATCTCGCCGACGGAAGGCCGGGGGCCGGAGGATTTAAAGATTTCCAAACTAATCAACCGCATTAAAGAAGAGGGAATTAAAGAGGTGGTGATTGCCACCGACCCCGATACCGAAGGGGAGATGACGGCGTTATATATAGTCAAGGAACTTAAACCCATTGGCGTTAAGCTCAGCCGTATTGGTTTGGGGATCCCGGTAGGCTCGGCGGTTGAGTATGCAGATCTCTCGACGCTGGCGATGTCTTTGAATTCCCGCCGACCAGTTGACTTCTAAGGGTTTTTTAGTATAATAGCCCTGTTTTTATTTTGTTCTTTGATTCCCCTGTAGCTCAGTTGGTAGAGCAACTGGCTGTTCACGAGCTCCATGAGGAGCGAGTGTAATTAAAGAGACGGCAAAGGTGATGAAGGATAAGCGTACTTACAAGGATCGCAAAGAATATCTCATCAAAGCTGTTTATGCGCGGAGAAAGAAAATTCGTGCTATGGCAGTAGCCCATAAAGGCGGCAAATGCGTGAGATGTGGTTACGATCGTTGTATAGATGTTTTAGAATTTCATCACCTTGATCCAGCTCAAAAAGACTTTAATATTTCTAGCAAGGGGTATACCCGTAGTTGGGCTAGAGTTAAAGAAGAGCTGGGAAAGTGCATTATGGTATGTGCCAATTGCCATCGAGAATTACACGCAAAAGTTAGCAGCCTTTAGCGGAAACGCTAAAGTGATAAGCGGGCTAAGTCAGGGAAATCCCCACTGATTCGGTTTGATGGAATAAAGCGAATCAAAGCGGTGGGGACAATCCTGAGCTAGCATCTATGAAGTAATTCATAGAAGGCAAGTGCAGAGACTTTACACCCGCCGCCTAAAATCGGATGATCGATTATGGCGAAGAGAAAGTCCGACTCCTATCGTAAGATAGGTCAGATCGTAACCAGTATGTCCGAGGTTCGAGCCCTCGCGGGGGAGTTAATTTCCTGACGGTTTGCTTTAAGGTAATTCATTTTCGGATCGTATGCCTGTAAATCAAATAGTTAGAAGGTCTAAGGGAGGGTTTATGTTAAAAAAATGGAATGTGAAAAGATTGGCCGTAATGCTTACGACTTTGGTTTTGGGATTTAGTTTTATGGTACCTTCTGTTTATGCTAAAGGTCAAGGAAAAGGCGGAAGCCATTCGCCTGGCCCCGGATTTGAACCAAAAGGTTGGGATGAAGGAAAGAAGAAAGGTTGGAATGGTGGTGAAGAACCCCCGGGATTAGCAAAGCAGGATAAAGATAAGGACAAAAATAAGAACAAAGACAAGCATAAAAAAAATAAAAAGCATAAAGGTAAAAAAGAAGAAAAAAAAGAAAACAAAGAGGCAGAAAAACACGAAGCAGAGAAAAAATAAAAGTTTTTGTTTAAAAATATTTAAATTATTAATGTGGAAACCATTCAATGTAAATGTATAATAAACTCGGTAATTAAAATAACACAACGAGGAGGCAACATGGTGTACCGACAAGATGGTGGTGGATACAGCGGGCGGCCGCGGGAGATGCACAAGGCGGTCTGCTCAGACTGTAAGAAGGAGTGTGAAGTCCCCTTCAAGCCCAGCGGAGATCGTCCAATCTATTGTAAGGAATGTTTCGCAAAGCGCAAGGATGCCGGCCGCTAAAAAGGTCGAGTTCCCTATCCTAGTCAAGAGCCGTTCATGAACCAGCTGTAGAATTCCTACGCTAGCGGGCCGCCGCTGTTTTCCTTCCTAGACAATATGGCATAATTTCTCTAGAATGAGTTTTATGACGATTCAGATAGACAAGAATACCCTCGAGAAATATGACGTTTGCGGGCCGCGCTACACCAGCTATCCCACGGCTCCACAATGGTCCAGTGACGTTAATGCCAATGTTTATGCGGCCAGGCTCAAGGCCTTTGGCCAAAACGACAAAACACTGTCGCTGTATATCCACATCCCGTTTTGTGAACAGCTGTGTTATTTTTGTGCTTGCAATAAAGTCATCCGTGCCTCAGAGGCCAAGGTAGGGGACGAGTTCTTGAACCATTTGTTTAAAGAAATGGATATGGTCGCCGTCCATATTGGCCAACGCAAACTTATTCGTCAATTGCATTTGGGCGGCGGGACACCAACGTATTTATCCGAAAGCCAACTTCAGAAATTATTTACAAAAGTCCACTCCCATTTTGACATTGATTTTCAAGAGGAAATCGCTATTGAAATCGACCCGCGCACCGTCAGTCAAAACAAATTAAAAACCCTGCGTGATTTGGGATTCAACCGCCTGTCCATGGGCGTGCAGGATTTTGATGCGAAGGTGCAGGATGATATCAACCGCATCCAGCCTTTTGAGCAGGTCAGGCAAGTTCATCAATGGTGCAAGGATTTAAAATTTATTTCCGTTAACTTCGATCTGATTTACGGCCTGCCTTATCAAACCAGAGAAACTTTTGCGAAAACCGTGGATTTAGTGATTAGACTACGGCCTGACCGCATTGCGCTTTATAGTTTTGCCTATGTACCGTGGCTGTCCAAGCCGCAAAACAAATTTAATTTAGAGGCGATTCCCGTCCACGATGAGAAATTGGATATTTTTATCCAATCGCGCGATCATTTGCTGGCGCACGGTTATGAGGCCATTGCCATGGACCATTTTGCTCTAACCAGCGACGATATGGCCAAAGCATTTAACCAAGGGAAGCTGCATCGCAATTTTATGGGTTACACCCTTAAACCCGCGGATGAATATATCGGCCTGGGGCCATCCGCCATCGGCTTTTTGGAAAATACTTATATCCAAAACGTCAAGGTATTGCCGCAATATTATGAACAGATGAGCAAAGGGCAATTGCCGGTGGAGCGCGGTAAGGTGCTTTCCGCGGATGACCAAATCCGCCAATGGGTTATCAACCGCCTGATGTGCCGGTTTGAAATAGATAAAAAGGAATTCTTGACGAAATTCGGATTCGCATTCGAAGCTTATTTTACGCCAGAAGGCGGGCATATCCATGATTGCATTGAAGACGGGCTTATCAGTGAAAATCCCCGGAGAATTAGAGTTACAGACTTAGGGAAAATTTTTATCCGCAATGTGTGTATGGGTTTTGATTGGTATTTAAGACAAAATAATGGGCATCAAAGATTCTCACGCACAGTCTGACTTTTTATTGGCATTCCAGGGCAAGAATCAGCGTGTACCCGTATGGTTCATGCGTCAGGCCGGCCGGTATTTGCCGCAATACCAGGCGCTTAAAGCCAACCGTCGTTTAAGCGAGTTGTTTCGTGAACCGGAAATCGCCGGCGCCATCACCTTGCAGCCGGTAGAAATTTTAGGTGTCGATGCGGCCATTTTATTTGCGGATATACTCACCATGCCCTCGGGCATGGGGTTTCATATTGACTTCATCGACGGCAGAGGACCGGTCATTGCCAATCTCATCCGTCATGAGGGGGATATCAAACGCTTAGGTAAATTCAGCGGCCTAGAGCATGTGAATCGCACCATCCAATTAATTAACAAGGTGCTTCCACCCTCAATTCCCTTAATCGGTTTCGCCGGCTCGCCTTACACGGTTTTGAGCTACCTGTGCCATAAACATAACCGGTTCATGTTTGAAAACCCGCCAGCATTTCATCAATTGATGGATTTATTGACTCATAACACCATTGCTTATCTTCAACAACAGCAAGCGGCGGGGATTAAAGCGTTTCAATTATTTGATACCTGGGCCGGCTCCCTGCGCCACCAAGACTATAAGACTTTCGTCTTACCCTATGTGCAGAAGATTTTTAAGACAGTTAAATTACCGTCGATCTATTATTTGAAAAATTGTTCCCATTTGATGGACTTGATGGATCAAAGCGGAGCGCAGGTCTTATCGGTCTGCGAAACCGTTGATATTGCCGACCTTAAAACCACCAAAGGCATTCAAGGCAATTTATTCAATAACCTGCTTTACGCCAACGATCAAACACTGATCACCGAAACCCGGCGCATCCTCAAAAGCGCCAAAGCCCATCACCGTAAATATATTTTTAATTTAAGCCATGGCATCATGCCGGATGTCCATCCGCTTAAATTAAAGCTCATTGTCGAAGAGGTGCATAAATTTTCGTGGGGCAAATCATAGATAAGTCTCTGTGGGTGTATTTCTATGAAATTTTCCCCTCCCCTTGTGGGAGGGAATCCATATGAGGAACTCGTTTATAACTCCAGAAATAATATGAAACGCATAGCGATTATAGGCGGGGGCATCTCGGGTCTTGCCGTTCTCTATTATTTAAAACAGCGTTTCGCTGATACTGTTGAGATCACCCTTTTTGAACGCCAAAGCAGGGTAGGCGGAACAATCCATTCCGTAAGGCTGGGGGATGGCCTGTTTGAATCCGGCCCCAATGGTTTTTTAGATCATCGAGGGCTGATTTTGGAATTGATCCGTGAGCTTGACCTTGAAGATCAATTGATTGACGCCAATCCACAGGCCAAACACCGTTATATTCAATTCAACGGCCGGCTGTATCCTGTGCCGATGGATCCTCTCACTTTTATCACAACGCCGCTTTTGTCCCCCGGCGCCAAATGCCGTTTGATAGCAGGTCTATTGAAGAAAGACATCAGCCCCAACCAGAGCATCCACCAGTACGTATCTAAGCGTTTTGGCCCGCTGGTGGCCGAACATTTGGCCGATCCTTTCATCAGCGGTATTTACGCGGGGGACAGCAGACATTTGCATATGGCTTCCACGTTTCCCAAAATGTTTGCCCTTAAAAAAAAGAAATCGGGGAGAATGCGCATGCGTTCTTTCAAAAATGGGATGGGGCAACTGATCCAGGCTTTATATGCGCGCTACACCCCGTATATTAAAACCTCCGCAGAAATCACTTCCCTTAAAACCATCAACGCCGACTGTATCGTTTGCGCTACACCGGCATATGTGGCTGCCCAAATATTATCTGATACGTCTGCTGATTTGAGCACGGCACTATCCCAAATTTCTTATGCACCCGTGGCTGTCGCCGGAGTTGTGTTGAACCAAAAGGCTTTTAAACAACAGCCGCAGGGATTTGGTTATTTAATCCTTCCCAAAGAAAACAAAGAGGTGTTGGGTGTGCTTATTGAGAGCAATGTTTTTGCCCAACGCTCGCCGCAGGGGCAGGTGATGATCCGCGTCATGTTAGGCGGGGCGCATCATCCGGCCATCATCAACGATAGTGAACCACAAATTTTAGCTAAAGCTTTAAAAGAATTGGAAGCCACTTATGGCCTGAAAGAAAAACCTTTGCATGCGGTGGTGAAAATGTGGCCGAAAGCTATCCCGCAATACGAGCTTAATTATCCACTATTGCGCCAAGCCATAGCCCATGCACTGGCTCAAACTCCCCATGTGTACCTCTGTGCCAATTATTTAGACGGCATCTCCTTCCATGACTGCATTCATAATGCTCAATCCATCGCAGGTTCCATGGCTTTTCCTTAAAAAAGGCTTTTACCAGATTTTTGGTTTGCGATAATGAAATTACTGTGTTATTCTTTTACTAAGGAATAGTTAGGGAGGTGGCCTTATGAGAAATCCTGAACTGATTTTTTTAGTAGAAGAAGACCCTGATGGCGGTTTTACCGCAAAAGCAGTAGGGGAAAGTATTTTTACCCAGGCTGAAACGTTACAGGAATTAAAACAAAATATTAAAGACGCACTTTTATGTCATTTTGACCGTAAAGAAGATATTCCCGCCTTTATTCGCCTGCACATTGTGCATGAGGAAACTCTGACATATGCCTAAGATCCCCCAGGGATATTTCAGGCCAAAAACTTGTCCAATTACTTAAACGATATGGTTATCAAGTCAGCCGCCAAACATCCAGCCATATTCGAATGACTTACCACGACAACCATCAGGAACATCATATTACGATACCGGATCATGCTTACATCAAAATAGGAACCTTGAATAACATTTTAAATGATTTAGCTCAATTCCGGGGTAAATCCAAAGAAGAAATTATTCAAGAACTGTTTTAACTCGATAATTCCCTAATAGTTTGCCGCATGGTTACCAAGAAGAATCTAAGCTTTGCCCTCAAGACCCCCTGCTAATCTTCCAGCCCCCCATTGGCATTTCCCGAAAAGACATGTTATACTTTCGATATTGTTGCCCCCAAACTTCATTTTTTACATAAAGCCCGGGTTATTTTGTAATTGCCATATTCAGGTTTTTATGGCATACTACTCTCCATTTTGAGAGGGAAACCAATATGAAGATCGGTGAAATTTTACTTAGAGACAGGGTTATTAGCCAGGAGCAGCTTGATCTGGCCCTGCAGGCACAGCAAAAAACGCATGATCGGCTGGGAGATATCGTTTTGAAGATGGGTTTTGCCACCCCTGAGTCCATGGCCCCCATTTTAGCCAAGTATTTTGATATCCCTTTTGTACGCCTGGGGGATATTTATAAAGATATTAAGTCGAATATTATTGATGCGGTGGCCCCCGAACTTGCGCAACGGTTCCACGTTATTCCTATTGCTTTGGAGAACCATACCTTGACGGTGGCCACCTTTGACCCGCTGGATTTGATCGCCATCGACACCTTGCGGTTAAGGACCGGCTATAAAGTCCGTTGCGTGGTGTCCCCGGAAAACGAAATTATTGAGGCGGTTGATTATTGTTATAATTATTTGCCCCGCCTGGAAGAACATGTTGAGAATTTTAATGAACTGGAAGTAAAAATTTCGCCGGTGGATACGGCCGCCGAGCCCGAAGAGGGGCAATTGGCTTTTGCGGCCACCGATCAGCCGGTGGTGCAATATGCCAAATCATTGATCGTTCAGGCGGTGAATAACCGGGCCAGCGACATCCATTTGCAGCCCAAAGAAAATAAGGTGGAATTGTGTTTTCGCACCGACGGGGTTTTGCATCATATGAACCCGCCGCCCAAGGCCATGCTTCCCGCCATCACCACCCGTATTAAAATTCTTGCAGGGCTGGATATCGCCGAAAAACGTCTGCCGCAAGACGGGCGCTTCAGGGTCAAAATCGGCAAAGGGGAAATTGATATCCGTGTTTCGTGCTTTCCCACCATTTACGGGGAAAGCATTGTGTTAAGATTGCTGGATACTTCTGCGCCGCTGTTGGGGTTGGAGCAATTGGGCATTGAGACGCAGGATATGCGTCATTATCAGGATATTATTTTCAGGTCTTACGGCCTTATTTTAGTCACCGGCCCCACCGGCAGCGGCAAAACCACGACTTTGTATACCACGTTAAATCAGATTAAGGCGGATACTAAAAATATCATCACGCTGGAAGACCCGGTGGAATACCGCCTGACGTTTATCCAGCAAACCCAGGTCAATACCCAAATCGGTCTTGATTTTGCCCGGGGCTTGCGTTCTATTTTGCGTCAGGACCCTGATGTGATCATGGTAGGGGAAATCCGGGACAGAGAAACCGCGGAAATCGCCATTCATTCGGCGCTCACAGGGCATCTGGTTTTTTCCACCCTGCACACCAATGATGCCGCCAGCGCTTCGGTGCGCTTGACCAACATGGGCGTTGAACCGTTTTTAATTACCTCTTCCTTATTAGGGGTCTTGGCCCAGCGCCTGATCCGCACGATTTGTCCGCATTGCAAAGAACGCGTCAGTGTTGCTCCCAAAGTTCTAGAGGACCTTGGTTTGTCGGCTAATGATCAGATTTATAAAGGCAAAGGGTGCTCCCGTTGTTTAAAGAGCGGTTATTTAGGGCGTATGGGTGTTTATGAATTATTAATTCCCAATGAAGGGATGCGCCAGATGATTTTAAACCGCCGCTCCAGCGAAGAAATCCGCTCTGTGGCGCAGAAAGAGGGCATGAAGTCTTTGCGCCAAGCAGCTGTCCTTAAAGTTAAGCAGGGGATGACTACTCCCCAAGAGGTTTTACGCATTACGCAAGACGTGGAGACGTCCTGATGAAATACCGCTACGTCGCTATCGACAGAGAAACCGGATTGAAAGTGGCCCATACCGCCAAAGCCACGAGCGTGGCGGATTTAGTGGGTGATTTGAAAGCGCGGGGCTTAACGTCGCTGAAAGTAGAGCCTGAGCAGCCATCGTGGCTGACGGCATTGTTAGAAAAATATGGTATTAATTTTGCGACTGTCACCAATAAAGATATCATGGTGTTTACCCGCCAGCTGGCCGCCACCCTTAAAGCAGGGCTTTTGCTCACCGAAAGTTTGGATACCACGGCGGAAAACATGGACAACCATTATCTGGCGGATATTATCACGAAAATACGCAAAGACATCAACGCAGGCAATGATTTTTCTTCGGCATTATCTCAATTCCCTAAAATATTTCCGCGTACCTATGTGGCTATTGTCCGCTCCGGCGAGGCCACAGGAACCTTAGGACGCACTTTGGATCAGTTGGCCATGTATTTAGAAAGCGCCGAACACTTAAAGGATAAAATCAAAACCGCTGTCCGCTATCCTTTGTTTGTATTGGGTTTTGCCTTGACGATTGTCTTGGTCATGGTGTTATTTCTGGTTCCTAAATTCGCGTCCCTTTTTCAACACGCGGGACAAAAGCTGCCTTTGTTAACCCAAATCGTCTTGAATATAAGCACGTTTATGATTCATTCTTTTGGTTGGATGTTATTATTGGTGATCATAGGGGCGGTGGGGTCTTGGTATGCTTTAAAACTGCCCCATATTCAATTTAAGGCGGATCAGATGAAATTGCGCATTCCTCTGATCGGCAAAGAAATTTTGCATAAGGCGCTGATGGCGCGTTTTTGCCGTACCTTTGGCTTTTTATTAGCCGGAGGGGTGCCATTATCCACCGCGCTCGATATCACCAGCCAGGTGGTGGACCACCGCCCTTTGGCCTCGAGTATTGAGAAGGTCAAGCACCGGGTCATGGGAGGCTCGTCCATGTCGCTGGAGCTGCGCAAACACGCGATTTTTCCCAATTTTGTGGCTAAAATGGTCTATGTCGGAGAAAAGACAGGCAATACCGCGCAGATGCTGCATCAAACCGCGGATTATTACGAACATGACATCGATCACACCTTGAGCCGGCTGACCGCCATTTTGGAGCCGGCGTTAATTATATTTGTAGGAGGCGTTGTATTAATTGTCGTTTTGGCCCTGTATTTGCCGATTTTCAACATGGCCAAGGCGATAAGGTAAATTAAAGTGAGTTTGATATAAGCAGGAAGTTTCCCTCCCTTGATGGGAGGGACTAAGGGAGGGTGGTGGAATGTTCATTTCATTTTTTCACCCCCACCTAACCTCCCCCATTAAGGGGGAGGGAATCTAACTTAAAAACCCAGTAACAAAAAACAAAAGGAGAAACAGACATGAGAGCAACAAGAACAAAAACGCAAGGTTTTACCATGGTGGAATTGCTGGTGGTGCTAGTCATCATCGCGATTTTGGCCGCCGTGGCAGTGCCTATTTATTTGGCGAACGTCGACAAATCCAAAGCATCGGAGGGTGTTGCCGCCATGAGTTTAATCCGCCAGGCCCAGCGGGATTATAAAACAACCGGCGGGAATTATTTTAACGTAGCTGACGTTGCCGCATCTACAACTGTTGACGGTAATCTGAAGCTTGCCTTACCAACATCCGCTACTGTTGCTGGCGTACCGACACCAAACCCTTCCGGGGTTAAAGTAGACGTAGGGACAACGCAGTATTTTTCTAGTCACGCCTATACTGTTTCTGTTGGACCTGCTACTTGGACAGCTACGATTAATGGTGTTACTCTGCTCGTGCCAGCCTCTGCCGTAGGTTTCCCCGCGGCTCCTGTTGATTTTGTCATTGCCATTAGCGGGGCTAATTCTTCCGCATGCGTTACCAGTACTGGTGCAGGAATAAGCTGTGCCACCAAAGCTGCTGAAGTAAGTACTTATCAATTAATGATGGACAATAGCGGTCGAACTTTTGTCTGTTATGGTACTTGCGGTACAGCTACCAATTGGAGCACTTATTAATCAGTAATTAGACAGTGACGCCCGGGCTGTTGATGAAGCAGTCCGGGCGGTTTTTTTGCGGTTTGTCATATTTTGTATTTGTTTAGCGGTCAGAGAGACTTGACATCAAAAACGCTTGATATGATATACTATTTTTATGAAGCTAACTCCTGAAATAAAAAAAGAACTCAAACGTATTCTATGGGATTACTCTATTGATGAGCAGGCCCTTTGGGCCATTTTTGAAGGAAAAATGGCGACATTTTCTTTAACTCAAGAAAAACTCTATACCCGCTTACTTTTGAGTACTCCATGGTATAGGTTATTGGACTGCTTCAGCATAACGGGCCTGAAAGAAATTCTTACTGATCAGGCGATCAACCTGATCTGGATTAAAGACGTTCGAGAAAAATTTATGTACGCTAAGAAATCCCTCTATGGAATATCATAAGCACTATCTTCAACGGCTTTATCCCCTGCAGGATAACTTTTTAAGATTTTTTGATCATCAAAATCAAGATCGATTTTATCTGACAGGCGGAACAGCGTTAAGCCGATTTTATTATCACTACAGGTATTCTGAAGACCTGGACTTCTTCAGCGCCAGGGAACTCAAAGACTTTCGAGAAACACTATCAAAAATTTTAGATGCCGCGCGAAAAGAAAATTTTTCGATTGAAGTTGAAACCATCTCAGATCACTTTTTCCGTCTCTATGTAAAAGAAAAGCAGACGTCTTTAAAAATTGATTTTGTCAATAAAGTTACTTTTCACTGGGGGGCGTTGAATCATTTCCCTCTTTTTTCCTGTGTTGATAATCAGACGAATATCTTATCCAACAAAATCAGTTGTGTCAGCCGGCATGAAGTCAAAGATATTACCGATATTTGGGTGTTGGCTAAGCAGCTATCCTTTTCATGGAGGGATATTATAGAAATAGCTAATAAGAAGTCTCCTGTGGACCCCATTGAAGTTTCAAAGATTATCAAAACCCTGCCCAAGGAAGAATTGAAAATCATCAGATGGGCATTGGACGTTGACCTTAACGAGATCTACGGTGGTCTTCAAACTATTGCCAAAGATATTCTGTTAGGACACGCAAATACTTTAAAGCTTGAAAAATAGAAAAACCCGTCTGGCCCCCTGTCTAAAGAGACAGGGGGCCAGGACAGGGACAGCAGGCGAAGCGAAGAATCTAAAGGTATGAATGAAACTTCTAATGAAGGTTTTAGTTGATCTTCCCCCGAAAAAGTGGACACAACGAAGAGATGGTTTTAGTATAAAGACCAGCTCAAAAACGGGAGGTGTCCAATGGAGGGGAACGAAAAAAAGAAGAAGCGATTTGACCGAGAATTTAAAATCTCTGCGG
>JACQCF010000015.1 GCA_016201795.1 Candidatus Omnitrophota bacterium | reverse complement strand
GGTGATCTGCTTAAGCAGGTAGTCTTCAGCTAACAGATCACGGCCCATCTCTGTAAGTCCAAAGCTATTAGGAATAATGCGGTCTTTTTCATAGGGAGACAGGTTGACCCACAGGTCTTTTTCAGGGATGGTTAGAGAGGCTAGGAAGTATTTGATTAGCTTCGCGGATTCGTCTTTTAGCTGTTCATGACCAGCTGGGCTATCGCCTTTGTCCAAGATAAAGTCAAAACGAAAAGGATTGTCAGGATGTACCTTGATACCTTTCAAGATCGGAGGATTAAATTCGGGACTAAGATGAACCATGACCCCGGGAGCGGGTAGGCGAAATTCTTCCTGGGTACTTGTGGTGAGCTCAGTCGAACCATGGGCTGGCATAGGGCCAAAGGTATTGGCTAAGAATGCCACCAGGATTAGTATATGGACTAATGGGGTTCGGCTCATCTACTTAAAGTAAATACTATAAATGAACCATTGTCAAGGTCTGGAAGGCTGTTTTGGGAAAGCGTTTTCTCGTATAATTTTAGAGTCTACCGCCCCTCAGGTATTGTCCCTGATTTCAAATCGATATAACTTCTTGAAATGTATGAGATTAGATAATGAAGGTGCCAGATTTGTGCCAACTATAGGTCAAAAATGGCCAAAATTCATCGAAATTGGTAGTAATTAGACGTTTAGGAAGTGTAAAGAAAAAACCCAGAATCCTCGTCGGAAACTGGGTTTGCCCATCTTGAGAGACAGGTAACAGATTATACCGGAGACATAGGTAACACTTCAATATAATAATGGCATAGAAAGGGGTGCTGCTATGCCATGGAAAGAGAGTGTTATCATGGATGAAAAAATGAAGTTTATCGGAAGACTTTTGCAAGGCGAAAAAATGGCTGAATTATGCCGGGAGTTTGGAATTTCAAGAAAGACCGGTTACAAATTCTGGGATCGCTATAAGGATGTCGGCTTGCGCGGCCTAACAGACAGAAGCAAACGGCCTATACGGTATGCCAATCAATTGCCGATGCAGATCGAAAAAGAGATCATCAGAATCAAACAAGAAAAATCTTCCTGGGGAGCTCCCAAAATACGGGAAATCCTGAGAAGAAAATATCCGGAAGTCAAAACTCCTGCCAAAAGCACAATCCATTGTGTTTTAGATAGGCATGACTTAGTTAAACGCAGGGAAAACAGACGGTTTAAACCACAGGGAACACCGCTTGTTAACCAACATAACCCTAATGACCTCTGGTGTGCGGACTACAAAGGTGAATTTATGATGGCTAATAAAGCCTATTGTTATCCTTTAACCATCACCGACTTTGCCAGCCGTTATTTACTTACCTGTGAAGGCCTAGAAAGCACTCAAGAAGCGCAGGCCTTTAATATCTTCGAGGAGACATTCCAAAAATACGGCTTACCGAAAACCATCCGGACTGATAACGGTCTCCCCTTCTCATCACCGAATGCCCTATTTGGTTTAAGTAAACTCTCCGTATGGTGGTTACGTCTTGGCATCTTCATTGAACGTATTAAACCGGGCAACCCGCAGCAAAATGGACGGCATGAGAGAATGCACTTAACGCTTAAGAAAGAAGCCACCAAACCACCAGGAGAGAATCTGTTGCAACAACAAGAGAAATTCGATAGCTTTATCGAAGAGTTTAATACCCAACGGCCTCATCAGGCTATTGATATGAAATACCCAAGTGAGCTATATGTCCCATCACCTCGTACTTATAAAGGAATTCAACAACTCAGTTACTCTTTTCACGACCGCACTATCACTGTGACAAACTGTGGTAGAATATGCATCAGGAGACACAAAGTTAATTTAAGCCGTGTTTTTGCGGGACAGGATGTTGGTGTTAAAGAAATTCAGGAAGGAAATCTGGCTGGTTACTTTTATGAACTACGATTTGGGCTTTTTTGATCTGGAGACCAATAAATTAGAGCCTTTGGGCTACCCGTTTGTACCGGAGGTGGTGGTGTAACCCATCTCTCCGGTACAAACTGTTACCCATGTGTCCGGTACGGACCTCTTGTACTTGGTTGCGGGGACAGGATTTGAACCTATGACCTCCAGGTTATGAGCCTGGCGAGCTACCGGGCTGCTCCACCCCGCGTATATCTTTGGGTGGTGGAATCCCGAGCCTGTCGAGGGACTCCACCCCTGCATATCTTCTGGATCCCCGACAAAGACATTCGGGGATGACAACTATTTCTTTTCCGTCTGCGCCGGGACGATCTTATACATCGTCTCGCCCTGGCGAATTAAACCCATTTTCTCGCGGCCGACCTTCTCTAAATATTCCGGGTCCGTCTGCAAAAGCCGCTCTTCTTCTTGCATCTTTTTATTCTTAGCCTCCAACTGGACGATGCGTTGGGCAAACTCCTGATTCTTCTGCTTTAAATCCTGCATCTTCGTATAGGGGGGCAAAAACACCGCCACGATAATAACGGTAATAATAAAGAGCGATAAAGCGTTTTTGACCATGTGACTAGAAAATTTTTTGCCAGTTAACTCCGGCGTAAACGGCCTTTTTACCTAATTCTTCCTCGATACGCAACAATTCATTGTATTTGGCCAAACGGTCCGTGCGCGACAAAGAACCAGTCTTAATCTGGCCGATATTGGTGGCCACCGCCAGATGGGCAATGGTCACATCTTCCGTCTCGCCGGAGCGGTGCGACATGATCGAATGATACTTATTCTTCTTGGCTAAATGAATCGCATCCAATGTTTCCGACAAAGAACCGATTTGATTAACCTTAATCAAAATAGCATTGGCGATGCTTTGGTCAATGCCTTGTTTAAAACGTTTCACATTAGTGACAAAAATATCATCGCCCACCAACTGTGTCTTTTGGCCTAATCGCTCCGTCAACACCCTCCAGCCATCCCAATCATTTTCATACAAACCGTCTTCGATAGACACCACCGGATATTGAGTTATCATCTTAGCATAAATTTCAATCATATCCGCAGAAGAAACTTTTTGGCCGTTATAATCATACTGGCCTTCTGTATAGAACGAGCTTGCAGCCGGATCAAGGGCAATAAACACGTCTTTGCCCGGCTTGTACCCGGCTTTTTCAATGGCCGCCATAATCACCTCCAGCCCTTCTTCATTGCTGCCCAAATCCGGGGCAAAACCGCCTTCATCACCGACGGAAGTGACCAGATGACGCTCATGCAAAATGCCCTTTAAGGTGTGGAACACTTCGCAGGCCATTTGCATGGCTTTGGAAAACGTCGGCGCGCCCATGGGCGCAATCATAAATTCCTGGATGTCCAGATTATTGTCGGCATGCACCCCGCCGTTGATGATATTCATCAAAGGCACCGGCAAAATATTCGCTTCGGAGCCGCCGATATATTGATAGAGAGGCACGCCTTTTTCATTGGCCGCGGCTTTGGCCAGGGCCAATGAAACCCCTAAAATCGCATTAGCCCCCAACTTGCCTTTATTTTCAGTACCGTCTAACTTAATCGTTATTTGATCAACCGCTTTAAAATCAGCGTCTTTGCCCTTGATGGCCTGGGTAATCACCGTGTTGACGTTGTTAACCGCCTTTAAAACGCCTTTGCCCTTAAAACGGCTCTTATCACCGTCGCGCAGCTCAATGGCTTCATGCTCACCGGTGGAGGCCCCGGAAGGCACCCCCGCACGGCCCATCGCCCCGGATGATAAAACCACATCCACCTCAACCGTTGGGTTGCCCCGAGAATCGATAATCTCACGCGCATGCACTGACTTAATCTTGGACATAACAAAATTTCTTCTGTGGTAATCCCTCACTTTAAAAGTTTGGTCAAGATAGCATAGATTACCCAGAGCGTCAAGAAAATCTGATGGCTGTTTGACTTGTTAAGCGCTATATGTTAGTCTTTGATAAGATTATTTTGCTTCCATCACATTGCTCACACAAGGATTGACTATGTGGCGAAAATTGTTGATTTTTATGCAGTTGTATTGGATCAGGACCATTCTCATATCTGCCTTTATGACCATGATCATTTGGATGATCCAATTCATGCTTGTTTCCAACGCCAATTATGACCAACTGGAGTCCTTTTCCCGTCGTAATCTCTCCGCCCAAATAGGGCAAAGCCTCATCATGTTTATCTTTGTCACTATAGTCCAGCTCCCCCTCACTTTCGGTATTTATTACTGGATCATGTCCGGCGGGGCCGCGGGAAAATTAGGCGCACTTGATTTAAAAAAGACTCGCGTCAATATAAAAATGAGCGATGTCATTGGTATGGATGAGCCCAAACGCGAAGCCTGGGAATTGGTCAAATTGCTCAAAGACCGTGCCATGGTCAAACGCATCGGCGGCAAAATCATCAAAGGCACCATTATGTTTGGGCCTCCCGGCTGCGGCAAAACCTATTTGGCCAAGGCCATCGCCACCGAGGCCGGCCTTCCTTTTTTATCAGCGGTGGGTAGCGAATTTGTTGCCATGTTCGTGGGTCAAGGAGCGGCGCGCATGAAATCTTTATTTAAACAAGCCCGCACCCTGGCCTCCATGGAAGGCGGCTGCATCATTTTCATTGATGAAATCGACTCCTTTGCCCGACCGCGTATGGCGGATACGACGGGTTGGGGCGGTCAGTCAAGTCATAATGCCACCATCAATCAATTCCTCACCGAACTCGACGGTTTACGCAAAACTGAAAATAATATTGTTGTCCTTGCCGCCACCAACGTCTCTGAAAGCGATTTGGATGAAGCCATGATGCGCGCGGGCCGCTTTGAACGCAAAATCTATGTCAGCCGGCCCAATCTCAAAGAACGCAAAGAAGTCTTCGATTTTTATCTTAAACGTGTCGAGACAGCGCCTGAGGCGAACATTAACACCGAGCTTTTGGCCCAAAAAACCCTGTGGTTTTCCCCGGCGGATATCGATTATATGGTACGCGAGGCCAGTATTTTAGCTCTGCGTGACAAACGCGATCAAATCACCATGAAGGATTTAAACACCGCCTATGATCGGGTGGCCTTCGGGATGAAGTCCAATGTGATTCTGACCGAAAAAGAAAAAGTGTGGACAGCTTACCATGAAGCCGGCCATGCCCTCATCGCCTACCTGACGCATCCGACCAACGACGTCATTAAAGCAACGATCATACCCCATCGGGGAGCCCTGGGGTTTGTGTCGCAGAGGCCGACGGAAGAATTGCATTCTTCCAACCGCGAGCATTTGCTGGCCAATATTAAAGTTGCCCTGGGCAGTTACGCCGCTGAAACAATTAAATTCGGCACCACCTCTTCCGGCGTCGGTGGCGGGCCGGGCAGCGATTTTGATTCCGCCATGCGCACGGCCCACTCGATGGTTTGGTCTCTGGGCATGGGGAAATCCGGCCTGATCGGGGATTTTCACTCGCTGACAAAAAACAATATGGTTCTCATCTCTGAAAAAACCAAAGAAACTCTTGATCATGATGTGCAGGTAATTCTGCAGTCTTGCCTCAAAGAAGTCACTGCCATTTTAAACGACAAACGCGAACTCCTGGATACTTTTGCGCAAGAGCTGATGGCCAAAAGCGAACTGGAATATGAAGAAATCGAAGCTATTTTCCAAAAATTCAATGCCAAACCTGCTTCCCGTCCGACGGTATAAATTCTTTGGATCTGTTGTGATGGCGGCGTTTGTTTTGAGCGGCTGTTCCCAAAAAATAGAACACCCCCTGACCGTCACCGAAGCCCAAAAAAAATTTGAAGACAAATGCCTCAAAGACTTTAATCTGCATGTGCGCACCCGCCAGGTGGGCCACAGTTTCTGGGTGTATTTACCCGTCAAAGAACCTATCTTTGACTATGAAGTACAGAAAAACAAAGCTCCGGAGCCTAAAAATTCTTCCAAATTCGCGGTCAACTTTGCTGACGGAACATTTCATAACGATATCTTTTCCTTTGAATACGATATGATCAACAAAAAGAAAAGCAAAGAGGAAGATTATGGTTTTGCCAGTTCCTACACCGACAGCTACAGCAAAACCCAAAATAATATTTTCACGGCCATATCCGACGTGTTCTTTAATGCCAAGGCCAAAGGCGATGAACAGGATATCAAGTTTTGTGTCGTGATCATTACCGATATTAAAAAAGGCATAGAAACCAAATCGACTTTTTATTTACAGGATTTCATGCATTATATGACGGGAGCTCTTCCTTACGAAGAGTACATGAAACGGTTTTTAGCGGATCAAAAAGGCTCTTTGTCGATGATCGGCGACGAAACGGGATCGCATATCAAATACAGCGATATCACCATGGAGGACTTTTTAACCAAACAAATCATCAACCGCATCCGGTTCAAATTTACCCGAAGCGATTTTCCCCCTGGCGCTGATTACGACACCGCCATCATTGACCTGGTGGCCGATGCGCTGCGGTATTATCACTTCGAGAATTTTACCAATGTGCGGTTAAACAATTTAAGGCTGGATAAAAAGTATCTCTTTGACAGGACACAGCTGGCCAATTTCGGCGAGGAGAAACCCCAAAAATCCCAAGGCCGGCTGATTCGCATCCGCTTTGACAACGGCAAAGCCACCTTTAACGAAGAAATACCCTCCGACCAACAACCCTCAACTTCCGACGGGCCAACCAATCAATAGCCTGAGGGTAAATTTTGTGTTCCACCCTGTGAATCTTGGTGGCTAAACTCTTGGCGGTGTCCCTGGAGCTGATAGGAACCGCCTGCTGCATGATAATCGCCCCGGAGTCCATTTCTTCGACGACAAAATGCACGCTCACTCCCGTGACTTTAACGCCATACGCCAACGCCTCACGGATAGCGCGCACCCCCTTGAAAGCCGGCAAAAGCGCCGGATGAATGTTGAGGATTTTATGGGGATACTGTTTGATGAAACGCCTGCCCAAAAGTCGCATGTAGCCGGCCAACACCACAAAATCAATGTCGAAATTTTTAAAATGTTCGAGTACTTTGCGATCAAAGGCTTCACGGTCAGGGAAATCTTGGGGGTTGATAGAAACGCTTGAAATGTTGGCTTTCCTGGCGCGTACCAGCGCATAGGCATCCGCTCTGTCACTCACCACCAGTTTTAAATGAGCTTTAATCTTTTTCTTTTTAACCGCATTAATAATCGCCTGCAGATTACCGCCGTGGCCTGAGGCCAAAACCGCAAAATTCATAAACGCTCCCATTTCATTAGTCCTATCACTCCGACTCCTAAAAATATACCACCGACGCCGATTAAAATCCACACGCGCGCGATATGATCCGCCAAAAAGGAGCTGAAAAGCATCGCCACCAAAAAAGCCAGATGCATCACAAATTCCAGCGCCGCAAATACCTTGCCCGACATTTCCATGGAAGAAGCCTGCTGCACGACGGTGTTGGAGGCAATCACCACGGGGCCGATGACAAACCCTAAAACAAACGACAGTGCTATCGCCAGCAAACGGTTGTGCGTACCGGTGACGGAAGCGGCAAAAAGCGCGATCATGGCCCCGCCTAAAATCAGCGACCAGAAAATGGTCTTGAGTTTCTCCAGCCGCTTTCCCCATTTGCCATAGGCTAAACTGCCTAAAAATAACCCCGCCCCTAAAGGCACTGCCAGCAAACCCACGTCCTTGGTCACGCTGTGAAAAGCCTGTTGAATAAACACAATCACCACCACATAAACGGCCCCGGCCGCGGCAAACAACACGGCCATCATGGTGAAAATAAACCCCAGCTCTTTTTGAGAGCGGATATAGCTGATGCCATCGATGATTTCACGCCACACGCTCTTTTGAGACCGCAGCATTGCTTTGGTGCCGGCAATAATCGCCTCTGTGCCCGGCAGCCGATGCTGTAAGGTGGCAATGGAGAACACCAGAAGGCCGGAAACAAAAAAAGTCAGTGCGTCCCACAAAAATCCGCCGAAAGAGCCCGCGTACTCGACGATCAATCCTCCCAACAGCGCTCCTAGCACCAGGGCAATCATGCCGGTGGTTGTCACCAAAGAATTAGCGATATGCAAATCTTGTTCATGGACGATTTCGGGAATAAACGACATTTTCGCCGGCACATAAAAACGGCTGAAAGAAAAAACCACAAACACCGCCGCATAGACCGGCCATATAATGGGCAAATGCATCAGATAAAGGGCGATGAATAATACCAACATACCGCGGATAAAATCGCAGACAAAAAGAGTGGTGCGCCTGTCCCAGCGGTCAATATAAACGCCGGCCACAGGACCGATGACAAACACGGGGATAATGGTAAAGGCTAGCAGTTTGGCCAATTCTACCGACGATCCCGGATGGCGCGCCGCAATCAAACCCACCAAAGCCATTTGATGCACGCGATCGCCGAACTGGGAAATCAGCTGGGCCAGCCAAAAAGAAAAAAATCCGCGATTTCGTTTATTTTGAAAGAATTTGAACATGTTCTTTGATAAGCCGAAGAGCCTGCCCTGAGCTTAGTCGAAGGGCAGCTCTTTTATTATCCCGTAACAGTGCCTCAAAACCGCTGGCATCCTGGATTTGATTATACACGTTTAAACATTCTTGGTAACGGCCTTGATCGCAGATGGATTTTCCCAGCGATATCCTGTATCGCGGGCTAAAAGGGTCTGCGGCCACGGCCCAACGAAAATGTTCCTCGGCTTTGACAGGCTTGCCGTTTAAAGCATAAATAAGCCCGACGGATGCCTGCAGACGGGCATTGCGCGGCTGAATCTGTAGAGACCTCTCCATCATACTCAATTCGCTGCTGGCATAAATATTCTGCTCGATGTTTATTAAAAACAAAAAAACAATAAATCCACCAACAGCGGTTTTAAAAATCGCTGAGCTTATCCATTTTCGCTGTTGATTAACCTGTCCTAAACGCCCCAGCGCCTTAATCAAAAGAATAAAAACCGGCAGAGATGCCAAATACAAAAAATGGTCCGCGCTGGAAATCACGCCGGGAGAAACGCCGATGGTAGTAATCATCTGTGAGACAGGGAAAAGCTCCAAAGCAAACCATGCCAAACAAAACCACACCAGCGTCGTGATGTGACGGCGGCTAAGAACCATCCACACCATAGCGATGATCCACCCAAAAACCGTCGTTAAAAATCCGGCGTCGCTAAAAGACAAAAACAGCGGCTGGCTTCGGTCAAAATGCAAATCCACAGGGAACAAAAACAGACGCAGGTCGCTCATGACCGAACGTAAAAAAGTCACAAGACCTAAAATATGCTCCGTCGCATTACGCCAGCTAAACATCTGCGTGATGCCCAGAGAATGGCGCAGCAATAAGTAAAAGACAACGGCCACCGCCAGAGGCCACAGGCCCTTCAGAGGCCTTTTGTTAAGCCACAAATAAAAGAAAATAACTCCCGGCAAAATCGCCGCGGATTCTTTGCATAATAAAGCGACACTGAAGCTTGCGATCGACAGCCACCAAAACCCTGCTTGAGCCCGTCTATCATAAAGCAGAAAACAAATAAAAGCCGTTAAAACAAAGCTGGCGCCCAAAAGAATGGCGCGGCCGGAAATATTAGCCACGGCCTCGACGTGAATGGGGTGAAGCACAAATAACAATCCCGCCCAAAATCCTAAAGTGAAATTTGCCATGATCAAACCCGCCAGAGCCCATACCAAAAAAGCATTGAGGATATGCAAAAGCAAATTATCGAGATTATAAAAAAATGGATTCAAACCAAACAGTTGATACTCCCCCATAAAGCTTAAATTGACCAATGGCCGGTAATAGGAATGGTCATTGAAATAGCCGCGGGTAAAAATTTCTTTGATATGTTTGTTATTGCGAATCAGAGGATTAGCGACAATGGAGTATTGATCATCCATGGTCTTGAAGGGGCTCGCCAGCATAAACGAATAAGCGCTAAGACCTAAGGAAATAATCAACAATACCCGAAGCCACCATTGAGTGAGCATAAGAATGAGGGGCAAAAAATGAGCTGGCGAGAGGAATTGAACCCCCGGCCTGCGGTTTACGAAACCGCTGCTCTACCAACTGAGCTACGCCAGCATTATTGTTATTTAGCATAATGGTGAGCCTGCCGAACCACTACGCCAGCATGAAATTTTCGCTTTTATTATATGTGCCGAAACAAGGAATGATATAAAGAAAAATAAAAATATGCAGAAAGAGAAGTGCCGAGACCCAGACTTGCACTGGGGACGCCAGGATTTTCAGTCCTGCGCTCTACTACCTGAGCTATCTCGGCAAATAACGATTTATTCTATTCAAAACATCTCAAAAGTCAATCCTTCAATTACATTCAGGATTGACCCTTCGTAGGATAAACAGTCTATTGCTCCAGCTGATGTATGATTTTGGTGTAGACATCCTGGGCGACGGCAATGCGTGGAAAAATACCTTTGCGGGCTTTGATACGCAGTTTGGTGGTGGTTAAATTCACGGGAATAATATCTATGGTGACCCTGGCGCCATTAATCGTCGCGATCATCTCGCCTTTTTTACGGTCACTCTCATTAATAGTTCCCATAATAGAGGCAACGTGCCCCATGGCATCCCAAAGTTCATCCTGGCCTTTGGAGCTCATGCCTTCAAACGTATCACGGCTGACGGCATAACCGCCCACGGCCCCGGCACCGACGGCCACCAACACCATAGGCACACAGCCGGCCAAAAAAACCGCCAGCAAAACCGAAAGGATGGATGAAAAAAATTTTTTACGCATCACCGCTTATCCGCGACCGGGTTTAGTGCCATGATTGGCTTTTTTGGAACGCCAACGCAACTTTCCTTTACGTAATTTCTTGCTCATATGATCCCTCCTCAATTCCCGCTATGATGTGGGGTCGATCAACATCCTTAACTGACTGATATGATTAATTATCTTATACGGTTTTGATTCCTTCAATTCTTTTTTTGTATTTGATCCGGTAGCCACGGCAACGGTTTTGATCTTCGAGCGTGCCCCGCACACAACATCCAGGGTCATGTCCCCCACAAAAAGAGTTTGCTCCTTCTTAATTTTTAACCGTCGGCAAATATCGAGCAACATATCCGGATACGGTTTAGGTCTTTGAGCTTGATCCGCACAAAGCACCACGTCAAAATCTTTCTCAACGCCTAACCCTTGAAGAATGGCCCGGGTAAATATGATGGGACGATTGCTGGCAATGGCTAAAAGAATCCGACGGTGTTTGCACCATGGAATAAGACTTCTGGCGCCGGGCAAAAAACGCACGCCGTTTCCAAGCGCTTTGAGATGATGCGGCCGATAAATTTTCAGAGCCTTATCCGCTAAATCTTCACCGACAAATTGCGCCATCAAATGCCGGTCTCCCCAGCCGACAGCGCGTTTGATCTGATCAGCGGACTTTGGAGGGAAACCTAATTTCTCGAGGGTAAAATTAACGCTTTGGGTTACCGCCGGATAAGCATTGACCAGGGTGCCGTCTAAATCAAAGATCATGAGGCGTGTCATCGTCGCAGGGTGACCGTAAACATCATCACCATCCCACCCAGCGCGAGGATAACCCCGGCGGAAGCTTTGAATAGGACGGCCAGCGCCGCCCAATTCTTAATCACCATTTCCAGTCCCACGACAACCAGTAAGAACCCTGTTAAAAAAAGCATGATTTTAAATAACATCCACCCTCTGCGCTTTCGGTACAACACCTTTGGGCTGGCTTTTCCAGCGCCGGTGCATCCACCCCCACTCTGGCGGGTATTGACGGATATACCGCTCAATGATGGAGGTGATCTTTTGAATATTGTATTGAACTGTTTCATCGTCGCAAGATTTACTTTCTAAATAAAAATGCGGTTCAATGATAATGGCGTGAGTGTCGTCGCCGGTGCGCACGGTAAAGACCGGTAGAATCGGCGAAGAGGTGCGCATGGCAAAAATCGCCGGCCCCGCCGCCGTACCCGCCGGCTGACCAAAAAATTCCACCGTGACCCCGGCTTTGCTGCCGTTATTTTGATCCAGCGGAATAAAAAGCAGCTCATTGGCGCGTAAAACGCGCAGCGATTGATTGACGCATTCCGTGCGCGGATAACTATGTACCGTCTTAAGTCCCAAAGCGCTTCGCATGGCCAAAAAATCTTTTTCGAGTTTCTCGTCGCGGCTGGGACGGATGATGGCATTGGTCGGATAGCCGATTCGAGCCATATACAAAAGCATGAGGGGAAAATTGCCGAAATGCGCGGTCACCGCGATGACACCCTTACCTTCTTTTAAAGCCGCATCCAAATATTCTTGTGATCGCCCCTGAAAACGGACTTTTTGGGTAATCATCGCCGGATGCGAGGTAAAATACGTCAGTTCAATGGCCGCCTTACCCAAATTATAAAAACACTGTTTGCAAATGGCCTCAAGCTCCGGGCGTGATTTTTCTTTACCCAAGGCGATGGTCAAGGTCTCCATCGCGAATTTGCGCATGCGTTTTAAAATAAAAAATCCCGTGGCCAGCATGCCACGGCTGATCAGGCGCACCAGGCCGTACGGCAGGATTTTAAAAAGGCCGGTGAAAAAATAAAACGCGAATCGCGCCAGCGCTCTTTTGATCTTTTTATTTAAATCTTTGTTCATTCACCTAAAAATACCTTTGACAATGGAAGCCAGCTGGACGGAATCGATGGGCTTGGTTAAGTGGGTCACCGCGCCGGCATCCAATTCAGTCCTGATATCTTCGTCGGACTCCTTGGCGGTTAAAAACATAACGGGGGTTTTCTTCAAAACTTCATAGGACTTTATCTTCGCGCATAAATCGCGGCCTTTGATGCCGGGCATAATCACATCCAGAATAATCAAATCCGGACGCTCATTCAAAGCCATCTGCAGACCCTGCTCGCCGTTTTTGGCAGAGATAACGCTATGGCCCGCTTTGATTAAAACCGGCGTGGCCAGTAAATGAACTGATGGGTCATCATCAACTAGCAAAATTTTTTTAGGCATATCTCTTCCTTGCAACCGCTAGTGCCCATAGTATACATGCAAAACAAAGGGTTGTAAAAAAACTTGCGTATTTTGTATAAAACGTCTCTCTGTGCTCCAGGGGGATATCCGCGCTGGCGGTTGCCCTCACAAAAGTCTTTTTACCCGTTGGATCATGGGCCAGAGCGATGATACGACCCAAAGAATCCACAAAACCGCTGACCCCTGTGTTGGCGGCGCGCACCAGGGAACGTTTGTTTTGCACACATTCAAACACCGCCGCCTGCAAATGCAAAAACGGCGCTTTAGTGTCCATAAACCAGGCATCATTGGTCATATTCATAAAAAACTCCCCGCCGGCTTTGGTGAAATTGCGCCACAGATCATCTAACGTATCTTCAAAACAAATAAGCACGCCGAAGCGGTGCGCCCAATTGCCGACGGGAAAAAGGGTGTACTCTGTGCCCGAGGTGAAATCTTCCAAAGGAACGAAACGGTTAATCCAGCCCAACAGAAATCTTAGCGGCAAAAATTCGCCAAAAGGCACCAGATGAATCTTATGGTACTTGCC
Organism: Candidatus Omnitrophota bacterium; assembly: GCA_016201795.1. Classification (GTDB taxonomy): domain Bacteria; phylum Omnitrophota; class Gorgyraeia; order Zapsychrales; family Fredricksoniimonadaceae; genus JACQCF01. The sequence continues at coordinate 16,479 of JACQCF010000015.1, read as the reverse complement.
CCTCATCGTGCCGTCGCTATCAATGAAGACCGCGGAATTATAATAATGATGGTGGTCTTCTATGATCGTGCCCATGACAATGGGTATTTTTAAATGCCTGGCTTTGAGCTGAATTTGCTTAAAGTAGGAGGGATGCTCGCTTAAAACGCCTGGCAAAGACGTTTCCGGCCAGAGAATAATATCCGGATGATCCTGGGCCGCCGTATCAGTTAAATCAAGGGTTTGCCTGATGATGAAAGACATGTAACGCTCATCCCATTTAATCTTCTGAGGGATGTTCGGCTGCACCACGGCGACCCTCACCATTGTCGATGATGACCCGCGGCTAAAAATCCACACCCCATAAACCAAAGATGCGCTCAAAAGACCAACAGTGATCATCTGCAAACGCCAAAGCTTACCAAAGACACCTTCTTCTTTTTTAAAAACGGCCCGCAGCGTTTCAAAGACGACCAAATTGACCAGCACCACCAAAAAAGACACCCCATAAACGCCGGTGATATCCGCGATTTGAATCAGCAATAGATTTTTGTACTGCGAATGGCCCAACATCACCCAGCCAAAACCCGTGAACAAATGCGCGCGGATAAATTCCAAAACCGTCCACAGCGATGAGAGCACAAAAACGCGGGATATCACAGGAAACTTTTGAAAATATACGAACCCCCGGGCAAAAAAAGCCGTGTATAAAGCAAGGTAAGCGACCAATAAAACAGCGCCGGGGACGGTGACATACATCAGCCACCCTACCGTAGCGAAGAAAAAAAGAAATCCAAACAAGAACCCACCCCCCCAGGCTTGGCGAAAAGTTTTACCGTCGAGGGCAAACAGCAACGGCACCAGCGCTACCCAGGCCAGGGGCCAATACTCAATTTGAGGATAAGCAATGACCAGTAAAAAGGCAGAACCGAAACAACATAAAATGCTTTTGGGTAAATTCATGGCTTGTCTTTAAGGGACCGTGACCTTGGTAATGAGAATGGAAGCTTTAACAGCGTTGGAATTTTTATCTTTCAAATTAAGATGCAATGTTTCAACACGCAACAATTGAGATGAACCGTGAAGTTTATAAAGAAAATTGATCAAATGATCCATGTCGCCTTCGGCTTCAACGGCAATACTGTATTGTTTGGAAAAATCAATGTTTTTGGGCGAAAGAGGTTTGATATCCAGCAAAGATATCTCCGACTCGCGGGCCAGATCCTCAATGGTCGTCAGCATGGCTGTTATTTTTTCTTCATCCGGGCCGTTACTTTGGTGCTTCACATATCTACGATATTCCTGCGCAAGGACTTGCTTCTGGTCGACATTACGCAAAGCCATGGTCAAGCGTTTCTCGCTGATTTTTGTCTCCCGGTCTATGCGTTTGATGTTGTTATTGATGGGATTAATCATTAACCTGTCCAAAAGCGCCAAAGACATAAAAGCGACGGCGATCAATAAACCCACTTTTTCTTTTTGCGAAAAATTAATGGAAAACATCAGCGTCTCTCCTGGCCATTATAAACAGCCGTGATCTCAAAATCAGTACCATATTCACTGTTGTTTTCTTTGTTGGTGGTAGCATACGTATTCTGTACGTTTTTTAAATCCGGCAAACTTTCTAACTTATTAATAAATCTAAACACCTCGGACATCGCTATCGCTTTGCCCTTGAGACTGACCCGTCCTTTGCGCTCGATGCCAATACCAGTCAAATAGATCTTTTCAGGCAATGTGTGGTATATGATATTGAGCAGGTTCAAACAATCTCCTGCGGCATCCAGACGATCGCGAACCACATTGATAGAGGCCCGCATCCTGTCTACATCGTCGGAATCGTTCTGTATTTTTGCAATTCTCTGTTTGATTTGCGTCAAATATGTATTTTTATGCTCGATATGTATAAACACCAAAAGCGACAACATCATGACGGTCGCACTCAACAGCACCCCTATGGCGGTCAGGTCTTTTCTTTTACCCTCCATGAGTTTTTGAATGCGCATTTCATTAGGGATAAGGTTAAAGGCCACCTCCTGCGGCTTGATGAGTAAACCGAGGATCGCAGAAATGGAAATGGCCGGATCAATTTTTATATTAACATCTTTAAGGGGATCAATGACTTCACAGGGAATATCCAACCGTGCGCTGAACGTACCTGGTAAATCCTTGATGTCCCCCACGGCTCCGGAGAATAACATCTTCGTGGCTTGAATCCCCCTCCACTCGGCCTGGCAGACATTCTTTGAATGTGTCAATTCCCAAATAAATTTCTCCTGATAACTGCTCTGGCCGTCCGCAAGGTGGTTGGCGCCGATCAGAATATTTTTTGTAAACGCCATTTTCCCTTTATGAAAAAAAAGGAAATCGGAATAATTGGAATCAACGTCAACTAAAATAACCGCCTGTGCATCCGTCATCTTTAATGGCGGCAGATAAAAAGTTTTAAACCAATGATAAACGCCTTCGGAACTTAACGTGACCTTCTCTACTTCAATGCCTGCTTTGCGCAAAACCTCCAGGCGTTCGTTAACAATATTGCGCTGGGCAACCGCCAGCATAACTTTCGTGTACCCCTCTTTGATAAGATCGATAATTTGATAAGTAAAAACAATCTCCTCTTTGGAATAAGGGACTTGTTTACCTATTTGCAAATTAATCATTTCTCCTATTTCCTCCAAATTCGTCGAAGGCAGCTCCAGAATTCTGACTGTCATCAGATGCCGGGGGATATAAGAAATGACGTTTCGTCTGTTAAATTTTAATTCCTTCCATACGCTTAAGATGGCCTCTGCCATCGGCTCCTTAATCTGAGCCAGTTTCTTAAAACTGGATTTAAAAACGACCGTGCCCGAACGGGAAGTACCGCCCTCAACGATCTTTAACCAGTCATTGCCTATCTCGACAATCACGACGGGTTTGGCCATCCTCATTCTTCTCTCCAAGAAACTATTTTTTGATTGCGGTTAAACACAAACGCAACCTGTGTCGAGGTACCGCTGTTTGTAACTTTGCCGACGGCGATACCCGTAAAATTGTCTGAGCGAACGCAAAAAAGACCGGCCGTCGCCATAGCGGTCAACTGGTCAGTTTCTTCCTGAGTTAAATTCTCACTCTCATGCAGGACATTGGCTATATTTTCCGTGGCTAAAAAAATATGATCATCAGCGGTGGCTTCTTTTCCATCATCACCGTTGCGAAAACGGATGATTTTATCGGCCAAGGAATCGCTGATGCCAAGGCTTCGTAAAACGAACATGTCGGCGGTATTGATATTGACCGCCCCCCCGCCATAAATCGTTAATCGATCTTTAACCTTATCAAAAGTGGCTCTGGTTATTCCTTTCACCAACAAAAGTTCTTCTAAAACTTCAAACTCTTTATTCTTGCAGGAATAGGCGGGGGTTAAAGTCTGATAATATTCATTCTCCGTGCAAACTTCGCCGGGTTTTAAAAATGTCCCGCGCCAATGAAGGATAGCGGTAGCGATATCACCGGCCTGTTGCGGCAAAAGCCCCCCCGCTATTTCAAAAAAATTCGTCAGCACGTCCAGGGAAGCTTTGTTGATATTGATCTTTCTTTCTTCATCCACCAAACCATATTTAAAATCATTTTCCCCTCCGCTGCCCAAGGGATTCATAATACTCATGGCGCCATCGCCTAAAGCGATATCCTTGAATTTCTCTTGGCCGCTGTTCCAGGATTCTTTCAAGGCGCTGTTTGCATCCAGCGAATGATTGACCAGCTCTGCCATGGCCCTCTGGAGTGCCGCCTGCGCTAAATAATCGGCCTGCGTTTTATTTTTTAATTTATAGACTACATTAAGCTGAGGTCGAAGATAAGCATTCAAAGCCACGGCAAGGGCGCTTAAAAAAAAGAGTGTCCAAAGAACCATAATTAAAATGCTCCCCTTGGCGGAGTGCCGGGCGCATTTTTCATCCGGCCGCCGGTAGGAACACCGCCCTGTGTAGTTCAATATCCTCATGTTCGCCTCTAAAAACAATTTTGATTTTCACGCCCCGGGGGATTCCGTTTTCTTTATCCTGATCCCAGAGGTCTTTCCAATCATATTTTTTCGTATCCATATTAAAATAATAATAACTGAATCCTATACTTTTAATCGAGGCCAGTACTTGCCCGCCTGCCGGCGAGGCAGGCCCGCCCGCAGGTTGCTCCAGTGCCTGAGGATAAGGTTTTTCTTCTCTGAGCAAAGCGCCTGCCTGAGCATTAAAAGAATAGGATATCCTGCCTAAAACAAACCCGACGGCATCATCCCCTGCCGGCCTGACCAATCCGGCAAACGACAATCTGCTGCTGTCCCCTTTAAAACCAATCCCCGTCCATGGAAATGCATTTCTTAAATCTTTTTCCATCTTTGCTAAAGAAAGCAAAACCTCCGCCTGGGGTCCGCTGTATCCTCGCACGCGGCCATAAGCTTTGAGCCCGGCAGAGAACATTGAAAGTATCACCAGCCCTACAACGGCTGACAGAGAAGCCGCCAACAGCAGTTCCATGAGGCTAAAAGCAGGTTTACTTTTTATTCTGCCCATAAGCAACCAAACTCAATTCCCTTGCCGGAGGGAAATCTCCATGAAAAACTGTAATGTTAACGGTATTTAAATCCTTTTCATCCGAGGGGGCTATGTGCGACTGCCAGCCAAAACCCTCATACCGTCCTTGAAATTCTCCCCGGGATTCCTCTGGAGGCAGGCCTCCCTGTTCTATTTCATTCTGCTGGATTTGCGCCATTTTTTCTTTGGCCAAATATACCTCGTTGATATAATCCTGCGATACCGCCAATGCCTGAAGCGAAATCACATAAACACGGATGATTCCGATCGCCCCGATGGTCAAAATCACAACGGCAAGCAGAACTTCGATAAAAGTAAAGCCATCCGGCCGCAGGGATGGTGCACCCTTATTCCCAATTCTTGATATCATCGGCTGTCCCTTCAAGACCATCTTTGCCTAGGGAATAAAGATCATACGTCAAGGAATTATGGGCTCCCGGGCATTTATACTGGTAGGGATTGCCCCAGGGATCGAGGGGTTTCTTCTCTAAATAAGGCTCTTTCCAATTCACCGGTACGGGAGCAGTGGACGGCTTTGCGGTCAGCGCCGCCAGCCCTTGTTCCGTCGTCGGAAAAATGCCGTTATCTAATTGATACAACTTCATGGCCAGGGCTATATTAGAATTAATGTCTGCCTCGGCTATGGAAACTTTGGCCTGGTCGGAGCGCCCGCTTAATCGGGGCACCACGATGGCCGCCAGAGACGCAATGATCAGCACCACAATCATAATCTCTATCAAAGTAAAGCCTGCCGGTATTTTATTGTGTTTTAACATGTCGCCTCTCTCATGATTAATGAACAGTCATTTCAATATCGAATATGGGTAACAGCATCGCAAAAACAATGAAACCTACCACCGAGCCGATCGCCAGTATCATCATTGGTTCAAGCAGAGAGGTGGTTATTTTTATTCCCTGTTCAACCTCCCGCTCATAAAGGTCGGCTATTTCCTTTAATGCGCCTGCCAGCTTCCCGCCTTCCTCGCCCACCAATATCATATTGACGACAAAATTGGGAAGAACTTTTGTCTTGCTTAAACTAACGGACAAGGAATTGCCCTGATTGATAATTTCCAGCCGCGCCCCCTTCAAGCGTTCCTTAAGCGCCATATTATCCAGGATGTCGGTGGCCAGCTCAAGGCCATCTACCACCGAAATGCCGCTTCTAATCAATACGCTTAATGTTCTGGCGAATTTAGCGACTTCTGCGTCCTTAACGAACTTCTTGATAACAGGCAAATGCAATTTAACAAAATCCAGTAAAGCTTTTGGCTTGCTTCCTTCCCTGATTCTGCCCGCTATCAATAGGATCAAAACAAACGCCGCAACAAACCAAAACCAATGACCGGACATGAAATGGCTCACGCCAATCAAAATCCTCGTCGACAAAGGAAGGGTGTGCTTGATGTCCTCGAACAGTCCTATAAACTTGGGCATAAAAAAAGTGAGCATCACAAATACCGTCCCCACCCCCACGATGGCCATCAAAAGCGGATAGGCCAGCGCCGCCTGAACCTTTTGACGGATTTCGTGTTCCCTTTCCTGGTAGGTGACAAGGCTGTATAAAACTTCGTCTAAAGAACCTCCCTTTTCTCCTGATTTGACCATATTAATATAGAGATGATTGAAGATCATGGGGTATTTATCCATGGCGTCCGAGAGCATTTTGCCTTCCCTGATCTGTTTTTCTAATGAACCAATCACATTTTTAAAGGCGCTATTTTCAGCCTGCTGGCCAATTAATGTCAAAGCCCTCAACAGAGGAACGCCTGCTTTAAGCAAGCTGGCCAGCTGCCTGGTCAACAGGTCCACCTCTCTGGTTTTTAATTTTATAAATTCGGGCTTTTGGGCCGCCTGGACCCGGTGGGCCTGCCTGTCTATGACAGTGACGGGAACCAACCCCAATGAGGTCAGACGATTGACGACATCCTCTGGAGAGGCCGCCTCCATTTCGCCGTTGACAATTTCCACCGGGCTCTTTTTTGCTTTATAAATAAATATAGCCATATTGTCCAAATTAGTGTCATTGCGAGCTTCGCTTTTTGTTTAGCGAAGCAATCTTTTTAAAAAGGATTGCTTCACTTCGTTCGCAATGACACAAGTATTTTCATTGAATGACCCGCAAGATTTCCTCGGGGGTCGTCAGACCCGCCGCCACCTTCTCCCAGCCGCTTTGCTGCAATGTCCGCATCCCTGATTGAATCGCCTTATTTCTGATGACATCCGCGGATGTTTTTTGTAAAATCAATTTTTTGATTTCCTCGTTGACCAACAAAATCTCATAGATACCACTTCTGCCCGCATACCCTGTATATCCGCAGCTCTTGCAACCCCGTCCCCGGTAAATGGTTGTTGAGCCTTGGACCATTTGCTTTAAGACATCGCTCATCTGGTCTAACTTATAATTTTCTTTACACTCCCCACAGACTAACCTCACCAGCCTTTGCGCAATAAACGCCTCGACGGAAGAAGCGATCAAAAACGGTTCGACGCCGATGTCAATCAGGCGCGTGACGCCGGTGGCGGCGTCGTTGGTATGAAGGGTGGAGAAAACCAGATGACCGGTCAGTGATGTCTGAATCGTAATATCCGCGGTTTCAAAATCCCTAACTTCTCCCACCATCATGACATCCGGGTCATGCCTTAACATGCTCCTTAATACCGCCGCAAAGGTCAGGCCAATCCTGGGATTCACCTGCGTCTGGGTTACTCCTTTAAGCTCATATTCCACCGGATCTTCGATGGTCACAATTTTTCTCTGACGCGTATTAAGTTTGCTCAAGCACGCGTATAAGGTGGTGGTCTTTCCGCTTCCCGTCGGCCCTGTGACAAAAATAATACCGTGATGTTTCAAAATCAACTGCTCCAGACTGTCTAAATCTTTAGCGGACATGCCTAAATGAGCCACATCAAAAAGCATGGTGGTCGGTAAAATTCTAACCACGATATTCTCCCCGTAAAGCGCCGGGATGACGGATACGCGCAATTCATATTCCTTGTTGCCTATTTTAACCTTGGCGCGCCCGTCCTGGGGAAGCCTTCTTTCCACAATATCTAATCCAGACATCACCTTGATTCTAGAAACAATCGCCAGATACAAATGCCGGATAGCATCGGAGATCTCCACATCATAAAGAGCCCCGTCGACGCGGTAACGCAAACTCAATTCCTCGCGAAACGCTTCAATATGAATATCGGTGGCCCGGTCGTTGATCGCCTGTTGCAAAATCTGATTGACCAGCCTGATGACGGAGGCATCCTCCGACATTTTCTCCAGGTCTTCAACTTTATTCTCTTTTGTTTCTGTCTTTGTCCCGATGTCCGGCGCTTCTTGAGAGAGGATCCTCTCAATGGTATCCGCACCGACGCCGTAATACTTTCTGGCGGTCTCTGTGATATCGCTGGAGGCCGCCAGGACCTTCTCGACCCTTAAACCCAGATGTGTTTCTAAATCATCAATGGGCCATACCTCAAAAGGATTGGACATGGCCACGGTTAAGACGTTGTTCTCTAAATGGATGGGCATGATTTTATAATGCCATACAAATTTGGGCGGCATGACCTTGATCGCTTTTTGATCGATGGCGGTATCTTTTAACTCCACAAAAGGAATCCCCTGTTGCTCGGAGAGGACCTGCAGAAATTTGCGCTCGGTAACGAGCCCCATAGCGATGAGAATATTACCAAGCATCTTTTTAGTTTGCTTTTGTTCAGCCAGTGCCTTCTCCAGCTGTACGGGAGTGATGATACCTTTTTCTACCAGAATTTCTCCAATCCGCAATGCCATAATTATTTTCCCGCCTGTTGGATGTTGCCTATCATATAAAAATTTTCTTCAGCCACCGCATCCATCCTGCCGCTGATAATTTTGTCGACCCCCTCCAGCGTCTGCTCTAAAGAAATATATTCTCCCTTTTTCCCGGAATAAATCTCCGCCACGAAAAACGGCTGCGTTAAAAAATTCTGCAGCTTCCTGGCCCGCTCGTACAACGTGCGGTCCGATTTGGAAAGCTCCTCCACGCCGATCACCATCACGATTCTTCTTAACTCCTCATACTTGGCCCAAATACTCAAGGCTTGCTGGGCGATATCAAAATGCTTCCTGCCTATGATGGCGGGATCCAAATTACTGCTGGAAGACAGCAAAGGGTCTATGGCCGGATACAACCCTAACTGAATTTTTTCCCTAGATAATACCATAATAGAATCGAGGTAACTAAATATAGTGACCACCGCCGGGTCCGTCAAATCATCCGCCGGAACATAGACGGCTTCGATGGCCGTGATGGAACCGCCCTCTTTGGATCGGATGCGCTCCTGAAAATCGCCGACCTCTGAAGCCAGGGTTGGCTGATAGCCTGTTTCGGAGGGCACCCGGCCCAGAAGCGTAGATATCTCCGCTCCGGCCTGCACAAATCTGTAAACATTATCGATAAAAAACAACACGTCTTTGTTCTGCTCCTGCAGGTACTCGGCCAGAGTTATGCCGGTTAAAGCAACTTCAAACCGGGCCCCCGGCGGCTCATCCATCTGGCCAAAGGTCATCATAATCCTGTCGATGACCTTCTGCTTGACAAATTCGAAATATAACTCATTGCCTTCCCGTATTCTTTCCCCGGCCCCCGCAAAAACGCACACGCCTTTGTGTTTTTCGACAATATTATGGATGAGCTCCAAAATAAGGATACTTTTGCCCAAAGCCGCCCCGCCGACCACCCCCGTCTTACCCCCTTTGACTAAGGGAAACAATAAATCGATCATTTTGATTCCTGTTTCCAAAAGTTGAAATTCTTCATGGACCAACAGGTCGGGATTAAGCTTGATGTTGGAGAGACTTTTTCTGATGGGCGCTCTTTGGCTGGTTTGAATATCCCCTTTGAGGTCGATGGGCTGGCCGATCACATTAACAACCCTGCCGAACATCTGATCACCGACGGGAATTTTAAGCGACTCACCCTGAGGAATGGCCAAGGCATTATACTGCAGATTAAGCGTTGATCCCAAAGCGATGCAGCGGGCCACGCTGCTGCGTAAATGCTCAGCCACCTCTAAGGTAATAGGCCGCCCGCCAAATGCCTTGGTCTTAATAACCTCGTAAATATTAGGCACATCTTCTTCGCAGGAAAATTGAACATCCACAATGGGTCCCTGCACGGCTATGACCCTCCCCTGGCTCTTGTCAGTTTGCATTTTGCTTCTTTCTGTGAATGATGCGCGATGCAAATGCCTCCCGCATCCCCTTATCCACCAGCTCATGATAACTGCGCAAATACTGCCCCCTGATCACCCTGGATCGGCGCAATAAAATCTGATGGCTTTCTTCCAAATGCACTGTGCGGGCGGAAAATTCGGACAGATGGCTGTCTTCAAAAACCTCAAATAATTTTTCCGTAATCCAGGCATCCAGCAAATATTCAATAATGCCCTCCGGCGAGCCTTCGGTGATAATGTCCTTTTCTTCTTTTGTCAAATTCTCTTTTTTTTGGAACAGTTCGCTGCAGGGCAAAATAGAAAGCACCTGCGGCTTTTGAACCGTGAAGGAAAGAGGCTTAGGGTAAACAAGGATAAGCCTCGCAAACGTACCGGCTAAACCTTTTTTGATAATAAAATTTTTGAACTTCACGGCCTCTTCATATCTTCTGTCGCTGGCAATGCCCGGAAATTCCAAAAAATCATGGCCCAGACCTTTCAGATAACTGGCTCCGCGCGCTCCGATCACGATCAGCAAAGCGTCATCGGCCCCCGGATAACTAAGCGCTGTATTAATGACCCTGGTATTGAGCCCCCCCATAAATCCCTCGTCGGAGGTAACGATCATAATGCCCAGAGGGCCTTTGTCCCGTGCGAAAGGGTGTTGTACGGCATTGAAATCGATCATGGGGAAAAACTTTTCGAAGGCAAAAAGAAAATGCTTGAAGCGCTCTTTCTTTTTCTCCAGCATCCGAAATTGCGCGGAGGCAATGCCTTTGAGCGTATCCAACAGGCCTGCCAATTCTGTGTTAAGTTCAAACTCTTTCTTTAATTTTTGTACCGTCTGCATATTGACTATCGCTGTCCTTGAAAAAGGCCGTCAGGCATTCATCCAATCCCTTGGTGACTGCATGGGTCAGGGTTTTTTGAGCCCGCAATTTCTCAACCAGCGATGAGAAATGTTCTTGGGTAAATTTCAGGATATTCTTTTTAAAGTGCTCTATAGCTGCGGGCGGCAGAACATCCAGAATATTGCGCCTAAGAGCATAAAGCAAAAACAATTCTTCCACCAGGCTGTAAGGCCGGCCTTTGTCCTGGATAAAAAGCTGGGTGATGATTTCGCCGCGCCTGAGGTTTCGATTAACTTGTTCAGACACGCCTGTTTTAAGCCTGGTCATCTTTAAAGTTTCCTGATACTGGATGTACTCGAGCCTCAGCATCGCGCTTAATTCCTTCATGGCCGCCGACTGCACCTTGTTTCCTAGTCTTGAAACGGAAAGCCCCAGGTCTATGGCCGGCTTTAAACCCGTGCTAAATAAAGCCGCGCTCAGGTAAATCTGCCCGTCCGTCATCGAAACAAGATTGGAGGGAATGTAGCCGGTGAAATCCCCCTGAACCGTTTCTGCAATCGGGAAAAACGTCATGGACCCGCCCCGGCGCTCGAGATTCAGTTTGCCCGCTCTTTCCATCAACTGTGAATGCAAATAAAAGACGTCGCCCGGATAGGCATCTCTCCCAGGGGAGCGCTCCAACAAAAGGGAAATCTGCCTGTAGGCCCACGCGTGTTTGGATAAATCATCAAAAACCACGAACACATCCCTGCCTCTATCCATAAAATATTCTCCCAGCGTGCAGGCCGTATAAGGCGCCAGGTACTGGTCTCCGACGGAGCTGGAAGCGGTGGCGGAAACCACCATCGTATAGTCCATGGCCCCATGGTCTTTGAGTGTCCCCACCGTCTTTTCCAGACTCGCATGAGAACGGCCGATACAACAGTAAACACAAACCACCCCTTTGTCCTTCTGATTGATGATGGTATCTATGCACAGACTGGATTTACCCAGCATCCTGTCACCGATGATGAGCTCCCGCTGGCCTTTACCGATAGCAATGGTGGCATCGATGGCGAGAATTCCTGTTTCAAAAGGCTCTGCCAGGGGGCTTCTCTCCAGTATCCCGGGAGCGTCTCTAAATACGGGGTAATGTTCTCCTTTTTGTAAAACAGGCCCTTTGCCGTCAACGGCTTGCGCCAGGGCGTTAACGACCCTGCCTAAGAATCCCTCTCCTGTCAATATCTTAAAAGACTCCTGTTTGCTATAAACTTTATCGCCGACTTTTGCTTCTTCGGCGGCTCCCAGCAGAAGCACAGACACTTCCTGCCCAGCAAACCCCAGCACCATCCCTTTGATTTTGGGCGTTATCTCAAGGAGCTGGCCGTTCATGCAATTGGCAAGGCCGGAAATTTTGGCAACGCTCCTTTTAATTTCCCTGATGGTACCGACTTCATGAATCTGTAAAATGTCCGCCATGGTTGTGTTGCCTCATGCGCCCAGGCGCGATGCGGCTTTCCTTAATTTTTCGGCAAGGCTGCCGTCAATCACAATGCTTCCCAATTTGATGCTGATCCCCGCCACCAAATCTTTATTGATGACATCCTCCAGTACTATGTTTCGGCCTGTCTTTTTAGAGAGGGTCGCCGTTATTTTTTGCTTGTCGGCCCCATCAACGGCCACCGGAGCGATCAGTTGTCCCTGATCGGTATTGATTTGTAATTGGGAGGCGTCTATTCTTTCCATTTCTTCCAGTATTTCTTGCATCAGGCCTTGATGTACCAGGGATAAATTCTTTGAGCTTAAAACAGCTGCAATAAGCATGACGGCCTTAGCCACGCTGGTTTGTTCCATCCGGCCCTGGATTTCTTCCCTGACTTTTTCTTTGGTGTTTAAAGCCTGCTGGATAATGCGATCGCTCTCCTGCCGTGCTTTGTTTAAGGTCTCTTCCTTGAGCTGCTGGGTCTCCTGCATGGCCTGCTCCTTGAGCTGGCCGGCTTGATCCTGTGCGCTCTGTATTTTTTCCACGATCTGTTTTTCGGCCTGTTCAATTCTGGAGGCTAACTCCATGGACTTTTTTGCGCTGTCCCGGCTTAGCTGCTGCAGCCTTCCGGCCTCTTGATAAGAAGCGGATTGCATGATCTTGCGCAAAACAAAAACCAGACCCAGAAAAGTGATGACCTGAATAATAATCAGTTGTGCCATGAGCATAAACTTCTCCGATCCTTCCGTGTCATTGCGAGTCCCGACGTTTTCAGTCGGGACGAAGCAATCTTTTGACATGTTAAAAAGATTACTTCGTCACTTCGTTCCTCGTAATGACACTATGTCTGTGTCCACAATAACACTATTGACTGTGTCATTGCGAGCGTCGCTGTTCGTTTTAAGCGAAGCAATCTTTTTACAATTGACTCCGTAAATCTTCCCAAGTGGGGTTAACTCTTTTAATAAGATCAACTTTCTTTTGTCTGGATCCGGCCTTAATTTGTTTTTCTCTTAGAATTGCGCCTTCAATCTCTTCGCACATTTCATAATAAACCAGTTTATGTACATGATATCTTCGTGTAAATCCATCAACCAATCCATTCCTATGTTCATAAACCCTGCGTTTTAAATCATTCGTTACTCCCACATAGAGAACTTTATTGCTCCAATTTGTTAAGAAGTATACGTAATATTGTTTATTTAGCATCCTTTAAAAGATTACTTCGTCACTTCGTTCCTCGTAATGACACCAGTTCAGTCTATGTCATTTCCCAAATAACTGAAACAAGATCAACAGCGCGATCACGGCAATGGCTTCCGCAAAAATAAGGGCAATGATCATCGCCAATAAAATTTTGGGCGCCGACGAGGGGTTGCGGCCCAGCGCCCGGATGCTGGCGTAGCTGATAGCCGCAATGACCGCCGAGGGCCCCAGGATGGTCGCAAACATCACCAGAATAATGATCATGCTCTGCATTATTCCTCCACCAGCGCTACCAGTTCCTTGGTACTCACCATCACCACGCCGCGGCTTATAGTCACCGATTTTTGCCAATCAATAACAATCTCACCAGCCCTCAAAAGACTGATGATCGGCTTGTGAAATTCCATGACTTCGAATTCCCCCTCAATACCGGGAAGAAAAACACTTCTAACTTCTGCCTCAAAGATGGTCCGCTGGGGGTTGAGTATGGTCGCCTTGAACATTTTTATATTTCTTGCCTTCGCTGGTCTTAATCTGCGTCCACCACAAAATAAAAAACAAAAAACTCAAAACCGCCAGAAAGCCGATAATGATCCAGATGATCTTCCAGGTGGTCGACAGTTCAGGGACTTTACCGCGGAAAATGGACTTGCCTATGATCTCCACCCCCCTGGCACCTTCCAAACCTTCTATCCGGCGGCTCTGTATGCCCTGCGGCCCCTGAATTTTATGGAGCAGGAGAGGAGACCCCGACTGAACGGTCAATTTTTCCAATTTGGCCAGGTCTTTGGCCGCCTCATCAAACTTTTGCAAATTCAACCTGTATTCTCCGATGTGGTTTTCGACGGACATTTCCTTGTCGTTCTGAACAGCTAAAATGCCATCCAACACCACTATAATTTTATGGCCTAAAAACGCGGCGGAATCTTTATAATCGGAACCCGCCAATACCTGCATCAGCCTCTGGGTGCGCGCCCTCACCAACTGGATTTTATTTTCGGGGATGACCCATAAATCTTTAATCTCCACCACAAATTCCTGCTTCTGATGGGCCGACAGGTTGATGGCATTCTTGGAAAGATAATAGACGCCGGTTTGATAATCATAGGCCGCCTCCAGCCCGCCCTTATCCACGATAAACTCAGGGGTAGCTTCGATAGGAAGATAGTATTTCAAAGTCATATTTTTTGCTTCATCGGAAGGATTGGAAATCTCCACTTTAAATTTGAGCGTGTCGAATTTCCCAGCGTCCGCCAAAGGATCAATAGTCAGCGGATTTTCTTCTGCCATCAATACGCCGACATTCCCCTGCCCCATGCCGCCGCTGTCGATCATCATATCTTCCAGAACCCCTATATCTTTTTTCCCTTGTTTTAAAAGATTGGAATTGATTTGATAATTGGAAATTCTTTGTTCTATGGAAAGTCCCGGTTGATTTTGGGCCTTGATGATGTTCTGGAGCCGCTCAAGAATGCCCCCTCCTAAAGTCTGCGAGCGGGCGGCATATTCTGTTTTCTGCAGGGCTTGAAGCATTTCCTGGATATGGCTTTTAAGCCCGTTAATGTCTGCCTCGGTGATAGTCCAGATATCGTTAATGCTTAACTGAAGCGTCACTGTTTTTTGGGGATTCAGGGTCACCTCCTGATAGGCGTAATATAAGGACTTTTCAAAATCATACTTGATGACAAAATCGCCTTTGTCGACGACATCTTCGGGCTTAATCCCTTTGGGAAGATAAGTTTTGACCGGCAATGTCCTGGATTCGGAATCGGAAGGATTGGCAACAATCATTTTCAGTTTGACCGTATCCGCACAGGCCTTGTTCAGAAACACCAAACAGCCAACACACCACAGAAGACAAAAAAGAACCTTGCGCATATCCATGGGGTCTTACTGATTGCCCTTCTCAAGCCACATTTTGACCACCGGCTCCTGCTTTCCCTCTATGGATTTCTTGACGCTTTGAACCAGAGCCTTTAATTCCGTCACCTGTTTCTGCAGGCCATCCAGCGTCACTGTAGACGGCTGATCCTGCACAGCATTTTTTAACCCGGCGTTGGAGGCTGTTTGTTTGAGCGCTTTTCTGGTCGCCGTAACGGCCGCGGCGATTTCCTTCAACTGGGCATCGGATGATTCTTTCGGGATGCTGTCAACGGATTTCTGAAGTTCGGCAACACTGGTGTTTACTTTCTGCATCATATCATAAGCCGTCTCTGACTTGCCGTTTAAATCCATCTCTTTGCGCAAGTCCCGTATTTGACCGTAGGACTGGTCAGCCAGCGCGGCTATAGAAGGAATTTGCCCCGTCTGGTTTTGCACGTCGGTAATTTTGCCAAAGACCGTGCCCATCTGGGGAGGATCCCCGGGAGTTCCCAGATAGGTTCCCACATTATTCAAAGAACCCATAATATCCGACACATTATATTTACCCCATTTATTTATCATAGCGCCGACACTGGTGCCGATACCCGCCAGCTTGCCATATAAGGAGTCTGTTTTGGAAGAATCCGTGGCCGCGCCCACAATCGCTTTAACGCTAGAGACATTGTCCTTGATGGTATTTAAGTTGGAGGTGAAGGTTTCCAGTTTGGTTGACATGTCTGAAAGACCCGCAATGCTGTTTTGCATATTATTGATGGCTGTTTGCGTGGCTGCCACCCCGGTTTGTACATTCGCAATGCCGGTTTGCGCAGATGCCACTCCGGTTTGTACGTTACCAATGGCTGATTGCGTGGCTATTTGATTGGTGGCGACCTTATCGATAGAGGATTGCGTGGAAGCAACCCCTGCCTGAACATTGTTTACCGTAGCCGTCAGGCTTGCAAGGTCGGCAAGTGGCGGGGTCACGGTGATGGTGAGGCTATCCACGCTGCGGGTGTCCGGCTCCGAAGAAATAATCGTAAAATCTCCCTTGCCCCAGGCAGGGTCAAAAGTGACGTCGTAACTGTAGACGCTGATGCTGGGATCACCAGGATCGCTAGTTTCATTTGTCATCGGCTTATCGGCAATCAGGCTGACATTATTGGGATCATAAACCGTAATGACAGGAGTTTTCCCCGAATCAGTCTGATAGCGCACGCTGATTGTATCCCCCGGAGAGACGGTAGTGGACCTGTTTAACACTTTCGAACGCACGCCTTTTTTCAACGCAGTTTCAATAGTATCGGGAATAGCCTTAGTATCCGCTAAAACTGAATTGGTTTGAGATACGAGCGTTTGT
>JACQCF010000009.1 GCA_016201795.1 Candidatus Omnitrophota bacterium | reverse complement strand
GGCTCGTTTTAAGGCAACCCTGGTTTTTTCCTTGCGTAATTTAATGCGGGTGCTCATCCCTTGCGCTACGCTTATGGTTATTTTTTCCCATTGGATTATCCACCTCGCCTTCGAGCGCGGGCAATTTGA
The DNA here is from genome assembly GCA_016201795.1 of Candidatus Omnitrophota bacterium. Classification (GTDB taxonomy): domain Bacteria; phylum Omnitrophota; class Gorgyraeia; order Zapsychrales; family Fredricksoniimonadaceae; genus JACQCF01. The sequence continues at coordinate 10,839 of JACQCF010000009.1, read as the reverse complement.
CGCGTATTCGACCAAGATCACCGCCCAGGTACTATTTTATTCGGCCTTAGGGTTGCCATTTTTTGGCGCCTCACGGATTTTAGTTTCGGCTTTTTATGCTTTGCAGGACACTAAAACGCCGGTCAAGACCGCCACCGTTTGCTTGATCATCAATGTCGTCTTGAATGTCATTTTGATGTTCCCCTTAAAAATCGGCGGCATTGCCTTAGCCAGCACCATCGCCGGGGTGGCTAACTGTGTATTTTTGGTAACGGCCTTAAAGCAAAAGGGCATTGTGTTATGGACCTCAAGACTAAAATAAAAACTCTTCCTGATACCAGCGGCGTTTATTTATTCAAAGATGCGCAGGGTAAAGTTATCTACGTCGGCAAGGCGGTGTCTTTGCGTCGTCGGGTGGAGTCGTATTTTGGTGCCAACACCCGTCATTTAAAAACTGACCTGCTGGTCGGACATATTGCCCAGCTAGACATTATCCAAACCGCCTCGCAAGCAGAAGCCCTGTTGCTGGAAGCCAGCCTTATCAAGCAATACCAGCCCAAATACAATGTTGAGCTTAAAGACAGCAAAACCTATCCCTATATTCAAATCACTAAAGAAGAGTTTCCGCTGGTGTCGGTGGTGCGTTTGAATGGCCGCCAGAGCAAACACCTTAAAGCTGATTTTTACGGGCCTTACGTTGATCCGTCGCTGATTCGCGAAGCACTGGTCATTATTCGAAAGATTTTTCATTTCCGCACCTGTGCGCCGTTAGCGGATAAACCCTGTTTGTATTATCACCTTGGTTTATGCGATGCGCCGTGCATCAAAAATATTTCCAGTCAAGAATATGCCCGCAACATTCGCCACGTGCGTCTGATCCTGGAGGGTAAAAAGGACGACCTTTACAGAGACTTACAGACGGAAATGGAAGAATTATCTCGCCAGAACAATTTCGAAGCCGCCGCCCGCGTGCGCGACCAGCTGCGCGCCATCGGGGCTTTGTATTCGGGCACCCAAGATATCAATTATTTTAAGGAAGCCGAGCAATTACAGCGTGCCCTGGGGCTTAAACGCGCGCCCCATCGCATGGAGTGTTTTGACATTTCCAATATCATGGGGCACCAGGCGGTGGGCTCCATGGTTTCTTTTTTGAATGGCCAACCGGATAAGAGCAATTACCGGCGTTTTAAAATCAAAACCGTTGAGGGGATTGATGATTTTGCCATGATGGCCGAGATTGTATGCCGCCGCTACAGCAGGCTTAAAGAAGAGCGGGCGCTGTTTCCCGATTTGATTATCATCGACGGCGGCAAAGGGCAATTGTCCGCGGCCTTGGCCGAGCTCAAAAAACTGGAGGTCCAAATTCCTATCATCGCCCTGGCCAAACAAGAAGAAGAAATTTTTGTGCCAGGCAAGCGCCATGCGATTGTGCTGCCTAAAGATTCTTTGGGTCTGCAGCTTCTGCAACGCGTGCGCGATGAAGCGCATCGGTTTGCCATTAGCTATCACAGAATGCTGCGCGCTAAGAGTCAAATATTGTCATGACATACGTATTGACATATAATGTTTTATCAGATATACTTTTATTATGAAAGAAAACAAAGAAACTCATATACAAATTCGAGTGTCGCCTTCACAGAAAGCGGTGATCTCGCGTTCGGCCAAAAAGGCGGGTATGGGAATGTCTCAATGGATTTTGAGCATGGCTTTGCCAGCTCAGCGTCAAAAATTTGAGCAAATGGTTGAGCGGCTGGGGACTCATCCAGAGTCCAAATATGTCCTGGCGGAGATTCACGATTTATTAAGAGAACTGACAGTGGATGAATTTCAACAGGTTGTCTCTTTACCTCCCAGACCCGCCTTTGACCCGCCTTTGGCGGGTTTTGGCGGGTCCAGAGCAGGGTTAGCCGATTATGGGGGAAATTATCTAGCCGCCATGATTGAATATGCCGCTTTTCAAAAAGGAGTTTGTGCGCCGGCTTGGGTCAAACACATTCGTCCGCTGCCCAAGCCCGTTTTTGGAGTTGATCTTCAAAGTTTGCGGCTACATCTGCTTTTTTCATCGCCGCCTTGTTTTCGTAACAGAAACATTTTCATTGATTCAACGATCGGGGCAAGAGTTTGAACTTAAGGAGTAAAGGTAATGGCACCGTTATTAAAACAAGACATCCAACGACTATTAAAGCTGCTGAACGAAGAGATGAAAGTCCAATCTCTGGCAGGAGAAATTTATCTGGTAGGAGGGGCTGTGATGTGTTTGGTTTTTAATGCGCGGCCTTCCACCAAAGATGTTGATGCTTTTTTTCAGCCGGCCAAAAAAATGCGTGAAGCTGCGGCCAGAGTGGCTCTTCAAGAGGGCATTCAAGAGGATTGGCTCAATGATGCGGTGAAAGGATTTTTTAGTCCTCAAGGTCAATTCGATTCTTTTTTGGAGTATAGTCATTTAAAGGTCTTTGTCAGTCGGCCGGATTATCTTTTGGCTATGAAGTGCCTGGCGATGCGCATTGGAGAAGAGTTTCATGACTTAGAGGATATCCGCTACCTGCTTCGCTATCTAAATTTGAGGGCCTACCAACAGGTGCTGGATATTATTGTGCAATATTATCCTTTGGAGAGGTTTCCTCAAAAGACGCTTTATGCCCTGGAAGAGATTTTTCAAAAATTATCCTCATGATCAAAAAACATTTAACCCCATTTGAATGGGCGGTGCTCAAAGCCGCTTTGACGATTCCTTTAGGCCAGACGCGCAGCTATAAGTGGATCGCCCGGAAAATCGGCCGGCCTAAAGCCGTGCGCGCGGTGGGCCAGGCGTTGCGCAACAATCCCTATCCTTTGATGATCCCCCTGCCACCGTGTGATTAAATCCGACGGCCAGTTAGGCGCCTACGCCGGAAAAATGGACCACCGCAAAGAGCGCCTGCTTGAAACCGAACGCGCCATTGCTTGGGCGTTTAAAAGTCTTTGAGCGTGATTTCAAACCATTTGACATATCAAGATTCCCTTATTAAAATTAAATTAGTTAAATCAGTTTCACCCACCGATATCCCCTATCGGAAAATGTAGCAAAATTTCCCCGTAGTGTATTAACCATTTCAAACCTTTTAACTGTAGGAAGAATGCTATGCAAAAACAAGCCATCAGTAGATCCAAAAGCCTTGTACCGGTAGAAATCATTCAAAACAAGATTTTTTTAATTCGGGGGTACAAAGTAATGCTCGATGAAGATTTAGCCAATCTTTACGGTGTTTCTACGCATCGGTTAAATGAACAGGTAAAACGCAACACGAGCCGTTTCCCAGAGGATTTTATGTTTCAGTTAACCATCCAAGAACACAAGGTTTTGATATCGCAAATTGCGATCTCAAAGAAAGGGCGTGGTGGCAGACGGTATTTACCTTATGTGTTTACTGAACAAGGTGTTGCCATGCTTTCAAGCGTTTTAAATAGTGAGCGGGCCGTTCAAGTCAATATCCAAATTATGCGTGTCTTTGTAAGGCTTAAGGAACTAATGCTTTCACATAAGGATTTAGCCCGTAAGATTGAAGACCTCGAAAGAAAATACACCGAACATGATAAGCAATTTGTTTTTGTCTTTGAGGCAATTAGACGGTTACTGCAAGAAAAGCCCGCCTCACCAGAAGGCGGGGAAAAGTCGACTGATTACAAAAGAACCAAGGTAGGATTTATTGTGGATCCCTAGAAATGTTGACTGTAAGCGAATTATCCTGTAGATTAAGTATTGCTCAATTGCTTAATTTATTGCTCATTTTATATTGCTCAATATGCTTTGTTTAACGCTATTGCTCAATTTTTCAATATACATTGCTCTTTTAATTGCTCAATTTGTTGCTCAATTCATTGCCCAAATAGGGGTTAATTAATGGATACATCAGATCAGATTATTGCTCATATTGCTCAAAATGGCAAAGCAAAACCAAAACAATTAGTAATTTCTTTAGGAATCTCCCGTAGAACAATTACCCACAACCTTGCTAGTCTTGTAGCTAGTGGTAAATTGATTAAAACTGGCATAGTTTATACCCTTAGCCAAGGCCAATCGGTCGCAGCCCAGCCAACTCAGCAGGTAGCTCAGACAACCCAACGGGCAGCCCCAACCCCCCAAGTCGTCATCATCACCCCGCCTCAGCCGGTCAAGACAGCTAAAGCAGCTAAACCAGCCCCTGATCCTATTGAAACATTAGGTCAGGAACTCCTGCCAAACTGGGCTCAAAAGTTTAACATTGACCCTGCGGTAGTAACTACCAGATATGAAAGCGTCAGAGGCTTTATTCCCGGCTTAAGCCCCAGAACAAGAAACGCCAAGAAGAGGCTTTTAGCCAGTCTCTATAGCGGCATAGTCTTAGTTTTGTGTTTTTTAAGTGTTTGGGCCACTAACACTGCCTCCAAGCCTATGCGCTGGATTAAAATTGCAGGTTTGATCTTGATAGCTGGTCTTATTTATGTAGTTGTCTTTCATCATGGTTATCATTCCCGCCTTTGGCGGGATCAGAACCCGACCTACGGGAGTACCCGGTATGAGGGTGAATTAATCAAGCTTCAAGAACAATTAAGTATTAGTCAGGACGAAACAGCCAGGCTCAAAGATCAGCTCGCTGACAATCAAAGCCAGTTAAGTCAACTCAAAGAACAATTGGCCAGTCATCAAACCGATTTAAGCCAAACGAAAGAACAGCTGCAAAATGAATTGGACAAAACCAAAGGGCAATTATCCACCAGCCAGAGTGAATTGGACAGGACCAAGGAACAGTTAACCCAAGCTCAACAAGAGCGGGTTAGTTTAGAACAGCAGCTCAAAGCCAGTACCCAAGAAACCGAAAACTTACAGCAAAGAATCACTGAATTAGACAATCAAAACAAATCCTTACAGGAGCAATTAGCCAAAGCCCGGGCAGAACTTTCTAGTGTCATTGCGAACGAAGTGAAGCAATCTCATAAAGAACAGATTGCTTCGTCGTCCCGCCTTGGTGGGACTCCTCGCAATGACACCAGAATAGAAACTATATCTCCTGTGGGTATAGGGCAGATTATAGACTGGACTACACAGGGAGTTCCCAGCGATGAGATCATCCACCGCATTAAAACCAGCCACTCAACCTACAGCTTACAGGCAGAGGACATTAGTTATCTTAAAGAACATGGCGTCAGCGATGGGGTTATTGAAACAATGCGAAGTATGAGATAGCACCTTGTGATAAACCCCTTGACCTGCCCTATAGAGTATGTTAAATTTTAGACTTAATTTCCTAATTCAATTAACGTTGGAGTAAGGATGAGAAAAATTTTAGCGCTAGTGTGTGTAGTTTTATCTGTTTGCTTAGTAGCCGGCTGCGGACAAGCCAAAACTCCTTCCAATAAAATCGTCGTCTGGCACTGGATGACCGACCGCGATGATGCCTTCAAGAAACTCGCCGAAGAATATAAAACCAAAACAGGCATGGACGTCGAATTTCAGCTTTTTGCTCCCTCGGATTCCTACTCTCAAAAAGTGATCGCGGCCGCCCAGGCTAATGTGCTTCCCGAGATCTACGGTATTCTCGATAAGAAATCCATCATGGCGGATTTCATCAAAGCGCAGCTGGTAGCGGATTTGACTGAAAGCATGAGTGCCGATGAGGGTGCCTGGCAGAAAAGCCTTTTTGATAAAGCCCTGGCGGTCAATCGTTTTGAGGCCGGCAACATTTATGGCATTAAGCCCGGTATTTACGGCGTTCCTATTGATGTGACCAACATGCAAATGCTTTATAACAAAAAGCTGTTGGCCAAGGCCGGCATTACAATTCCTCCTCAATCCTACGGTGAATTCATCAGAGACGTGCAAGCGCTCAAGAGGGTGGGCATTGCGCCTTTTGTGTCCGGCTGGGGCGAGCTGTGGCTGGCGGATTGTTTTGCCTCCAATTACGCGTTTAATATCATGGGCGAAGACAAGGTCATAGCGACCTTTAAAGGCCGGGTGAAGTATACCGACCCTGATTGGATTAAGGTGTTGGGTATTTTTGCGGACTTGCGCGATCAAGGAGCTTTGATCGATGGTATTGTCACCAAAGGCAATAAATACGCCGAGCAGGACTTTGCCCTGGAGCGGGCGGCTTTTGCGTTCAACGGCTCCTGGTGCGTGAATGTTTACCACGACATGAATCCTAAATTGGATTACGGGGTCATGCCTCCGCCGTCTATTTCCAATAACTATCCTTTAAAAATTTGGGGCGGGGCAGGCTCATCCTTTGTGGTCAATGCTCAATCCCCTAATAAAGACAAAGCTATTGTTTTTTTAAAGTGGCTGACGGCCAAAGACCAGCAGGCGAATTTGGCGAGGGCCACCAATAATTTACCGGCTAACCGCGAGGCCTTGGCGGTCATTGGGCCGATTTTAGAAGCTTTTGCCATGGGCATGGAAAACTCCACGCATCCGACGATATGGGCGGTCAATGAAGATCCTCTGGTGGTGGAAGCTTTTGACAAGGGCATTCAAGCCATTATCATCGGCGAGAAGACGCCGCAACAGGTGGCCCAAGACGTTGAGGCCATCAAAGAACATCAAATGACCAAACAAAAATAATCATGAAGCAACTCTCCGTCCCCACAGCCTTGTTGAAGGACAATATGGAGAATTTCTGTTTTGTCCTTCCCGCCCTGTTTGTTTTTTGTACCTTCTATATTTATCCTTTCTTTAACATGATGTATTTGTCGCTTCATGAATGGCGCGGCATAGGTCCCATGCATTGGGTGTGGTTTCAAAATTATCAGGAATTGTTGACGGACAAGATTTGGTGGGATTCGATGGGGCATGCCGCCTATATTACCGTTATTGCCCTGACCTTTCAGAACGCCTTGGCCTTTGCTTTGGCGCTGGCGTGCGACCGGGAAATGAGAATGAATCGTTTTTATCAGGTGGTATTTTTTATCCCGCCGGTATTATCGGAAGTTGTGGTTGGTATTATCTGGAATTGGATTTTAGACCCGGGGATGCAAAACGGAGTGCATATCGGGCTTTTAAATCACTTGCTTTATACCTCAGGCCTGCCGCAGCTGGTGCATAATTGGCTGGGAGATCCTAAAACCGCTTTAACCACCATCGCTGTTGTTAATAGCTGGAAAGGGTTTGGCTGGGGTTTTGTGATGCTGTTGGCGGGGCTGCAGACCATTGATAAACAGTTGTATGAAGCAGCCAAAGTCGACGGGGCTGGGGCCTGGAAGACATTTACTAACGTCACCCTCCCCATGATGATGCCGGTGATCTTGGTCGTGGTCATCCTGACCATCTTAGGATCCATGCAGGTGTTTGTGCTTATTCTCTCCATGGTCAGTAAGGGGCTGGTGCATCACACGGATGTTCCGGTCATTAGAATTTTAGCGTCCATGCAGGGGACCAACCGTTTTGGTTATGCCTGCGCGCAGGCGGTGGTTTTCGGTATTATCCTGGTGGGCGTTTCTTTTGCCATGAAAAAACTTTCCGATAAGGCCAAACAGTTATGATACGCAACAAATACATGGCGCTGCAGATGGTCCGCTCAACGCTCATCCATCTTTTTTTGATGGCGGTGGCCCTGACCTGCCTTTTCCCAATTTTCTGGATGATCCGTTCGGCCTTGATGAGCAATGAAACGATTTTCGTCGATAAATCACTGATTCCGCATACCCTTCATTTTTATAATTTTGTTACCGCTTGGACCAAGGGTAATTTTGGGGTTTATGTGATCAACAGTATCATTTACACCTCCTGTGTGGTGGCCGGGATCGTCCTCATATCATCGCTGGCGGCGTATTCGTTCTCCCGCCTGCAGTTTCCTGGCAAAAATATTATTTTTTATCTGTTCGTGGCGGCCATGATGATTCCTTTGCCGGGAAGTTTTGTGGCCCTGTTTGTGATGATGAATAAGTTGCGTTTAATCAACACCTATCATGGCTACATTCTTTGCATGATTAATGTGGGCTTATCGATGAGCATTTTGCTGCTTAAAACGTTCTTTGACAAGATGCCCAAGGATTTAGAAGATGCCGCGCGCATTGACGGTTGCAGTAAAATCGGTATCTGGTGGAACGTCGCCTTGCCGCTGGCGCGCCCCGCCATCGCGGTCATTGTGATTTTTAATTCCTTAAATGTTTGGAATGAATATATTCTGGCCAACTTACTTTTGGTGGATTCCAAATTAATGCCTTTGCAAAAAGGGTTGATGGTTTTTCAAGGAGCCAATAGCGTGGATTATCCGGTTCTGATGGCAGGCCTGACTATGGCCGCGGTGCCTATTATTATGGTATACTTGGCTATGCAAAAACATATTGTCAAAGGCCTATCTTCAGGAGCGGTGGTAGGATAATGAAAGAATCGCGCCGTGTCATTGCGAACCCGCCTTGGCGGGTGAAGCAATCTTTTAAAAGATTGCTTCATTCTCCCGCCTTGGCGGGATCGTTCGCAATGACACTCTGTTTTTTTTCTCTTTTTTTAATATCTGCAAACTCCTACGCTGAAGATTTAAAAACTCCACGTTCTTCCAGCGAAATTGTCCGCCTGGCCTGGAAGGCCTCCCACGACGGGGATTTAAAAACTTTACAGGACCTAGTCAATGAAATACTTGTCTACTATGAAGCCACCGCGAAATTACAGGCCGCCCAGTTAACGGGCTTTCCCGCCCGTGATCAAGTTGAGCACTATCACATTATGAATGACGTGGCGACCTGTTTGTTTATTAATGCTGAAGCTTTAATGCATCAAGGCCAAAATGAACAGGCCAGAGCCGTTTTTAGAGGGATTATGGATGAGTACCGTTGGGCCCAGAGCTGGGATCCCAGCCGTGGGTCTTATTGGTCGGTGGCTGAAAAATCACAGGCCAGTATTGATGTGATGTCAGGGGGCGTTATTAAAGAACAACCCATTGTTAAATATGTTCCTCGCACCAGGCCGACGTTGGCTTTTCCTGGCAAGGATCGAGTGGTGGATTATACCAAGTACGGCCAGTTTCTCAATGTGGCCACCAAAGATTACCATTATCAAATTACTGACCTGACGGGTTTGGCCGCGGCGGTGGGAGAGGGTGTCTACCCTAATATTGCGGACATTTACAAAGATCCGGAATATAAACGGGCCCTCAAAGAAGGACGATTAGAGGGCAGCCACTGGGATTTTGTCAACACTAAGGATTTACAGGCGGCGATTTATAAATGGGCCACCGCTCCTGAACCCTGGGGTTTAAGAATGTTTTATATGGGTATTATTTTTGAGAGGGCTAAAATGTATGGTGAGGCCATCCAATGTTATCACGCCATCATCGTGCATTTTCCAGGGACCATTGCCTGGACCTATTGGCATACGCCGTGGTATCCGGGCCAGGCGGCCATTGCCAAGATTCAACACCTTATCCGCATGCATCCGGAACTTAAATTAGAGTTTAAATGGGCGAAAATTCAAATCCTCAATTCTTTTGATAATGACCCCTCCAATGATGTCACCATCACAAAGCCAGGGGTGATCCGAGAGCTTAGTGCTATGGATTTAGCCAGACAAGCCCTGCATTTAGGAAAACAAAAAATATCTTTAGGAAAACCTGTAAAATATTCCGGCCAGGGGCGGGTTCGTTTTGTCAAATATGAAAACGGGCACTGGCAGCTGTTGGTGGATAATAAACCATTTATGATCAAAGGTATTACTTATGTGCCGACGAAAGTCGGACAGAGTCCTGATAACGGCACCCTGACCAATTGGATGGAAGATAATCCCAATCCTGCTTATGCGGCCTGGGTGGATAAAAATGGCAATAATCAGCAGGATTCCGATGAGCCGAGCGAAGGGGACTTTGCTCTGATGAAAAAAATGGGGGTTAATACTTTGAGGTTATATGATCACCCGCAAAGACCCATCAAAAAAAGTTTATTAAGAAAAATGTATCAAGATTACGGGTTTATGGTGCTGATGGGTAATATGTTGGGCAAATATGCCATCGGCTCAGGAGCGTCCTGGTCTGAAGGCACAGATTATGAAAACCCCCAACATCAGAAGAATATGATGGCGTATGTCAGAGAGATGGTGATGGAATTCAAAGACGAACCATATATCTTGATGTGGCTTTTAGGCAATGAAAACAATTATGGAGTGGCTTCCAATGCGGATAAAAAACCGGATGCTTACTATAAATTTGTCAATGAAGTCGCTAAGATGATTAAGTCTATTGACCCCAACCATCCCGTGGCCATTTGTAACGGGGATACATTATTTTTGGATAAATTCGCCCAGAACGCGCCGCAGGTGGATGCTTTCGGGGCCAATGTTTACCGGGGGGATTACGGATTTGGTTCTTTCTGGCAGCAGGTGGCCGAGGTGGCAGATAAACCGGCTTTTATCAGCGAATACGGGGCCCCGGCCTACAGCGGGCCTGATAGGAACGCCCAGGAGGCTCAGGAAGCACAGACCGACTATCATAAGGGTAATTGGCTGGATATTTGGTACAACAGTGCCGGTTACCTTGATGGAGAAGGAAATGCCGTCGGGGGGGTGGTTTTTGAATGGATTGATGAATGGTGGAAGAATTATGAGCCCGCCCTTCATGACACTAAGGCGGATGTGGTAGGGCCATTTGCCGGCGGCTACTATTATGAGGAATGGTTTGGCATCTTTGGCCAGGGGGATGGCAAACATAGTCCGTACTTGCGCGAAGGTAGGAAAGTGTATTATACTTATAAGGAGCTTTGGAACTCCAAAGATTAGATTAGATAGTGTCAAAAGTTCTATGAAGAATATGTAGGGCAAAGGGTTGGATTTATGAAAGATTTTGTGAAGGGATAAAAGTTTTTTGGTGTCATTGCGAGGCCGTAGGCCGAAGCAATCTTTAAAAGATAATTGTTTTAGTG
>JACQCF010000010.1 GCA_016201795.1 Candidatus Omnitrophota bacterium | reverse complement strand
TTCGGCTGCTCTTTCTAATAATCTTGCCGCATCATGTTGCCCAAGTCTTTCTAATGTTTTCACCGCATTTTCAATGGCTTTATCCTCAACAACCGCCATTTGTTCTAATCCACCGATTTGGGCGATCGTTTCACGAACGGCCTCATCGGTCGGCTCTTCTTTGCCCGGACGGGCGCGGAAGGCAACATGGCTTGGGATCAATGACAATATTGATTTAACAAAAATAGTAATCTTATCTAGTTTATTTTTTTGATCGCGATCCAATGGAAATCCTCCCTTACCCATGACTTCATTCTTCTTCCCACCAACAATATCGCTGACCTGAAGAAGAACACCGGCGTTTGCAGCCTGACCCATATTTTGCAAAAAATGTGCCACTTCAAGTTCTACCGCATCTATTCCTAAATTACGCCATGTGACAAGATTCTCTTTAGTATTATCACCCAATACGCTATCACTCGTAAGGTGAGTAGATTTTAGTCCTCCCTGTACAAGCAAATTGTTAAACTGCCAAAAGTTTTTATTGGCCAAACTAGCCATTGTATAAACCTTCTCAGGGATGAGTAAATCCCCCACCTTAACGCGCTGGCTAACTCCTCCGGCTAACCCAAAGAAAAAAATATGTTTTATATTCAAATCTTGAGTAAGAACCTTTGTTAGCGTACCCGCTAATATGCCATAATATCGTATGACATCAAAAACAAGCAGTTTCATAACCAGACCTTTTTCAGTATGAACCTGAACAACAAAGAAAGGAGCAATAGCAGTGTTATCTCCAACCTTTTCTACGGTGACCTGGGCATTTGTATACTTTTTTCTCATGGTTTTTGTTAAAATTTTGATTAAAGGCCGCTCATCTTTTCTACCATAATGAATCATAACCGCTGCATCCACATTTTTAGAATGAACAACTGTAATTTCTTTATAGAGTTTCTCATAATCAATACCATAATCGACGATATGAATTTTTTCGCTACTAATTCTTTTGTAGCGTAGCCGTAAAAGCCAGCTTATCAACGAACTTTCGCCACGAATCATGGCAATGGCCATAACATCAGGCTTGCCTTCTTGACTGACTCTAAAAATTCGCCGCCTGTTATCGTCACCTGGGGTATATAATTCAGTCATTTTCCCTTGTTTATTTAAATATTCCTCAAATTCCTCTTGAGCTCCCAAGTGAAGTTCTACTCTTCCACCCTTTGCCATAACTGTAGCTATAAAATCCTGATCAAAGAACTTGTTGACTACACCTTCTATATCGACCGTAGACTCAGCAGCAGATGGCGGCTTGGCACGTGAAAAATATGCGTTTACTTCGTTGTGGGAAAGAACTTTTAGTTCTAGTTTAAATTGCTCGTAATCTGCTACTAGCGAATCAATCGCATCTTCGTTAAACAAAGGTCGATTCAATTCTAAATGCTTTTTAAATTCCTCTTCTGTAATCATGTGATTATTCTCAGCAATATTCTCGACTAAACTATACAATTCTGCAGCCTCCGCAGTATCCCCTCTCAACTTGGCCATTTGCAGTAATCGTTTGGCAAACCTGAAATTCCAAAATCTCGAATATTTTATTGGAATTCTATGCTCAGGATTAACTTCATCAAATGAGCCTACATTCGCCGGAGCCATCTTCTCTCTCGCTTCTTGAGCTGAATCATAGAAGTTTAAATAAAGCTTTAGAATTTCTTTTCGATGTGCCGTTGCATTGACCAACAAAACCTCTTTTCGTGCAGCCTTCAATGTCTCATGTGTTGCAAAATATAATCTATCAGGGTGGTATCTTGGGCCTTTTTGATCGACGCTCTTTGTTAATTTACTGATCGGGGACACATCAATATCTAAAGATTGAATAAATCTTAGGTCATCTTTAATCGCCCTACTAAATTCATTTCCTTTGGAACCATCCGATTTATAGTTATCTAAATAATCTAACCATTCATCTGGAAAATATATGGCAAAGTCGATATCTCTGATGCCATTCCAATATGGTGAATTGTCAGGACTCAACAGATAACCGGGGCTACCTACAAATTCAATAATGACTTTATTTGGATCCAATACCTTAGGATTACCATATTTACGCTTGGAAATTTTTCTTAGATATTTTCGCATCGAATTCTGAACAACCTCAACAACATTAAAAGGTTCCGTCAAGGGACGACCCTCAGGTAGATATCGAGACGGTAAATGATAATGCCGCGAGCTTGAATCTTTCTGGATATACGAGCTATCAGTTCGGTCTAATATTGATTTTATCTGATCCTGCACTTCCTGCACTAAACTTTGTTCAGCCTTCTCAGCTTTTGTATGGGCAACTTCGATGGTGTCGCCTTGAAGTCTTTGGTAGGCTTCCACAGCTTCATGGATGACAGTCGGGAGGAATTCCGGATGGTTGATATCAGCAACATCCTGGGCAATGAGGATCCATAAATGATCCTGATCAATAATTCTGTCTTCAAAATACACTGCACCAAAGGCCTGGGCAAAGGCGCCAACCGCCGGCGGGGCGCGTAAGCGTCCGGCTTTCGCCGCTTCACGCAATATGGCCGCGGCTTGCGGGTTATTTAATTCTGTCTCCAAGATCTTCACAACCGCTTCAATCTTATCCTCGCTGATGACCGCCAAAGCATTTAATCCGCCGGCCGCCGCCAAAGTCAACTCAACTTCTGCCGGTGTGGGCTCGGCCTGATCCGGCCGGGTGCGATGGGACGGCGCTTGGGTCTTCTGCTCGGCTAAGAATTCCGCCACCAGGCGATAAGCATAAGCGATTTCCTTCACCGTTAACTTTTTGGCTTGTTCAAAATTCTTCTGAATGAGACGAACGCGTAAGGACGCGTCTTTCATAATGGCCACCATCTCTTTGGACGCGCTCTTCGGATTAATGCGGCCATCCTTTTTAATCTTAACCTCGATGACAAATAAGCGCTCATCCCGGATCATATCTCTGGTGGCCGGACCCTGAGCCATAACCAGGATTGAAGATTCCGTATTTTCATGAGAGGCGCGGCCATATTCGTACTTAGACGCGTGAGGATTCTTTGTTCTTCTTTCTCCGAGCAATTCATGATAGATCTGAACATTGAAATCAAAGCTGCCTTTTTCCCAGGCATACAATTCACGATCTTCGCTCTCCTCAAATAAATCAAGTTTGACCGCTCCAGCTTCCAACTTCACTCTAACAACGGCCCGGCCTTTGGCTTGAGCGTAAACCCAATTCTTCAATCCGGCGACACCAACCTGATCACGTGCGGCGCGAAGTTCTTCGCGGGTCAAGACCAAGACATCCGGGCGCTGGACTAATTCTTCCAGATGGGCATATTGATCAAATGATTTAACAACAATATAGACAACCACTTTGACGCTCGCGTCTTCTTCCTGAACCGCCTTGACCAGATCCACGGTGTCGTCAATGTGTTTCATTTCGCCGTAGGATGTCCAGGCGCCGATGAAGTTCACATCAGCAGATCGTAACTGCGCTTCGTTAACCGTTTCCTTCATATCAAAGAAGCCGTGCGGAATGACTTCGATGACCTTGTCAGGGAATAATTGCTGATATTCTTTGCGCATCGCCCGGCCTAAGAGAATGATGGCCTTAGCCTTGGCTAACATTTCCTGGACCTTGGCCGAGCCGTATCTTAAAAGAACTTCTTCCGGACGGTGGATCAACACAACAACTTCGCCGGGATAATCCAGAGCAACAACCGGCTTTTCTTTTTCCGCGCCATGGAATTGCACAATCGACACATCCGCGACTTGTCCTTGGATCCGTGCCGCGAAGGCTTGAGCCGTTTCACCTTTTTGCGCCACTTCAAACCGGGCATTCACGCCAATGGCCTCGAACCCTGATTGCAGTTGCTGCGCGTAATTTTCCAAAGTATGCGGAGCATAATGACGAATCTTGACCCCACCCTCTGCGATTCTGCGTTCGGCCGCCGTGCGATTAGAGGTAATCGCCGGTTGCGGAACAACCAGCAGACCGGCTGCTTCGGCGGCGAGCACGGCCGGGACGTCATTACCGTTTTCGCTCAATTCGTCGGCGATATACCACAATGTCCCTTCCTCTTCCTTGGCCAGGGTCCCTTCATCCAGGGCTTTGCGTAAAAATGCCTGCGTGGCTTGTTCTCCAACTCCAATCCAGGTGACCTTCCCCTGCACGGAAGCAGCATGCCGCTGGGGATTGGCGCTGACGGAGAACACTTTCACCCGGCGTACGTTATGACGGCGGACAAAATCCAACAGCGCAACACCTTTATCAATGCCCTTCTGCACCACGTCAATACTCAAAGAGCCACCCGGACGTAATTCATAAACGCCGGCCAATCCACGGCGGCCAAGTTCGCGTTCAATATGTTCAATCAAGCGAATACGGATATCTGCCGCTTCGCCCCGGTCAGGCAACAATTCCTGCCAGCCTAATAACGGTTTAATTGTGAATGAAACTCCATCACGGGTCTCGACATACGGAGCCGTGACCGGTAAATTCCTGTCCGTCGGAGAGTTTTCGAGAACTTCGGCATCAAAAATACCTACCTTGAAATTGCTGTTCCCGTTGATCCAGCTGAAATCAAACGCGAAATGAAAGTCCTTATTGCGGCGACGGCCGAAGCCTTCCGGTAATGAGTTGCTAAATGGTCCCTCGGACGGACGGGTACTGAAATACGCTCGCCAAGCTGCCAATTCTTCTTCATCCATCAGGAACTTCTTATTCACCGCCAGATCCGTTAAAATTTCAACCACGGCATTCAAATGTTCTTGTTTCAAATCACCGCCTATATTGCGGCTCTGCCACTGGTCGTTGCCGGCCAACTGCATCAATGTGCCACCACCGTTAACATACATGTCAATATCGGGACGGGCCTTTGCGGTAATGCCAGCAACGATGCGTTTGTTTTGAGCGGCACGGGAATTTCCGGAAATGATACCTGCTTTTGTGACCACGTCCACAACACCCACCAACGTATCACGCATGGCGGCCTGTTGAGGTTCATGTAAGGTTTGACCTTTAGGTAATAATGTTTTATCCACATCGGCCAACACATAAACCCTGCGGTTTCCGGCTTGCTGCGCCTGTTTGATCTGTGCAACGATTTGTGCATCCGTCAACAACGGAACAAACACGTCGGTGTACTGCTGCGGACGGGCATGGAATTCTTCAACCAAATGATCAAAGTCCACCCACCGCAATCCCGCCACCTCGCCCTTGCCCTCACCCGTTTCCTGCAACTGTGTACCACCTCTCATCTGCGACATAATCTCATTCACTAAATCTTCTTCCTGACTGTTGAGCGCGTAAACATACAAAGATTTCTTCTCCCGATTATAGGTATAATTGCCGTGGCCAGTCCCGGTCTGCTGGCTGATGGCCTGCGCCAATTCATTTAAGGCCTGGTGTTGGGTGGCATTGAAGGTGAACAGGTAAATCACCGATAATTCATCATTAATGTCATACAGAATGTGTTGGGTCTTTGTGCCTTGCTGATTGCCCAAACGCGCCTGCATCACTTGAACCAGCGCCTGTTTTTCTGCGGCATTTAAATAAGTAAACTCAAACATTTCCAGATAACCATCATAGGCATAGTCTTTGCCGATTTGGTGGACGTTTGATTCATTCAATGCCAATGACTTACTGCCGATGCTGATTTCCTCCGGACCTTCGGCCAATAAAGTTTCATAGGGTCCATGCCCGGCCTTGATGTGTCCGGCAGCGGCATTGGAAAGCTTCGATGGGAAGACATCTTTGTCCGCTGCCCTTATTTGTCCCAGGAAACGGCCAGCATGGTCAAAAACCATCAAACTGATGCCGCCGTGCCGTATCCCTCTTTGATGCGCCTCAAAACGGGAAACAGTCTCTGTCGTCTTTTCACCAGACTCCGATATAACATCAAAATATTCTTTGAAGTCTTTGAGAGACTTACGTAATCTCTTTTCTTTGGCTTGAGCGACTTTCAGGTTCTGCCTGGCCTCATCGGAATCGACTTTCTGATAAAATGTGATTGCCGTTGCGTATTCTTTTAAGGCCTGTTGAGCCCCTGCTTCATCCCGAGCCTGTAAGGCCAAACGTTCCGCGTTCCTCAAGGCTCTGTTAGCCACGGCCAAATGTTCAAACCTGAGCGCTTCCTGATGGGCTTCTTCGATTTCGGCTGCTCTTTCTAATAATCTTGCCGCATCATGTTGCCCAAGTCTTTCTAATGTTTTCACCGCATTTTCAATGGCTTTATCCTCAACAACCGCCATTTGTTCTAATCCACCGATTTGGGCGATCGTTTCACGAACGGCTTCATCGGTCGGTTCTTCTTTGCCGGGACGGGTACGGAAGGAGGCGGTGGCTTTCTTCACCAAGGCCATAAATTCTGCAACCAAGGCCTGTCCTTCCAAGCCTTCCCAGCGGGAAGCATAGCTGCTTAAATCTCTGAGGTCAGCGTTAACAACCACGGCATCATATTCCCCTCTGCGGGCCATCTCTTCAACCGCTGCTCTTGCCCGATCTTTTCTTTTGGCCTCTGCCGTCGGCATCTCGGCGTGTCGTTCATTCTGCCGATTAAGCATCTCTTCGTAGATAACTTCATCCGCTGATTTTCCGCTGGCTTGGGCACGGGCTTTTATTTCTACATCGCTAAGCGGCGCAACAAATATGCTATAGATGATTTCCGGATAAAGTTTTCTTAAATGATCCGCCCAATCAACCGAGACTTCAGCGATCGCTATCTTTCCGCTTTGAACTGCCGCATTCACGTCTTTTAAGTTAATGCCCTGAATCTGCCCATAAACATCCATGGTCACAAAATCTTCTTGCTCTTTAGCGAGACGCTCAATCTCTTCAGTTGTCCGGAAGTAATAATCAACCCCTTCACCTTCTCCCGGCCGCATAGCTCTTGAATGGTACAGGATGATTCGGCTGAAGGTGTCTGGATACATCCTTTGCATCTGTCTCCAAAGCGGGCTCTTTCCAACCGCTGACGGACCGGAATACAAGATGAATTGCTTTCTTATGCTTTCATGTAATTTTTTGATCTCAGTCATAATTGCGCTAACGCGTCCTGAATCCAAAGCCACAAAATCTTCAAACTCCACAATCGGGCCGGCGGCTTTGAGAGGCTTTTGCACCCAGGAGAGGACATTTTCTTCATATGGATGTTTGATATTACGTTTGGCCAAATATTCCCTATCCTTATCACTCAAGACAAAGGCATCTCTAAATCGCCCGGCCTCGGTCCGTGCACCCACCAGACGGCCGTCATGGATATACCAGGATAACCGTCCGAGGTCGCCTTTAAGGTCAGTCAAATCAACGCCGATTTTTCGAGCAAATAGCGGATGAGTATACAGGAAGTGGACATACTTATTGTAATGGATCAACTCTTTTCTGATCTTCTCGCTCGGGACAACGTATTCAAAATGTTCTGCGTCAGCGATGATACGGAAGAAGTTATCCGAACCTTTTTCTATATAGCGGTTTCCTTCTTCGTCAATCCACATGGGGCCACCGCCGTAGAAACCATAGGTCGGATTGTCATAGTTGTACATCCAGGTAATGTCATTGCCCTGTTCATCAAAATATCGTTTACCAATATCAAGCTTATTGAATTCGGCGTCATAGGAAACATCACTGCCGTCATACACCGTTAATATCCCATGTTTATATTGACTTTCATTGACAACTTCCGCTGTAATTTGCCCAATGTATTTTTCAGCCTTCTTTAAGTCAGCTTCATAGAATTCCTTATACCCTGTAAGCAGCGATTTTTGCTGCTGTTGCTCCTCTGTCAAATCTGTGGTTGGTAAAGCCGCAAGCTTTGCATTAACTTCACCGAGTTTAGTTCGCTGTATCACAATATACCGTTGTATTTGAGCGATTAGCTCTGCTCTTTTCGCTTCTGAAACTGTCAGAGCCACATCAACTTTCTCATCTTTAAACTTGTTCATTTCCGCTTCAATTTTCTTCAGCGTCTCATCTTTGTTAATAATATATCCGTCAAAGAGATCGCCGAAGCGGATGAGGTAATCGCTGTCTTTCGTGAAATATACGCCTTTATTTTCGCCGTCTTGTCCTCTGGAATATTCACCCTCCTGCAAGCCGCGTCTTTGGGCGATGATCTTGGCTACGTCATCAGAGACATGCCGTGAGGCCAGCTTTTCGACAAATTTAATGATATCAATGGCCTTCATGTTCATTGTTTCTTCGATGGCAACGTTGTTAAAGACAAAGATATTGATCGCTTTTGTCAGAAGCAAGGCATCAACGGCTCCTCGGGTAATTAACTGAGGCAGCTGACTGCTGAACAAACTACCGGCACCGAATGTATTAACCTTAGCTCCCTTAAGCGTATCGATATATTCCTGATTGACAAAGATCTCGGTGTTGATCTTCAGATACCATCCTGGTTGAGCCATCGGTCTGTATTCTATCTCTTGGCCTCTGTATTTCTTAGGATTCATAGTTCGTTCGGTTTCATCAGCGGCCCTCTCTGATTCATGAATAGGAACGAAGGATCCCATAGCCTCAAAATCAACAACTCTATTATTTGTTTCGACATCACGTTCTCTTTGATAAGCTGTATATGGCGGCTCAAGTTTATCAATAAATCTCTGCCCATAAATCGTACGTCGATCCTCTGAAAGGAATTTACGGAAGTCATGCAGCTTTGCTTCGATGACCTTGATCTCATCTTCGGTCACCGGTGCTTTAAAGGTTACGGCAATCTCGGAACCGCTGATCGTTGGATTGGCCTGGTGAACCTGTCCGGTATACTTTCCTTCATGATCCTTAAATTGAGTGGTGGTCGCCTTCTCAAGCATCCATTGGAAGGCCTTAAATCGCTCTGCCAAATCTTTCTTATACTGCTCATATTCCGGATCTTCCATCTTTTCGACCTTTTTCTTCCCGGCTTCAACAGGGTCTCTAACATCAGGATAGATATTGTACCGTTCAGCCATGGCCATCCAAACGAGGTTTCGGATGGACGCGCCTCTTAAATTAAGGTTGGGATATCTGCGGCGGCCTTCTTCTGTCTTGGCCAAAAGAAACTTTTTATCAAAGACCTTAGAGAGCGCTAATTGATTAGCCAAGAAGTATACCGGCAGCGGGGTATCCAGAAGATTGGTACCGTCATCCGTTGTCGGGTTGTTAATCTCCTCAATAATCTTGGTTAACACAGTGGCGGTCATTGTTTCTCTTCCGCCGAACTTTTCGTCAAAAACATTGGTTCCTACCGAAGCGACACGCATCTCCAAAATTTTATGTTTCGTCATGTCTAAGTTCATCTGCGTAACTTGAATACCATCACCCATAGCCACGGTCGTTCCTCTAAACGGCATAAACACGATACGTAATTCCCCGGTAGACCCGCCGTTATCGGAAGTCGGTGAATAGGCGGCAACAATACCCTTGCCTTTGGCCGCTTCCTTATGTCCCACTAAGGTGACAAAGGTGAACCCGCCGCCGCCGCCGGCACCGGCGCCGTCAATCTTACTAATATACTCTTCTAATTCCTGATTTCCGGCAACACTCTGCAGCTGGAAGTTGGGCAGATATTCACCGATGACTGATTCTTTTTCAAAAATCGGAACCGCACCCAGGACAATATAAGCAAAAGGTAACCCTAAGCCTTTCGTACTCGTATCCATATCTTTCTTGATATCTTTCAGCAATCTCTCTTCTTCACCCTTATAAACATATTTTCTTAAGGCATAATATTGCGTGCTGAGTAACGCTTCTATATATTCGGAGGTATACTGAATTTGTATATTTTCGCCAGTTTCATTATTATAGGCAATATGCTCTACGCCCGGCTTCAGGGCGATAAAGGCCGGATATATTTCATTTCCGTTAATTGAGCTGGTGATTGCGCCGGTGGTCTTATCTTTCTTAAGGCCGACCCCGTGCTTAACGGCATTTTCCTTGTTAATGTTAAAGGCGACATACGTCGGTTTTGTCCAACCAGTTTTCTCGGCAAATTTGTTACCCACGGCGAGAATAACATCCGCCTTATATCCGTTTGCGGATGCCTTTAAGTTTTCCGCATCAGCGTCTATTAAAACCTCAATTTGAATATTATTTTTACCAATTTTCTTCATGTAATTATTAATAAACTCTCTTAACGGCTTAACACTATCTTCGTTGAGGCCAAGCAGCAGTATCTTAATCTCTCGTTCGGTCTTAAGATAATTTTCAACGAATTCTTGAACAAAATCATTAATCTTGTCTTCTTTTCTCTTAATCCTCTTTATCTTCTCTTCTTCCGTTTCTTTCGATGTGAGCTTCCACTCTGCACCTTGGTCTGCTCCGGAGGCCTTCTTAAATGCTAAGTCAAACTCACGGAGATTTATTTCTTTATGTGTCATCCCAACATAAGCAGAATAGATACCTGCAACGGAAGCCATGCCGACAGCCCCTATACCTGCTACTCCAAGGATCTCTAACCAATTCATGCCCAACACATAGGCGGCAATCGCGGCAAGGACCACCGGCGCAATTCCGACCAGGGCTGTAACCGTGTCTCTTAGAATTGAACCAAAAATCGGAATATAAACTAATAGCGGAATTCTATAATGTATTGTTTGTGTCATCGCTGATACCAACATCCAAACACGGGCCGGCAATCCGAAATTCTTTAATAATACGGTTTTATTGACATAAATACGTCCACCCCTTTGATGGACAATGCCCCGGCTACTTCTGACCAAAACTTTATCCGACGGATCACGGCTGGTATCAATAGATCCCTTAAACAGCAATTTACGATTGTCGTCATTGGTGTGCTCCGGAGCATGCACCGCCAACTCCGCATAGAACCGTAATCGTCCGGCCACAACCATCAGCATAATACCGGCAACCATAGCGATCATTCCCATGACTGCTGATTCTCGGATACCCGGCAGCGTGATCTGCCCAAGAATGTCGTTGGCAATGCCTTTTTCTCTTAAGACAAACTGCCCTATACCACCGACAACCACGCGAATGATCACTGAATTAAATGCCATAATAAAGCCGCTGATAAACAGGATGACTCCTGTCAGTTTGGCCCAGCCCCAGCTAACAACAAATCGCTCATTTCGTTTTTCACTAAAGATTGTTGCTGTCTTGTCCTCTCTGTCGACCTGCGGAATCGGTGTAACCGGCGGAACAATATGCTCAACAAAGGAAACTTTTTTCTTTTGAGCCATCGTCATCTCCCCGTCAATAAGGGCTTTTTCCAACGGTTGCTCAACCTTGACCGTAAGCGTGGCCCACAGAGCATCACGCAACTTGCTTCTGATGGCTCCAATTCGACTGGCCAGCATGACCGCTTTGTTTTCTCCGGCATCGGCAGTAGGACTGCTGACTTCCTGATGTTTGGCAGACCTGACACCGAGCAATAATTCTTCGAGCGCTGTTATTTCTTCATTGAGCGCAGCTTTAAGTTCTGTCTGATCAGCAGCGCTGATAAGTCCAAGAGCGTGATTGTGGATATATCTTTGTTCAATATTTCTAAACCAGAAGGTTAATTGATTGAGGATATTTTGGTATCGTCTCTTTAAGGCACTGCTTTGATTAACGCCCGGTTCTTGTTCATAAATTGCTGCCAAGATTTGACCAGCCCGGTATCTAAAGGCGCCGAAGATATTGTCATCTTTGTGTTCGAGAACTTGTTTAAAGGCATTATCCACTAAGGCATGCATAAGGACTTTTAACTTGTCTTCCATCTCCATGGCATCGCGCCTGGCGCTGCCGCTTGATCCGGCCAGTAACGCTTTGTCATCGGCTAAGTCTTTAAGGGCGTTTCTTGAGTTATAGAATAACTTCAATATCGCGGTAATCGTTTTATCCAGGAACTTTACCGATTCATCCCCTTGGTATCCTCTGGACTCATAAAATTCTCTCAGCTGTCTCAATTGAGCGACAATGGCTTCGCTGTCCTCGCGTAACTGTTCATAAGTGGCATATAAGTCGCGCTTATGGTGTTCCTCCGTCGGCGGAACATAATTGCCAAAACCTTTATAATTGTCGCCTTGCATCTCAGCCCCTTGACGATAATATTGTTGAATCCGTTTTTGTATATCATCGATCACCAGCTTAACCCGTTGCTGGACAGCGCCAAGGCGGCTACTGACAGTAGAGAAATCTCCAATGACTGCATCGATTTTGTTCTGCTTCGCATTAACCCCTGCAACCAACTGCTCCACCTCTTTCTCAAGCTCTGCTCTGGCAGCCAAAATGGCCTGCTTAATAGCATCATCTCTACGTGCCACCTCAAACATGTGGGCTTTTTTAGCCTCCTCTATAGCTTCATTAAATTCGGCATCGATACCCGCTAAAATTTCATCAAAGGCCTTCGCAACGATGCCGGGAGCTTTCTCTTCAATACCTTTTTTCATACCCTCGAGAGCCTTTTTCACTTCAGCTTTTAACTCTTTAAATAACTTTTCTACCGCGGCTCTTCTTTGCGCATCATCAAGCGTCGTATCGGAATAAATCTCTTCTATTTTGCTAATAAAGAAATCGACAAACTCATTATCGCCTTTTCTTTTCTGCAAATCTGTCCAGCGTCCTTTAAAAAGATGGGCAAACAATATTTCATTTGTTAATGGTTTATATTTATTTTTACCAAAGTCAACATCCCAACCAAACTTATCTCCCAACATCTTTCTGAACTTCGCACCCATAATCGCATTGATGTAATCTTTGGTTGTCTGCCTGGCTGAGCTTAAGAACTTCTCTGCATAAGGATCAAAATCCGCCCGGTGCGCTATCGCCCAATCTATATAATGCGGAATACCGGCTCGTAATCCGACAAATATCGAAGCCTGCGGTTGACGGTCCCTACTGACACCGTGAGCTTTTTCGGCAACACGGCCCTTGACCATGAACCCGAGATAGGCTGGTGCCTGCCATCCCTTAATTTCGGCATTGGCCTGACCTTTGTTGAACATAACCACTTCTCGTTTATCGACAAGTTTATTACCACGACGTTGACTTTCTTCAATCGTTCGTCCTTCTCTTAATAAGAATGAGAACTCTTTACTGATGCCGGTCGGATCAAGACCTTGAACCATCGGGCCATGCTCAAAGATATGGAATCGTCCTTCTTCTGAATTTCCTTTAAATCTTCTTAATTTCTTGAAGATGTCATATTTATTAACATCGCCTCGTCTTCGGGCCAATTCTAACGTCATAGCCATAACCCGATTGGCGTCCATATAAGAAAAGTCATTTCTGACCGGCCGGCTTTTAGGTACAAGGTAAACTTTTAAGTTAGGATTGATCACCAGCATCTCTTCAATGAGTTTCATATCCAGAACGCCTTCACCGTTGTTATCTGTTGAATAAACAAGGCTGACTTCGGCTTGGGATAAAATGTATCGATTATAAAATTCCTTAATAAAGACCTCGGCGCCGACATCATCCGGAAGCTTGACCTGATCCGATTCTCTTAAAACGCGGATGATAAATTCTTTGGCTTCCGTCTTTGCCGCCTTGGCGATTTCAGGGTTGCCAAAGTCTAACTCGTTCCCGGTAACAACCTGAATGATACGTCGCTTGAATTGGTCATAACTTAACTCACCCGCATCGCGCGGTTCTTCATTCATTAGGTATTCAATGGTTAATTCATTAGCCAACTGGTTGAGTGATTTGAAAGGATCAGCCCAGATATTCTCTAAAGTTTTTTCAACATCAGCGTCTATTGTAATGGAGCCGTGGAGTACAGCTTGACCTTTAACCATTTGCATAAATTCACCCATCGTGCTGATGCCCATGATATGAAGATACGCACTGCCGATGAGTATAACTAAAGACACGCCTAAGAGGGCATAAGCGATAACCGTTAATCCGACCGCAAAGCCTATAACTGCAAACCCAACACCCAGGGTACCGGCTAATACCCTCAGCTTTGTTGTGCTGTTCTGTGAAATTTGTGTCCGATCATAGGCTTTATTTCCGTTAGATAAAAATTTGGTGTAATCGTCCTTAAACTTCTCTTCGCTGCCGATAACGCGGCGGTAGGCCTGCATAGCCAACAAGAATGATTGCGTTGATGACAAGTGATCAACTAAACGGTCGAATGTTGTAGAGAATTCCCGTTTCGGTACCCGGATAGATAAATAATCATTGAGTTTACGTACCGCCCTGTTAAATTTACCGCCTTCATAAATCCAGCGTTGTGCAAATTCTTCAATTTCATCGTCATTTGGTGCAACTTTATTCTTTTCGTAGAAGACCTTAACTAAATCCCGTCCCATGCGCATCATATCTTCATAGATAATCTTAGATACCAATTCTCTTTCCCTCTCCCTGCCGCTGCGTGTCATGGCACGGCTTCCTTGTTGGCCAAACTGACCTGCTTTAAACACACCGGCGACTCTATTGACCTTATCTTCTCCGAAGATTGCCTTCAGATTTGCTTCATCCAACTCAACATTCTTTTGACCTAATAGACGGTTGGCTATATCAACAACCGTTCTGTCGCTGTCAAAGCCATTTGCGATAAGCCGATAAAGCGGATAAACATATCTGTACACTACACGTCTCATAAACGGATCACGAATCAAGAAGTTGACAATATCTTCTAAGGCATACCCGATATGATAGAGGATATCTTTGGCTTTTCCAAGCAACGTTCGTCCCGGATTAAATAAGGAGATCGAAGCGACCCAGCTGATCTGAACGATAATATAGAGAATGGAAGCAATAACCTGATACGGGAACTCCTGGTCATAAGCAACTATCGGAAGCGATATAATGAAGTTTGCCGCTAACGTATACAAGGCGATGAACAATCCTAATCCAACTGCCATAATCGTTGCGCCCCTTGTTCTGTTGTACATCTGGCGCGGGTTCTCTTGGGTTAAACCAGGGCCTTTCTTACTGGTGATATACTCGGCTCTCTCCATCCAACCGATGATGACGCCCATGATCTGGTTTCCGATCAAAAGCGTCCAGAAGAAGAGGGCGCCCTTAGCTAAGAACAGGCCGAAACTCTTGAACGCGTTTTTAATGCCGCCGTCGTCTTCGCCGCCTTCCAGCCTATCGACCAAAAGATATGCATTGATCCCCATGGAGGCCGCCATACCGACAAAAGCGATGAAATACGCCATAATTGCAAATGGATTAATTCCAATCATATTATTAACAAAATAGAGGACAATAGTTACAGGAACTAACATGTGGAGGATCGTGTAGAACCCGACACCATGTAACCAAATGTCGATTCGTTCGTTCAACGGAACTTCTTTGGTCCATATTAATTGTTTGAATCCTTGCCCTTTGGTAACTTCTTTTGTACCCTGCGCCCATTTCTTGGTGGTTGGGGACATATAGTCCGCGAGAGACTGCTCAATACCTTCACCCATTTCCAGGTAATCCGCATAACGGACATCAACTCCATATTTTCTAAAGAGTAAAGCGATCATGATATCCTCAGCAACATAATCCGGCTGGGCCCCGAAGAATTCTCTGAGATAATCAGTTCGGATCATAGCACCGTGCCCGAGGAACGTCGGATTACCAACCAAATTACGTGTTCTAAAGGTCGGGCTCCAAAGGGCACGCATAGCCGTACCACCCAGCCAGGTGGCCAAGTTATAATCTCTGTTGTAAATATATTGTTTGAAGTTTAAGATACCCAGCTTCTCATCATTAAACTCTGTGAGAGCATTAAGCATCTTCCTGGCATTGGAGTAAGTGATTTCCGTATCAGCGTCTATAAAGAGGACCACTTCTCCCTTGGCATGATAAAGCAATTGCCCCAAGAAGAACCCTTTATAGCTTCCCACGCCTTCTTCGGCCAAGGAATTCTCTTGAACAAATACTGCATCCCACTTTAAGCGTTTGGCATATTCCAGAGCATTTTGACTATCTTCAGAGCCTTGCACCTTGCTCTTGCTCGCGGCAACGGCTAGGATCGGCTGGAACTTCTCATTCACTAAGCTATCCAAGGCCTTAATGATATCCGCGTTTTCT
Organism: Candidatus Omnitrophota bacterium; assembly: GCA_016201795.1. GTDB lineage: Bacteria > Omnitrophota > Gorgyraeia > Zapsychrales > Fredricksoniimonadaceae > JACQCF01. Next base: position 129,502 of record JACQCF010000010.1, on the reverse strand, counting down.
CGCTCAAAGGCCAATTGCTCCGCTGTCAAGCCTGACCGGAACTGCTCAGCTGATTGGGCGGTCGGCTTTAACTCGGTCTCTAGCGCATCCTTATATTGAACATAAGCCCCTAATACATCAGGTGTCATGCGAGCAAACATCTTTCCTAATTTATGTTCAACATACTCTTGCTTTTCTTGGATGGCTTTGACTAACTGTCTGCGATAAGCCCGTCGGATACGAAGAGTATTGCGCATGGTCTTCCAAACAGTTTGCAATCTTTCATTAGCGAATAGTTCAATTTCTGAGACGATATATTGATAATCGTCATACGAGATCTTTTTGATTCTTTCCATAACATCTTCAATGTCTTCATTGGCTAAGCACTTCACCTCTTTTTTAACTAAAGCATTGAACTTTGGATTTATTGCCATCTCGTTGACAAAAATTTGCCATGCGATGTTATACCCTTTTCTGACCTGCCCGATAAGCGATAATCCGTTCCAATTTTTCTTCGTAATTAATTCTGACCAAGAGGTGAAGAATGAGTCGCCTCTCCAGACCAAGCGTACCCACAAGCTCTTTAAATGTTCATAGATTGGTGCGATTTCAGGCATTTTGGTTTTACGCAAGAGATTATTGGCAAAGCTCTTGATTTCGCGCCTGAGGGCCTTTTCGATTGCTTGTAAATCTTTAACCGTAATGTTTCCAAAGATATGTTCAAATGTTACTCTACTATCTTTACCTGGGAAGCTTAATCCTACAGCTAACTCTGAAGAAATTCTATACTCGCGCCGGGCATCTTCAATCATCGCGTTCCAATCGTCAATAACATCTTTTTGTCGTTCTAGATTATCTTTTAACAGCTTATCTAATGCGCCGGGCATTTCCGTCACGATGTCGTTCATTGTTTTGATCGGGAAGGCCCTATCGATACGGCCTGACACCCAGGCAACGAACGAACCGACAACCCACATGATCACCAATCCGGCCGACAGCAAGATAAGTATTTTTAGTCCAACGACCAATGGTGAAAAGGCGAAGGTAGCGTCGAATCCGGCGCCGGAAGCTAAAACGCGCGCAATATAGACAAAATGCGGTAATACTTCGGCAATCCAAATCTTGGCTGTCAGAGCGGCATAAACGCCTAATCCGCTGATGATCGTCAGCCAGAATGATGCGCCGGTGGCGTTTTTGTAATTTTTATTCCAAATGCCTTTCCCTAAATCCCAAATTAACTTAAGAGGAATAAGAGCCATTAAAATCGTCTTCTTGACAGGCCCGGGGTACAGTTGATTTCTCTTTTTCTGAATAGCTTTTAAAATATTGTGAGTAAACCGCTCTAATGCTTGTTGGTTGGATTTAAGATAATCAACCGTTTCAAGAATTCTGTTTGGATTAAGGCGCTTGGCTTCTTCAGGATCCATATACTCGTTTTGTGGATCTTTACCGAGAACAAGCTCATCAAAGTGTTCATATAAGAAGTTGACGTCTTCGACCTTGATGGAAAACCGTCGTTTTAATAAGTTCATGTGGATTAATGAGAATTGGTGACCGAGGACTAATCTCCAAAGAGAATTATAGGCCTTGACCACCAGCATAACTTCTTTGTTGCGTTTCACCTTTTGCGGTTCCTCATCATTCGATTTGACCACATCCACCCGATTTTCAAAGATATCTTCCGCGTCTTTCACCAATCGAGCCATAAAGGCTGAATTGGAAGCAAGTTCCTTAAGCTGATTTTTCCCAAATATGACTTGCCAGACAAAGAGCTTAAATTTAACTTCACGGACGCCTGATGCTGCCTTGGGATCTTTGACCAAAATTACCGCTTTATCAACATCAATAGCTTCCAACTCATCAGGAGAACCGGCCGGTGTCTTGATCTGCTTGTGGGCTTTCATTTGATTAACAATTGTATCGACAAAGTCAGGATCAGTAAGGTGCCCTAAATCAAGCGCCTGAACATCTTCGTATATACTGCGGACCGCTGCCTTCACTTGAGCTTCTGTATAGCGCACTGCTGGAAGAGCTGGATTTTTACTTTCAGCATTTAATCCTTGTATCTTGTTTCTACGAAGACGCAATTGTTTATAAACTAATACTAATGTCGAAATAAGGAATGCTACAAAGGCACCTAATGCCCACCAGAAAAATGTATTACTATACGAATAAATAGCCCTGTCCGGTCCGTATGTATATTCATCCGGGGCTGAGCCATTCTGAACCGATGATATTCTTAATTTTGGCATGGAGTCAATTTGCGTTTTGGCTTGCTCGATAGCCGCAGCCCATTTAACGAAATCTGGATCATCATCCGTGATCATTTTTTGAACATCTTCCTTTGGCGCATCGGCTGACCCGAATAACATTCTGTAGAATCGGCCGTGCCTTTCATTGGACCGTTCCCAAGTCCATGGGAAGAGGATGTGATCATCATCATAATTCTTACCCACTGCGTCGTAGACATAGGTACCAAAACTGTCCACAAGCTTGCGACTGCTCATCGGAAGAGTATGGTCAAAGAATCCTTTCATTTCCCAGCGGACGATACCATCTTGGCTCTTGCCGTATTTCTTGACAACCATGGCCTGTTGCTTAATGTCATATTTGGCGATCAGAAGATCGTGATCGGTCGTGACCTTATAACGATAAACAGATTGCAGCTCGTCTGTTTTGCTATTGATCGAGAATCGCGGCATGCCCTTATCATCAGCGATAACGAAATCGAGCCAGACGTTTAAGTCATTGAAACGTTCGCCGCCGTTATATTTGTCTTGTGATTCAAAGTATCCATTGAAATAAACCTGTCCTTGCGGCCTTACGACCTTGAATCCCGTTGAACCGGGTAAGATGGAGAAGTCGCGGGAAACCAACAGGTTATCCGGTGATAATTCGGTATCGCTGATGCCAACGACATTGCCAGGTTGAGGCGTACCAATTTCTCGGTCATCTAATGGATCCTTCTTATTAACCGTAACTGTTATCCCTGAGCGGATATACCAAGGCATTGATTCGGTGAAGTAAACTTCATTGGTAAAGAAGTCGGTATCAGAATTTGGATTGGCTCCCATCGGCTTTCTAAACTTAAAGGTTGGGACATTGCCTGTCGCGTTAATGACACCGGCAATTAAACCGACCGGGATCTTAGAACCATCTTTCTTAACAAACTGCAATTCTGTTATATAGATTTCAGCGCCTTCTTTATTGCCTTCGTCGTTACCATAAGATACGCCAATTTGAGCCAGTTGTTTCAGGTCAAGTTCTCTATTGGCATTCAACAGATTATTTTTAAAGTTAGAAAGGTTAAGGATAACGGGTTGCCAATTCTTAGCGGCCGTTAATACAGTCGGGCCTGTTGTGTCTTTATTGTAAATCGCCTGTATTTCTTTTTCATTAATGACACCTAAATGATCATTCAAGAATACTCTGAATTTCTCCCCACCGTCCCGTCCTTTGACAAGGAACTCTATCCTGTCAACATGATTAGCCGCGGCATCAAAGGTCTTGACACTCATTGGCTGACGTTTAGAAGCAAACTCCCCAAAGTATTGACCTAAGTTAATCTTAAAGAAGGCATAATCTGTGTGGGCGAATATCGGAAGGAATTCTGCTTTTCTTGAACCATCCGGCATAATGTCATATTCAATGCGTTCGTTTCTCAATCTATAAATACTCTTCCCAAATTTATTGTATGTTCTCTTGTTAGCTATTTGATCCCAGACCGGCACGCCTGTCGGGTCAGATAAAAATTTAGCTCTGATGCCTTCAACACCTCTGAAGTTTGTATAGTTATATAGATAGTTCTTGGCATCATTTTCCGCGCTACCCTCTTTTGTGGTGCGAAGGGCTTCATTTTCCAATCGTTCACCAGCCTTATTCACTGTGTAGGAACGTGTGACAACATTATTATTGAAACTAAAGAATGTTGTATGAGTACCCTCTGCAGCATTCGTACCTGGTTTAAGCATATCAACTTCTCTGACAAAGGCCCTTCCTAAGGTATCGCCTATTCTTTGATATTCTCTATACTGGCCACCCAGTGCATTAGTAACATCATATAATCTCAGTTGAGTCGTATCCTTGACCCGTGCGCCGCTCGTGTCTTCTTGAGCGACAACACCGGATTTTTTATTGTAGACGTATCCTGATTTTTCGTTAAACTCTTTAATCGCTTCATCGTTTGCCTTGCTCAATAATGCATCAACGACACTGGAAAAACTTTTATTGCCGGATGTGTTTAATTTCTTCTCCCAAACAAATTCATTTTTAAAGAACTCGTACGTGGACTTGATCTGATCTTTTTGGTAACTGTTAATAACCGTCCAGTCACCCTCTGTTTGGACAACCAGATGGCCCATGGCATCATAGTACTCCACCCTTTGAGACAATGACTGTTGATTACGGTGGTCAAATACTTGTGTCTGGTATGCCGTCGCTATGTTAAATAAAAACGCATCAGATTGGGCATCACGGATGGCGTCATTAACCTGATTTACTATATTAGTGTCTGCCAGCTGTACCGGTTGAATAAGGTTGCATATATGTTCCCTTAAGCCTTTTTGCGTACGCGTTTCTTTCTCATCCAGCTTTTTCTCCAGAATACGTTCATCACGCGCAGTAACCCAACGGCTCTGAGATGGCATGTCAGGTACGCCTGAAAGGAATTTCTTGTCAACAATGGTTAATGTATCATCACTATAACTATTGATGGCCTTGATGCCGTTTTCAAACATAATCGTGCTACTGATAAGCTTAATTGTTTTAGCATGAGTTCTTTCATCTTTAACCTTGTTATCCTCGACGTAGGTAAACTTGCCGCTACGGTACACCGTGCCATCAGGTCTTAAGTCATCCTTCCGCACCAAGCTTTGTTTTTGGCCGTTGACGAGCGCTTTGGTCTCATACAATCTGGCTATCGGATAATCACCAAGCTTAACGCCCAAATCCCGGGCTGTAGGTACATAGCCTCGTAGCATAGCGAATTTTTCAATGGGTTCAAAAATACGTCTAAAGAGATTCGCAAAAATGTCGGCCTGCGGCATGATCTCATATTCCTCGCTGACACCACTGTCGTCTAATCGAGGGATATCAATAGTCATCGGCACCAGCCAAATGACTTGTTTGAGTTCATGCTTGCCTGGTCTCATCAAACGGCTGACGCTCTTGATATGCTTATTATTTAAAAGATCATCGCGTAAGGCGAGAATTTGCTCAAACGTACGCAAATAAGCTTTCGTGACCTTGCCTTCATCATTTTCTTCAAGGACCTGCCATTCTGTTTTCATCAAACGATCCAATAGAATCTTGCCCTCAATACCTAAAATCATCGTGCCGATTTCATGATGGTTTTTGTCATAAACCACGTCGCGTTTGAGCTTATCAGAAAGGATGTCCTGAAGGCTATATACCCCATCGGCATCATGCGCAATGCTGTTGAGCTGTTCTTGGGTTAACATTGCAACACCACGGCTGATATCTACAGTGTCTTTAAGAGCTGCCGGCACATTGGTCAATGAATCTATCTGGATGCGGCCTACCCCAAGACTTTCCTGAATCATCTGTACATTTGGATTAAGCACCGCCGGTAACTTGCTGGTCACGCCAGGCAACACTTTGGAGATATTCTTTGAGAGGATCACCATGGTTTCTCTGTTACCCAGCCAGAACGGATGGCCGTTGATGGTGGTGTAATAGTTCTCGCCGTCCTTGGTAAAGATATGGTCCGCAGCCAAGTCTTGTTCTTCAACATACTTAAACGGCTGTACCCAGAGGTTGCGTGGGTCAATGGCTTCATCAATTCTAGCCCTGTCAACAGCCATGGTGCCCTGACCATCTAAGAGAATAGCCGTGGGTTGATCCAGCAATTCCTGGGCGTGTTCGTACCAGCGCAGCGCCGGGATAAATATGTCGCCATCGGCGGTAATATAAATTTTTAAAAACCGGGCATCTTCCGGCATGCTGTTGCCGGCAGAGAGTTCCATGATCTTTTTGTAAACATGCACGGGCAACACTTTCAAATCGCGGCTATCCAGAGGAACTTCTCTCCAGACCTTGGACAAAGCTTCATAGCTTTGGGTAAAGGCGGCTTCAGGACGTAACAGCTCTTTCTCGCCAATCGGCGCAATGTCTTTCTTATTCTTGTTCTTGCCGACGAATAGTTTGCCCATTATCGTTCCACCAAACCCGCCTTGCTTGCCGTTGCCCCCCACCTCCATACCAAAATGATCACTGAGTCTGCGGCTGACGCTTAACCCTAAGCTCTGGCCGGTTGGGTCTGTTTGAGTGCGGGTGGTGATATCGTTTTTGCCTGCTTTAAAGCTATACGCACCGCCTAAACTATACTTACCATCCATCACTGCTGCATGGTAACCCCAGGTGCTGCCATTAGTGAAGCTGCGGCTGACATTTAAAGCAGCACGGTTTATGGCTGCTTCTGTATCCACCTGGAACTTAAGCACCTTAAAGCCAGCGCCAACGGATGGGGACACATATGTCTTGGTGCCGGTTAAGCTGTTGCTGTCAATTTCTTCATTCATGTAAAGTTTCAAGGTCAGCTTGCCGTTTAAGACTTTATGTTCAATGCCCTGACGGCCATAGGCAAAGTCGCTGTTGACCTTAGACGGTACTCTGAAATCTTGCAGCACCTGGCCTGAAAAGATATCGGTAAACTGGAATCTCCACAACTGGGTATCTTCGGCATGCACCACGCCTGCTTCGACTTTAAGGGTTGTGTTGGTTGACAAATTCACATTGAAGTTGCCTCTTAAGGCACCCAGATAGCTTGAGGAGTGTTCTGAGTTACGTCCTTCATGATTGACCTCGGTCATACCAACACCCATGATGGACGCCTGATACGGCTTGCCGGCAATCTCACCTTTCTTGGCAAAAGAATCCATGACAATCACATAATCACGCTGATCGTTAAAGCCCGGAGCATCCGTGCCGCTTAAAACTTCGTCAAATTGATACTGGCTGATATGACCTAAAGCCCAATCATTAACGGCCTGAGCTTTCTTGAAGGAAGTATGGCCTCTGATGACAAACACGCGATCGCTCAATCCGCCTTCGGTTTCAATGGTGCCTAAGTGCAGGCTGATGTTTTCTAAGCCAAATATTCTATTGATATCAAACAGGTAATTACCTACCACGTTTCCGCTAGTAGCTAAGCGTTTGAACATCACATCCACTTGCTGTCTCATGGAACTGCTTGGATTGACAAACACATTCTCTCTGCCATCAGGAGTCAACATAGTGCCGTTGCCAATATAAAGGAAGGTTGGCTCTTTGGATTCGCTGCGGTATTTGGCAAACTCTTGATGAAGGCGAGCTTTCTGGTCCTTATCGGAAACATAAGTGCCAATGGCCGCTTCCACTTTCTCTAAGGCTTCGTATTTGCTTCTGACGGTTGCCTGTAAGTTGGTAGCGCTTAATTTCAATGTCTGCAAGTTGGTTTTTAATTCAGCTTCGAGGTCAGCTTTCTTCTTGTCATAATCAATGCGGCTGTACTGTCCTTGTTGGAAGTTGTCCATGCCTGATAATAAACCGCGCTTAGGACTGGCAATGCCCTGTCTATTTAAGAAAGAATCCACGGCCTGGCGGAAGGCCTTAACAACCTTTTGCTGATCTTTTAAATCTTTTGGTGTACGGAAGGCTTCAGGTAAATCCACATTTAAGATAACCAAGATATCTCTTTCCTTAATCATGGTCTTGGTCAATTGATCCAATAAATCCGCCTTGCGCTGGAAGACCTGGTTAATGTCTTCGCTGGTGCCATGAGATCTGACATAGGTCTCATCTTTGTCAACATCGGCGAGCACCGCATCCAAATTCCTGTTTTCCTCTGTCTGCACAATGTTAATCAACTGATTAAGCAGAGCTTCGTCTTTGGCGCTCAAGCGGCCTTGCTTTTTCATATTAGAAATGACCTGCTGGAAGTAAGCGACCTTCACTTGAATCTTGACCCTGTCAACAGCCACGGCTTTGCGCACATCCTCAACGCTCATGACTCCATGGGCACGCTGTTCTGGGGTGATTGTATCGTCTGTCGGATGCACTGGCACCTGGTTGGTCAAGTTGGTAAATCTCTCGTTGGAGGCAAATATTCTCTGTAAAATGCCTGCTTTGCGTTGAGCAATGCTTAATTCGCTTTGCAGCAGCGGAATCTTACGGGCAAAGACCTCATCAGGCAATTCAGAAACCACAGGGTGATTGTGGAGCATTTGCCAGGCTAATTCGTCGCTGTATAAATCACTTAACACAGTCGGCTCTAGGGCAATTTCCGCTTCATTAATACTGTTAAGTTCCTTAAGATTTTGTATGAATTCATCGCTCTCACCTAAGTAGGCATATTGTTTAAGCAAGGTATTTAAGGCTTCTTTGTTGACCAATAAGCGGTATTGATAGCCCATAACAGGGAAGTTAGGATTTTGATCATGTTTGCCGTCATCGGTTAAGTGATAATAGAGTCCAGCTTCAATGCCCTTAGGTCCACCCAGTTCTTGGAATAAGTTCGCCACCGCGTTCGTATCCGTATGGTTGCTGTCATTCCATGCTCTCTGGTTGGCAAGGACAATGTTCAAATTGAATTGATTGGTGGAAATTTGATCACGAGCTCCACTTAAGTCGTCCGGCACCACACCGATGATTTGAGCGGTGGTGTTGGTGGCTGGGAATACAGTGCGCCAGTTGCGGTACTGGGCAATGGTCACTAAATTGCTGGATATGGAATTATTCAATGTATTCATATCCAAAGGACTGATAAAACTCTGATGCGCGGCGCTATTGGCGAAATCATTGAGGACCCTATTGGCTGCTGCTTTCAAATCCTTATGCGCATCGTTTCTAAACTGATTGTAGTAAGCCCGTGCGCCTACATCAAAATAATTGGTGACCACCTGGTTCATGCTATTAGTGAAGACATCCGGCGCGTTGGTGGTGACCATCATGGAAATTTCTTTAACACGATTTACAATGTGATGCTGATCACCCATTTCCACGCCAAGATCCATAATGGCTGAGAACGTTTCATGTATGGCTTTGTTCTGTTGATTGTCAATGCCCTCTAACTGACTCTTTAAAGCATCCAGCTTAGCTTGAGTACCTTCGGCATTGGCTAAATCTTTGATGTAATCTACTTCGGCCTTGCTGACCTGATCTGTTTTATGGCTAAACCTTTTGATTAGATTCGTTTTAACCTGATTGATCACATTGGTGTCAGTGATATGGTAGGTGTTGATGGCCTCACCCACGGTACGCAATAATCCAATCACCAGTTTGTCTTCGGTGACGTTCTTCTGTTGTAACTCTTTGGCCTTCTGATCCACCATGGCCATGACCTGGGTAACAGCTGGATTGTTGGTGGCGATCGTTTGTTCGCCGGTCTTGGCATTGATCAGCGCGCCCCAGCCCTTGGCTTGGTTGACTTTAGCCAACGGATCTTCATAATTAGCGCCGACGGTGATTTGTTCCCACTGATCCGCCGGACGATTGGAATCAAAGTAAACCAGCGGCACAGCCGGATCACCTGGGTAAGCTTTAAGTTCGAATTTACCAAACTCACGACCATTGACTTTGAAGGTACGAATAAACGGTTCTTTGCTCACCGGTTTGACGGCAATCATAATCTTCTGGGCTTCCTGTTTATCAGAAACATAGCTCACGCGATACTCAGGGCTGCTGCGAGCCAAGAGCGGTTTGTCTTTAGGCATAGGCGGCACAATACCAATACGGTTACCGTCTATGATCACAGTGTTTCTCATCTCAATTCTGGCCATGGCCGCTCTCTTTAAGATATCTTCAGACACACTGCCTTCTTTAATATCTTTAATCTGAGCTGGTTGTTCATTCTTCATGCTCTCGGCCATATCTCTGAGGAAGTTCTGGCTTAATAAGAGAATGTTGAATTTACCCTTATAGTTGCGAATGATAACGCTGTCTTTTAACTGGGCGCTGTAATCAGCCAAGACCATGTTGATGTCTTTGCGAACTTCCGGCTTGAGGCTGCTCAGAGCAAATTCTACTTCATCCTTATGTTTGGCAATGTTCAAATCGCGATGGTTGTAGAGAACAACATTATTGGTTGAGCGGCTTTCTCTGAGTAAAGACACCCACACGCGGTTGGTCAACGCTTGTGTTACCGCTGGCGCATTAGTCATATTTTCAATGGAAGCGACAGATCCAAATTCTTGCGATGTCCAGATCACGGGTGTTGTGCCATCAGGATACTTATGATGAAGTCCCAAGAACTGGGCGCTTCCGGCTGGTGAACTCTCATAAATCGGCAAGAACTCGCGGTTGGTGGAGCTGCCCATGGAGCCAAGGAACTGGTCATTAGGAACGCTCACCACATCCACTAGCACAGTACGGTCTGGATTACGAGGATCAGCAATACGCTGCTTGGTGGTAAACGGTATGATGCTGTTGTTCAATTCAATGATTTCAAAATTAATCGGGTTGCGGCTGGCACCCAAAATCGGGCCATACTCGCCGTCGTTGGCACTGAGCTTCAGGGCTATCTCTTCTTCCAGGGAGCCGTTCACAATAGAGTTTTGAATATGGCGTTCGCCGATATCTTGCCATAACAATCTATTCTCTGGATGTTTAGGATCTTCAGTAAAGGCCTTGATATCCGCTTCAGCGCCAAGCTTGGAGGTATAGAACATCGGGCTGCGTTCAACCAAATACTTCTTACCAGCGGCTAAGTCATAGACATAATAGGATTGCATTTCTTCGCTGCGCAAAGGACGTTTGTTGCTGTCATAAGTTAAGGACGGGGCGATGCTGCCGCGTTCGGTCTCAAATAATAGATACGAATTATTCATGCTGTTGGTATTAAGCAGCGAAGCGCGATTAAATGAAATTGGCTTGCTGCCAAATTCAGGCACCGCCGGATAGGTGGTTTCAAACGGCATCACACTATTAGTCTTGCCAAAAAGGTTGGCTACCCAGGTATGCCCTAACCAAGGAATTTGCTGGAAGAGTCTGACAGGAGCTGCTTCCATGGAATCCACAGGACCCAGCGTGGTTAAATTACGAAGCTTGAAGTGTTCCTCATTTTCTTCGGTATCATATTTACTATTATTGAGGAATCTGGTGGTATTAAACCCTAACGTATGTTCTATGCGAGCGCCAAGAGAATCTTTGCGCAAGTATATACCGCCGTCAGCATTGCGCATTTTCATGGTATTGAGTAATTTCAAGCTGTCATTGGCGAAGATTCCGGCATCCAAAGCCAGATTCAACTTTCCTGCATTCTGCGCTAAGCCAAAGCCGGTTTGACCCATCTCCGCGAGTATACCGCCTTCATGAGGAACAGCGAAGTTAAGGCCAAGGTCACCGCCTATCGGTAAACCTAAATGACCAAAACGGCCCAAGGCTAAGTTGGCTGGCGTGCCCTTGCTAAATTGCAGCCCCACACCAAAGAACGGATCCTCTTGTTTAGACCTAAAGGCTGTCCGGTGCTCTTTGAGCATCTGCTCAATAGCGCCCTGGAAGGAAGGCGGTGTGTAATCCTGTTTTCTTAAGATGAAGTCAACTATGGCATTATCCACTTCATTCTGATGATCTTGTAGCAAGGTCTGCAAGGCGATTTGATCGGCAATAAACCTACGGCCATCTTCTTTCTTGTCTAATGTCTTTTTTAAGTAATCCTGGGTCTTGGTCCGTTCTTTTTCCAGGTTTTCATCTTCATCTTTATCCGCCCCTTGCATGATGCGTTTCAGTTCAGCTTTAGCATCGAAATCTTTCTTGATCATGCCGTGGGCCACGTGGCTGGCGATATCATACGTGCCGTTGTGGTCAAACTGATGGGTCTGTACATCTGAACCCCAATAAATACGGTATTTGCCCGGAACAGCACCGTAGAGTGCTTCTAAGGCGCGGTATTTGAGGTTTTTTGTCGTACTGGCAAAATTTTTGTTAGAAGGCACTTGCGGATGAGCCAAGAATATAGCCGGGTTACGCACGCCATGTTGATGGGCCTCGTCTAAGACTTTGATCACCTGCTCGGCAGTCATGTACTTATAAACATCTGCGGGATTATCCTTCATGATGACAGCAATCTCTGACTGGTCAGCCAAATGGGCCACTTGGACCAACTCATCGCTGTTGACCCTGGTATACTTCTCTTCGCTAACCACTACATAAGAGCCTCTGGCGGTATCATAGATAACAAACTCCGCTGATGAATTCTTCAGACCTCCATTGATTCTTGGTGGTAGAACGCCATATTCCATAACGCTGAAATAGTTCCTCACATTCTCATCGGCCGCGCGCACGATGATGCGTTCATATTTTGTCAGCTGGGTAAGAGCATCCAGCTGATAAATGGCAAGCTCATTGGTGACCGCTGTTTTGGACTTAGCCAGCAGTGCTTGAACGCGGGTCTTTTGTTCATCTAACAATTGTTTCACACGGCTTGGTGCTAAGCCGTGATAGGTATCTTCTTGGGGCGGAGTAGCATCCACATTATTTGTTGCTGGAACTACTTTGGCCGGTGTCGGCGTGGTTTCTTTCGGCTTTTCGATATTCTGAGCATGCTTAGCTTCCGCAGTTTTAACTAAGTCATTATGGGCGTTGGTCGCTGAGGCTTTCTCAAGCCCTGCCAGCTCACCTAATACCGCCTGTTTTTCTTCTTCTGGCAAGCCTGAATTTTTCAACGACTCTACATATCTGGTCTTCTCTGTAGAGTCCATCGTTGCCCATTTCTTGGTTATAATTTCTCTTCCCTGGGTAATCACATCATGAGAATCCTTGAGACTTTCATTGATTTGACCGGTCAATTCTTCAATGGAATAGTTCCCCGGCACATGGGTCATAGTTGCCGGCATAACAGCCGCTGGGGACACGCCCCCAGCGGGGTTGAGGGGCAGGCCTGCCCCGCCGATGTTTAAGGCGGGGGTGGCATCCACAAAACCTGCTCGGGGCAGGGCGGTAACTTGCATTGTAATACTTTGGGGTGAAGCGTTGAACTTAACTACTTGCGCATAGGCGGGGGCAACAAACACAGTAAAGACAACTCCCCCGAAGACTATAGTTTTAACGAACCTTGTGCGCATTGCCTCAAAAATTGATTTTGACTTGATGAGTTCAGCAACAAATTGAACAATCGATCGGATAATCGATCGAGCAACTGTTTTAAGCTCAACGTCCACGATGTCCACGATATTACCATGGACATGTTTCTTGGTTGTCAGATGGGCAATCGTCAATAGAGCCAAGGCAATGACGATAACTCCTATTCCCGCCAATCCAAGCCAGTTAGTTGAGGCCGCTGAGATTGTCGGTGCTGTAGCGGGGGCGGCCCACAGTGTCGGGGTGATTAAGAAGGTCAATAAGCCGATAACGGTCTTGCTGCTCAAGCCGAACCCAGCTTTGGTTGAGGCCGTTGCGTTTGTAGACCTCCTGCCCGCTTTCTTCAATAAGGAAGATATGCGTTTTGTTGCGGTGGTCACGAGCGGTAGCGATTTGAGAATTGAGACGAGGGATGCTGACAAAATGCTGAATGTGAAGCGTTTTGCTGACCATGGTGCACCTCCTGTTTTGTTCTGCACAAAGTTAATAAATTGGGTTAAAACTGCCGAAATGCGGAAAATTTTGCTGACGTTAGCGGCTTGGGAACCGCTAACGTTAGCGGCGCTTAGGGTTGCGCTTGAATCATGGGTTTTTGTGGAATTTAAATTACGGGCGAACAGACGAATTCCACCGCCGATATTCTTGGTCTTGACGACCTCCAATTCAGCCGTGGGTACAAATACTTTCTGCGCCTTCGATTTATCCCGTTCTACGGGACTATCTGCTTGCCCCGCTGCAGTTAAAGCGGTGGCGGACGCACCTGTTGAACCTTGGGTAAATCTATTATTAATGCCCCGGCTTATTTCAGGTACACTTTCCACACCTTGGGCCTTGGGCACAGAACTTACACTTATACTTATATTGTTAGCGCCTACGTCGCCAATCCCGCCAAAGGCGGGACCGCTTATACCTTTGCCCACGGATTCGATCCCCGGTACTCTGGAGACCCCGTTGGCTTGGTTAGACGCGCCAATGTCAATGTTATGGATACTGCCTATAACCGCGTCATTGCTGGTATCCCTTGACAAGCTCGGGACCCCATTAATGTCGCGAGAACGTATACTACTTTCCGTATTTCCAGCGGGCGTAGCTTGCGCTAAGCCACTGTTGCTGCGTTTTATTGCACTTACAGTTTCTTCACCTTCATTTGCTGCATCCGTCTGCGCTGCAATGCTTTCGCTTACAAACGCATCGGAAACTTCTTTGTACGGGCGATTAGTAATCGCCCATATGGTACTCTTGTTCCTCTTGAATATCACTCTGTATGCTAGCATGAGGAATGCTAGTACAGATAAAGTAATACCGGGAGAATAGGTGCGCCTTGCAGCGCCGGTCGATTTACGACCTGATTCAGAACTTAAAGCTATATCTGTAGCCCTAGCCAAAGACAACGATGGCTTGATTATAAAAGGCGCTGCTGATGGCGGTGCTGGCGCAATGATCGGCGGAGGTGCAATACCGCTGCTACCAGAGCCTCCAGGTGTTGGCGGGGTTGGATTCAGAGGTGCTGGCTGCGGCAAAGTCGGCCCTGTAGAGGTCGGTCCTAAAGGATTTTTACGGCTAGTCTGACCGCCTTCATCTGTGGGCCACTGTCTGGGCCTATTATTAGAGGTAGACTGGGCAATGGCTTTCTTGCCCTCAGGGAAGCTATTATCCTGCGCTTTTAAACTCTCCGCGGCAAAGAACAGTCCGATGGCAGCGCCCAAGCTGAACATTCGGGTAGATAAGTTAGTAAACAAATTATTTTGAGATTGGGGCGCTATCGGCACAGTAGGTTCATCAAGTTGTGTAGAAGCTGGCTTTTCAGGCTCAACCAAAAACGCAAGCTGGGTTAATTGGGTGATCAGTTGAGGGTTATTGAAATCGGCCGGACGCATGATTAAAAGTCCAGAACCCTGGCTGAACTGAACTGGCAGTGCTCCATAAGGCTGAAGTTTGCCGGAGATTTTGCCCTGAATCAGCCTATCATTGGCTACGAAAGCCACTGCCTTAACATTCTTGTCTGCCTTAAGGAAAACGCGTAAAACAGTCTTTATAAACTCAGTATCTGTACCCGACAGGGCTAATTGGTTAATCCCGGCAATCCTGACACTGCGGCCATCAGCCGGTATGGTGTTGGTTTCATTGGCCTGTTGACGCAACTGCAAGGCTTGAGTTTTAATGTAGGCTTCGATGTCCTGAGGGTTGATACGATCTAAACCGCCAGCGGCCAATAACTCGTCCAATCTCTCATTCAAAAATGCCTGCTGGGCCAAATAACGGTAATAAGAATCAATAGAGGCTTCCTTATTTTGCGAATCAAGCACCGGCTGGCCGACGAAAACAGCTTTTAACGGCACCAGGCGGTCGTGGTTATCGTAAATACTCCTTAACGACAACCCATATTTCAACCAAAATTCGGCATCTTCCAGTTGCTGAGGCTGGGCATCTTGGCGGGCTAACAGATTTGTCCAGAATTCCATCTTCTGTTCTTCACTGGCCCCAGCGGCTGCCGCAACCTCACGCACTAACTTCAGCGTATCCTCATCTGTTTGTTGAATTAACCCTGCTGCCTGTTTAAGACCGATTATTTCCACCACGCGGGCTAACGGTACGCTACTGTTATTAGCGACCAATGCCTGCAATTTCCTGGCTTTGGATTTGAAATCAGCTTGCCCCTCATGACGCTTAATATAGGCGTCAATGGATTCGGCAGAGACTTCCGCCTTCTCTATAATAGCGGTGACCAACGGATTGGACCTGTCTGGATTCTCAAGCAACAATAAGGCGCCTAATGGCTGCCCGATAACGGCCACGATATCTGTGATATTCATCTTATTGATATCATCGCCCAACTTAGTTCTTAGGAAATTCAAGGTGCGGTTAATCTGCTCTTCATTGACCTGATTCTCAGGAATATTAACACCCAACAGGCGCAGCGCATCCACCACGCGACCCTGACCTCTCATGGCTTCCAGATTTGCGTAAGTAATTTTCTCCAAAGCCCCCCTGCGCTCAGCATGATTCTTCTGCAACAGCGCTTGAACTTCCTGTAACTGCCGCCACAGGCTCCACCGTTGTGGTAACGATCCTCCCTTACTCATCAAAAGTTGCAGTTGCTGTATGCGGCTCTGGAGCCGTTGGGCTTCTTGAATCTTTCCAACCACTGCATCTAAATATTCGTTAAGGGCAGCTGGCAGCGCCACGCCTGCCAGGCGGGCAACTTCCTTGATAAGCTGCTGTGAACTACCGCGGCTTAAACCAAGCGCAATCACCACATCAGACAACGCTATGTTGGCGCCTGTAATGGTATTAATACCGTCGACCACGCTGACCAATTGCAAGACTTCTTCTACATCCTTAAGATTCAAATCCCACAAAGCCAGTGCTATATTAAACGCATCTTCTTTGGTACCAATTAAAGCCGTTCCCAGCCTATCCGCCAGGCGGCGGAATTGCTGACCATGCAGTCCTTGAATGAGCTGTAGATGTTTCCACATCCCTAAGAACAAGTAGCCATTTTGAGTTAAAGCATCGTTGGTAGGCGAAACCGTCAGGCCACGACCGCTATGAAGCATTTTGACGGCCATTTCAGGGGAAATCTCCTGCTCACTAAATTCAGAAACACGCTGCTGGCTGACACCCTTGGCAAGGGCCGAAGCTATGCTTTGTTGTGGTTCATTAAAGGCACGGCTGATACGGCTTGGCAAAATTCCATCACCTAAGAACAACGCCCCGCGCAAGATCGCTTCATGATCAGGATTCTCATAAGCACCTGATTCCTTGACCGAGTCGCCCTGGCTTGGCTGATACACCATAAATTCGGCGGCTTCCTTCAGACGGCGCTGTTGGATCGAATCCAGCGTTTCTTGCGCTAATCGACGAATACCGTCGCTGACAGGTGCCCCGCTGGAAGGCTCGCTGTAAGCTAAAAGATCATTGGCCATGGATTCTAACGCATCCCAGCGCATGGTGGAAATGCGCTTGACCAAATCGCGTCCGGTCAAGGCAGTGGTATTAAGCTCCTGCATGGTGGAACCGTAATGCCCTACGGCTTCGCGCTGCTGCAGATAATCCAAAGCCTGCTTGTCAGCCTCCGTCGCTGATGGCAACTGAACCATTTCCCTTAATTTATTCAAGAGCCAGGTCTGACGGCTGTTACGCAAGACGGTATCCACCGCATGCTCATGCGCGTGCGAACGCTGCCGCAATTCATGGAAACGTATGGCCAGTTTGAATAACTCAACCGGATCACTGGTCCTGTTATTAAAATCATTCACCCATTGCTTAAGGTCATTATAAGAGGAGTTCTGCGGTAATAAACGTTCAATATCTGGCGTCAGTTCCTTAATCTGATCGATGAGTTGATTAAGCTCATCCTTCTGAGTCAACACAGTAATACTGCCGGTTTCCCCTGCGTGGCGTAGGATACGGTTGACTGCGTGGGTGCCATCGGTCAACGTCCAGCGCTCGCCGTAAAGAATAATCAAATCAATATTGCCTTTAAAGTCGTGCTGTTTGGCGGCGATAGGCAAGGCCACCACAATGCGCTGCTTGCTGCCTATCTCATTCTCATATTTGCTTATATCGGACTCGCTTCCATCAATAACATCCACCTGGTCGTTGCCGAATTCCTGGCGCAACAGCTTGGCCGTAGCTTGAAGAGTTTCATAGTTATCAGCAAACACCAAGGAGCCGTGATGATTGCTCTTGGCTTGTCGCACTAGCTCTAAAGCGCGTTTGAGTACGGAATCGACAGGTTCAACCACCACTTGACGCTGGCCAGACCAGGTCATTTGTTCAATCAAATTGCTTTCGCCACCGATAATATCGTCGGGCTCAATGCGCAAACCTGTCTTGGCCTCAATGATTTGCTGGGCTGTGCTCTTGGTAGCGGTCGCGCCGCCGATGGGGCCTTGAAGGATTTCTTGGATCGGATTTTCGTAAACGCTGGCGCTGGTCACTTGCAAATCATCAATGACAATCTTACGGCCGGAGTTCTGCTGGTTATATTTCAAGGTCTGGACGATCAGATAAGGGAATTCGCTGAAAATCAAATCCTTCTGAGGTTCACCGATGCGGCTGCGGGACACCAGCTGGAGTTTACCGTCTTTTTCTGCAGGGACCAGTCTTGTATTGATCGGTTCCATGATGCCGCGAATGACGCTTTCCACAAAATAAGCCGGATAATCGTGCAAATGCTCAAACACCGCCTTGGTCACCAGCATATCCGGCGTACCGGCCAAACCATTGACGCCGATCTGACCGCTAAACCAGACGGCCAATTCTTTCTTCTGCTGCGCCTCTTCAAATTCTTTAATGGTGGCAACTCTCTTGATAGCCTTGCCTTTGCCTGGCTTGATACCTTCAATATTAATAAGCTTGGAGAGTTCCTTGATCTTCTTGACCATGTTTTTGGCTATGTCGCTCTTGGCCACGTTCACCGGCTCAGAAGCGATATAGGTTACCTCAAGCAACAAGAGGTCATCGGCCTCATCCAGGATCGTTATGCCGTTTAATTTGGAAGACTGCAGGGCAGCCAGGAGTTTAGGATCGTGTTTGATACGCTGCGGCAGATGGCCGCGGCTGGTCAATGAGAAGAATTTGATGGCGCTGGTATCGTCAAGAGCTTGCTTAATCTGTTCTTCTAGTAATTTGGCCTGTTGGACATCTCCTTTGGCAAGAGCCATCTGATATTCTTCAATTAATTCATCCATGTTAACCAGGCGGATGTTTTGGCCAAAGGCGCTACTGATTTCTTGGGCCATTTGCTGGTAGGTGGCGATAAAGCCAGGCGGCAGGTCTACATCGTCAAAGAATTTGCTGATGTCACCTTCGTTACGGCCCAATAATGTAGCGTGCTGGCCAGCCAGGGCCACAGACAAGGCAGCCAAAAATTCAGCCAGAGATTTACCTGCAGCATTGGGAGCCACCGCTATTCGTTCTTTGATAATCCTCTCGGCGATCTTAAGCTGATCAACAAACATCACATCATTGAAAAGAACATCCGTGGGGTTGCCCTGGCGTTTGGCAAAATGCTTTTGTACATAAGAGGCGACCTGCTTGAGAATGCCCAAACGCTGTTGCAGAATATCCGCGGTCGATGCTGCCGCCGCTTGTCCTGCTCCCGCCGCTGCCGTCATGGCCGCGTCATGCGGCTGCCACTGCCCAGCATGCAAATAAGCAATAGCAGTATTAACGAGACTCATCTGATCAGCTTTATCGCTTATGTTCTTATCACTGAAGAACTGGGCAATGGATTGAGCTATTTCTCCTTCCTTAAGCCGACGATACGATGCGGCAACAGGAGAGGCTGTATTAAGCTGGCTCGATTGGACGGCTTCTTCAAGCCGTGTTCTAATGGTACGGTCACGTTCACCATCCATCACAGGTGTACGTTTAAACCATTTGTTCATGTGTTCTAATAATTCCCGTGCCTGGACCAGCGGCAATGGCTGTCCATTCTCCATCGTCATCACCGGACTGGCATCTGAGGCTGGCCTTAACACCACCACAGAACTTGTCCGTAAGTTCTTTATCAGAGCAGCAATCACATAATTGACTTTTAACCCCGCTACATCCATTGATTCAGGGAATACCGTCTTCACGGCTTGAGGAGAATCAGTATTGAAAACAACTGTTCCTCCCGCGCGGACCAGCGCCATGAGATCATCATTAATGTACCGAATCCCCGCGTGGAAAAGCCCTAAATGACTAAAGACAAGGTCGATACTGCCTGGTTCAATATAAGCCCCCAAATTTTCTTTCACATCAAAAATGGTTCTATCGGCTGCGTTCGATTGATTAGAATAAACCATGTTGCCATAAGCAATCAGTTCAACATACTCCCTGTCTTCGCCCAACACTTTAACTAAATCCTCCAGAGCTGTGCCTGAACCAGCCCCCCAGTCGAGCACACGGATCTGGCGCGGCGTATAATCCTCTTGCTGACGACGAACTTTTTCTTCTGCTACTAACTGACGTATCTTTTCAGTAACATTGTTCGTCCCCAAAATTTCTTCAATGTCAGCCAACGAGGTGTGCGAGAATTCCCATCCCTTTGTAATTCCAAAATTTTGTAATAAGTAACTACCCTGGGCAGATTCTGTGGTCATGATAACAACGGGACGGTCTCTTTTCGTGCCCATGAGGTTTTCTATTTCCGAAGCTTCCTTCACAGGTGTTTCTATTGTTACGCCATTGTTTAAAGTTATGGTCGTCATGGCCTCGTCAGCAGAATCGGCTATCTGCTGGGCTTCTCGGACAGGGCTATAGGCATCTGTAGTTTTCGTTACTGGCCCCCTGGCCGTGGCCTGAGGATTCATCATGATGCGATTGAAATTAATAACCACCACATTGGTGTCATTGCGAAGGAGCGAAGCGACTGAAGCAATCTTTTTATTAGGATAAGAGATTGCTTCGCTCATTTCATTCGCTCGCAATGACACGGGTAGGGGGACCGGCCGAATAGCAGGCGCAGGTTGAAGCTCTGGCTCAGGGAATTGCACAGGCAAAACTTTGTCACCCCCGAATGTTTTTGTCGGGGGTCCAGAAGTTCCTGAAGTACTAGGTCCCCGATAAATACTTTCGGGGACGACACTAGAAACACCGGCTTTCTCTAATATAGTCTTAAGCAAGGCATCGACTTTGGCTTTTCTGTCTTGCTTGGTGCTCATGCCATGGGCAAAACTCCACAATAAAAGCATGTTCTGCAATAGGACCCGGCCGCCAAACGCTGTGGCGATTTGTGCTTTGAATGGCGGCGCAGTAAACAGCTCTATCAACTGGTTTTCATCCAAACTATCCATGGCCGATTGTATCGCCCGACGTATGGCCACCAGATCCTGCCATCCGTCGGCGTAGCCGGTGGATTCAAAGTCCGGTTCTGTTTTTTGCAAATAGGCTTTGACGTCCGCCCAGCTCAAACCAACACCGGTTCCAAACCGATCCATAAAGAAGCTCTTAATAAACTCCGCCTTATCCTTTGCCTTCTTGAATTCATAATCGACCCATGGGAAAGCCATCGACCAATCCTTACCCAAAGTGGTGGAAGACATTTCTGTCGAAGACCCGACATTCTGCTCTGGCCGTTGTGTAAACATGGCGCGATCTGTCTGTTTATTAAATAAATACATGCCTCCTATTAACCACTCCGGTTGCGCTCCAGCGCCTTTCATTAAAGCTTCAAATTTATAGTCACGCATTGGTCCAACATTAATAACAGCTATTCCCTGTTTGGACAAATGCGCATTGATGGCCTTCCACATATCAACGCGGCGTTCATTGGCGGTGCCCTGACCGACTAACTGCCGCAGACTGGTACGGTTCATCACCTGTTTAGACATATCTGTCCTGTCCCCTTGGGCCTCTTGCAGCTCCATGTTAAATAGTCCGGTGCTGAAGATAAAATCAATGTCCTTATTCTCATCTTCAAAACCGACTTGCTGGATGGCTTTGGCAAGATGAACATAGCGTTCTTGGCCTCCCCAGACTTTCCTTAAAATACCCGGCTGCACGACCTTGATGTTGGACTGCGGTGAAACCTCAGAAAATAGTTTCGGCAACACATCGGAATCAGTACCCACAAACGCGACTTTATTCAATGGCAGTTGAATCAGAGAATTACGCTTTAACGCCGTCAACATCAATTCAAACACCGTCCAATCGTTGTCGTTCGGGAAAGAATTTCCCAGGTGTTTGGTAATGGCATGTAAACGATTAAGTAATTCACCCGGGTAAGCCTTTACTATTGTTTCCTTTTCCGCAAAATCGGAGATTTTGGCGGACATCGCGGCGTCTCTTAAAACAGGATAATATCTCTTGGCTATTTCACGAACTTCCGGCCCCTTCTTGGCTTCCATGGCAAAATCCATAGGTTTGGTTTGGGCTAAATTCAACAAATGACTCACCACGGCTCTGTCGGCGAGTTTGATAGTCATGGCCTTGTCTTGCTTAACCAGCTTGCCCGAGCGCGGGGCAATTTCATAGTTATAGTAAACATTCTTTGGATCAGCAACATCGGTAATATTAATTTTCCACGGCCCATCAACTCTGTTAAAGTCCATCTTAAATCCATCGTACCCGCGCATGACCGGGTGATTGACGAAATTGCCGAGAAGCTGTGTCAGGGTCTCATCCAGCGTGGGCCAGAACTTAGGTTTAAGGGAAGAGCTGCCCATGCGGAATGTATGAATGGTTACTTTCCTTCTCTGGTCTTTATCATCTAAATCGATCCCTGCATCACGCAAATTCTGTTTGAATTTACGTACTTGATCCTCTATATCAAAAGACTCATAAATATCCCTCCTGCCGGTTTTTGGATCCAGAAGACGTCCGGAAGCAAGATGCATCATGGCAACGCGGTTATCTCCCTCAAAGGTCGCTAAGACAAGAACACATTGGCCTAAGAAAATTTTGGCAATATCGACTTTCCCTTTGTTGAAAATCCCCATTCGGTCTTCGCTAATTTCTTGCTTAGGATCGAGTATTGTAGCCGTACGCAAATCAAAGACATGGTTTTTGTCATTGGCGTATTTAATCTTCTGAGTCTGCTGGGCCAATAAAGACGGCGCAACAGCCACGCCAACGACGACAGGAATGAACCTCTTCAACAAGAAATCCCGGCGGGAGGTGGCCGTCCCGCCATTCTGTGAGGTCATCGCCCCGTCGAGCGCTCTCATACCGCCTTCCTTGACAGCTCCAGCAATCGGTGTTATATTGCTACTAATGGATGAATTTTGGACCTCATCAAGACGTAAATTTTTCGCGGAAGCTCTAAGGAATGTGTCCTTATTAATTAAATTGGGTCTTGCAGCCATCGCTTTTGGATTGTTATTGTTTAGCGTGGCTATATTCCCCCCCAAAGGAGACAAATAAAATGGCAACAATCCTGTTTGGTTTATCAATAATTGTAATCTTTGGTCTTTGGTTCTTAATTGATCAGCGTAGGTCACATAAACAGCACCATTAATACCTTCCCTAATTTGTCCTGCCAAGGAAGGAGATTGAGATGGGGATAGCAATTCTCGGCCTAACTTTTGCCTTAGTGTTTGGATTGTGGTTTTATATCGACCAGCGTCGGCAACACCATTAATCACCTCTTCAGCGGTCATCGCCCCGTCGGACGCCTGAGAACCAATCACCCATTTCGGCAAAGTCAAATCAATGCTTTCTTTTTCCTTGGCCAAACGAACGATATTCCGAGCATATCGATTGATCGCATTCTGCAATGCCACGCGTCTATCTTCCGCAGTAAGGTTAGAATTATTGACGCCTTTATTTAAAAGCTCCAGCTCTTGTTCTTTCCGGGCCTTGAATTGCGAAAGCTCTGCAACTTCCTGATCAATGACGAACGCTTGTCCGCGTTTGCGGTCAAAGTTATACAACGCGCGCACATCGTTGATGGTGATCGGTTCGAATTCAGGTATTTCCTGGCCTTGTTTGGCTTGCGGGCCGTAAGGATTGCCTTTGCTGTCCGTCAGCCGGTAAAATTTCAGGACGCCTTTATCGTACAACTGCTGTGCCACCTCGATCTGCGAAATTCCGCCCCCGTTCGAAAACTTGCTGACCAGCGCGATGGCATCCTTGTCGGTCGCCGGATCAAACTTCACCTCTGTCGCAAAAAAGCCAACATCCGGATGGCCCCAGACAATAACTTCCTTCGACAGCCGGTCTTGGGTATTAGTCAAATCAAGAGTGCTCGGAATAAAACTGTTGAAATACAAACGCCCCAGAAGCGGATGGTTGGTGACCGGATGCGTATGGAAGCCTATGCCTTCAGGGGGGAACTGCTCAAACGAGTAAACCTGGCGTTTCATCCCGCCGCGTTCGAAGCTGGGAATCCCCGACGGCCCTGCTATGAAGCCAACCTCCAGCTCATTTTTATCAAAATCCGGATACGTTGTCAGAAGTTTTAACTTATTGGCAACTTCCATCCTGAAATTAAGCAAATGAACTGCCGTGTCACGGGCAGAGAGTTGAGTGCGCCCCATGGATATCGACGGCCGATCGGCAAGCATCGACTTGTCGGAATTCGAAATACCGCGCTCTACTTCAGTCGCAACAGGCTGAGTCTTTACAGACCACGCTTGGCCGTCATTGAGTTTAACTTCCACGGCCATGACTTTGCCTTCTAGGGCCGGGAAGGCCAAGGCCCATTCTTTCAAATCCTTGGGCAAGACAAAATTGTGATCGCCTGCTTGAACCAGCCAATATTCCAGTAGATGGATGTTATCGCGCTCATTAAACCACAAAAACGCTTTTGTGTTGGGCTGTGTATAAATAGTGCCTGTCGCTACTTTAATCTTAGGCAGTGCGCTGCTTAAGGCCTGCGTCAGCTCTGGCTCGGTGGGATTGTTTAATTGATTAAAGGCTGCTGTGATAGCCAACTGCGATTGCCGGTCCTTCTCGTCAGTGACGGTCAATTTTTCCTGATTTGCCCCTTGGAGATTCCTTGTAAGGAACAACGTCGATCCTGCTTCGGCAGGAGCAGTCGGTTGGGCGCTTACGACGGTCAGACCAGTCGTCGGTTGCGGCGCAGGTTGAGCTAATTCCCGCTGACCATGTTGTTGTTCATACAGCTCCTTGAGCTTTTGTGCCAAAAGATCGTCTTGAGCAGCCAGTTCTTCAAAAGTCCTTGTGTCGATTTCGGCTGGTAATTTTTCTATTTTCTTGCCACCCAATGTTGGTACGGGAACAAATAACGGCAATTGTCCAATACTAAATTCAGGAAGTAGTTGAGGTTCCGGCTGCTCAAGGGTCTTCAATCTCTTATGCACATCCTTAAAAAGCAGCCCCTGACCGGTTCTGTCGAAAGGTAAAATTCTTAGACGCGGCGCAGGAACAGCTTTTTGTTGAGAAGCCTTGGGCACAGCGTTGACAAGCTCTTTTTCAAAATTTGCAAGCCACTGCTGGAATTCAACCTCAGCGGATGGAACAGGAGCAACCTCCTCAGCAGGTGCGAGCAACAAACTTGGTTCTTCTGGAGAAGTAGGACGTATGGCGGGATTTGCGCTCGCACCCGGCTGAGAAGATTCAATATTTTCTGGTTGAGGAAAGGCTAATTTTAAAGCGTCACTTAAATCTTTTGCTGGTGTTGGATTTTCTTTGGCTTGAAGATCGGCAACGGCTTGAGCAAGTTTTTCTTGTTCAACCCGATTGGCGCGGACCATCTGCTTGTGGGCTTCGATCAACAATCTGTTGTTAGCTTGCTGTTGAAGCCTGAATTCAGCGGCTGGCCTGGAAAGTAATTCGTGCAAACGGTTGGCGATTTCTTCACGAGATAAATCGGCGGTAAC
Organism: Candidatus Omnitrophota bacterium; assembly: GCA_016201795.1. Classification (GTDB taxonomy): domain Bacteria; phylum Omnitrophota; class Gorgyraeia; order Zapsychrales; family Fredricksoniimonadaceae; genus JACQCF01. The sequence goes on along the minus strand of JACQCF010000010.1, from coordinate 104,174 downwards.
CATGGCGTGATCTTCCTTCGAAGAGGAAAGCATGCTCTTATCTTGACGATCTTGCCAACGATCAACAGCTTTTCTGTACGCGTCGAGCGCTACATCATATTCCTTTTCATCAATACTTTGCTGGCTGTGGTTTATAAACGGTAAAAGCTCTGCTATTCGATTAATTTTTTCATTACTACCGCCTATACGCCCTGCTGCTTCCCAATATTTTGCTTCAATACCCGCTATTTCTTCTTCTGATAAATTAGCCATAACGTCACTAAGCGTAAGTGGGCCTGACTGACTAGGGTTGAAATCTTTAACCTGGCCATCCTTATCTATCAATTTCCCTTCCTTATAATTTAATTTCTGTCCGGGTAACAAATAAATCTTATAATTCCCAAATTCCAGATGTTTCAATCGCATATTTTCCTTGCTCGTATTAGTAATGCTTATCAGCATCGCGCTCACTATTTCTCCCTTATCATTGCGCATTGCCTCATACTCTTCAACACCTTCACGATTGGTTAAAGGAATTTGAACCACTGATTTACCGCTCTGTTTCATCATTTCCATGGCTTTAAGCGATTTTTCCCAAATACGACGCACTTCTACTTGAGAATAGTGAGAAGCAGTACGGACATGGCTTAACGCTTCGTGCAAGATGGTCTCAGCAATGCGTTCTTGTGCAGTATCAACATCCTTCAATTCTGTATCTTCAAGATAGGGGGCAATGTTAGCCGCAGAAGGATTCACGTGAACAACTTTTTCCTCGCGTTCAGTAATGGCATTGCCTTCTTTATCGTATTCCTTACCACCAGAGCCCCTGTGACCACCAAAACTAGTATCACGAAAATTATATTGGAAGCGAGCAATGAATGATCTTACTGGGATATTTCTCGCTTTTAATTCTTTGTACGCTTCTTCGACATGATGGCGAATTTCCGGATCGAGAGCCTCATCAAGTTTTCCGTTCTCATCCAATTGAATAAGATTATTAAAGAACAACTTGTTAATGCGCTCTTTTTGTTCTGTAGGAGTTACCATGTCATAATTGAGTTTATAACGTTGATCCTCTTTAGCTGCGCTAGCCATACGATCGACCGTCTGCCGCAAGTTCGAAAGATCAACTTCTTCATAATCAACACCACGACCATTAAGAACCGGTAAGAAAATCTTCAAATGATTCACGGCTGCGGCCTTGTTTTGAGCAATCTGGAGGGCCTGTTGGCCTTGGGTTAATTTCTGACCCTCTTCAGTAGAAATGTCAATTTTTTGGGTAGCATTAATAGCACGCGCCTTGCCCTCCACGAAACCCTGGCGAATCATAATGTTCTGGGCGTGAGAGAAACCAAATTGACCATAAAGATCATTATCAATCTCAAAAGCTTTTTCAAATGCCTGTTTAGGAATAGTCACAAAACCATTCTCAGGCACATAGTGGTTTAATCCTAAATCTTTAAGAGTAGCTAGAGCAGTGGGGGTAGCTTCTACTTTATAGGCGCTTATTTGTAGACTGATTTGTTTATCCCGATCAATACCATATAAAGCTTGGATATTAAGTAAACTTTGTGGGCCCTGGTTTAACGGTAATGCGATCTGATTATTAATAACAGGTAGTATCTCAGAACTCCGAGTTTTCTCATCGTCCCAATCATGTGTGGCAAACAAACCGACAATGTTATTATTTTTGGTGATCAATCCATTGGTCAGATTGATTGTTTGGCCCGGAAGTAGCTGAGCGCCACCGTTTAACTGAACGGCTGTGCTGGTGGCTGTCATGCTGACTGGATGAATTTCTTTATGCTCATTAAAGGCAAACGTCTGATACCCGTTATTGGTAAGAAGCGCACGGTTTACAGATGCCGCACCGGTCTTAGCCAAATAATCCGCATCAAAACGGGCAACAGCTTTATTGAAATCATTATAAATGGCCTCCTGTTCAGCCTTAGTTAGCTCCCCATTTAGACGGTTGTTTCGTGCGATCATCACCGTATTATTCGCATCAAATTCAAACTGAATGTGATGGGCCACTTGAATCAATTCTGTTTGCAAACGAGCCTGAGCTTGATTTAAGGCCGTATCTGCCGCTTGGATGTCTTGCTCACCCACCGCTGTTTCTTTAAGTTGACGGGCAGCTTCAACATTATCAACTAAGGTTTCTAACGTCTGCCTTTCGGCGCTGGTCAAACGAATATCTTTGGTGGAAATGCTTTGTTGCGCACTGCCAGGAATACGGCGTTCAGCCAATTTTTCTTCAATACCGACACGCTGAAAAGCTTGCATAATATCTACAAGAGAAGCCACGTTGGTCAAAATGACCTTGGCACGAACATTGAGTTTTTTTGCCAAATCAGTCATTTTGGCAACGTTGCTACCGTCATAGACCTGCAAAATAACAATGCGTTTTTTGCCAGGGTCTGCAGTGATAAGGTCTTGAATTTGTTTTAACTCTTCCCCGTTATTGATAACATGTACTTCTACACCGGCTCTCTCACTAAATATCTTCCCGGCGTTTTCTCTATTTTCACGATTAACTTCGGAAACAAGGGTAAGATTGGTATTACGTCCTTCTTGACTGTTTAGAAAATCATTAACATTATTAATAATGGATTCTGGTCTTTCTCTCTTATCTGCTCCAAAACGAATCGTATCCGCAATCCTACTGTCAAGCACTCCTAACTCAGGACGCACTTCTATAGTACCCGCTTTGATAGAACGGAAAGAACCCTCAAAACCTTTAGCCGTAGCCGTAAGCCCAATGAAACCGAGAGATTGTTGCAAAGCATCTGCATAGGTGCTGCCTTTTTCATTTTCACGTCCAGCAAAAGCCTCCACATATTTATCCAATGGCGCGTTTCCTTTGATAGCCACCATACGTGCCCTGGTGAACAGCCCTGATCCTTCATCCCCGAACAAAGTACGCTCCATAACCACTTCGGTACGGGCATCAACCGTGGCATAGGACTCCATTTGCCCTTTTTCATTAAGTCCCGTGATATAATAAACTTTATCACCCTTAATCGCTAGGGCAATGCCTTCTAGTAACGCTTTAAGCTGCGCCCTATCGCGGTTTAAAGCTTTTGCTTCAGGTGTTGGTTCAAATTCACTTAAAATACGATTGGTCGCCTCAGTATCAAATTGGAAGCTATGGCGTATCTGCTGTCCGCTTTCAAGTGTTTTAGAGATAATCTCTTGAACATTCTCCTGACGTGAAGCGATTTCATAAAGCTTGCTGTCATGAGCCATTTCTTGTTCATATTGGACACGAACCTCAGGATGACGTTCCAAATATTCCTTAACCAACCCTTGCTGTTTAGCCATAATTAAAGATGGAGATTGAAAACCAGCTTGCGGCTCGTCAGCGATAATAAATGTGCCTTTAAGCAACCCCTGGCGTGCTAATTCGAGCAACTGACGAGTGTTGACAACAGTTACTCCGTTTTCTACGCTATCTGCCCTTTCATCAACAAAACTATGAGCAGCCAGGCCGCGCTTGGCATAATTGTCAATTGCAGTCTCAACGTTTTGCTCGGTCGTGGCATGGATAATGCGGACATCTTTGTCACTACGTAAAACTTCTGCTACAACTTCATAAGCCATTTCTGTTTTACCACCGATACCGGCAGGGTCATTGAAGATTTGACGAACTGACTCATGTCCGTGGAGAGCACGTTTTACTAATTCTAACGCTAATAAAGCACTGGCATTTTGATAATCATCAGCTTTAAATGTGGTTCCTAATTTTTCAACATTTACTTTCAATCCCTCTATAATCATACGCTTAAACGCACCCTCCACTCCTTCATCCGAAAGAGTCTCACCCTTCTGATATTTATTCCAAAGGGTTTGAGCTATCTCTAGAGAATCTCTCATGTCTATTTTCTCAAGGCGAGCATTATCAAAGGAACGATTAAGAGGGTTTTCAACAATTTCAAAAAGTCGATTATTAAATATATCTCGGCTAGTGCGAGTTGGTTTTTCTGAGATGGGCTCTGCTGTTGCCAACATGGAGGTATCTTTTTCTTTCTGAAGAAATTTGATCCCTTCTTCATAGGCCTTGTGTTCGCTGACCGTCATGTCGCGCATGACCACACCGTTTCCGGTCTTGATTACAAAAGGCATTACAAACTCAGGATGCTCTGCTGGTGCTCTTGCAGATTCCGAGATCTCTATTTCAGGGCGGTTTTTAATCTCCCCTGTTCCTTGACCGATATTCTCACTAAAGAGTAAAAGCTGATTGTTAACTTCGCCGGCGGGTTTAATTGAAGGTGCGGGCAATGCAGGTTCCATCGTCTTAGATGGCTCAGTAGGAGGACCGGTGGTCTCGATAGCTACTTTTTGGGCAGCCGCTGGTTTTTCCAAAGTAGCCCTTCCTAGTACTTTGCCTTGTAAAGTTTTAATGGTCTGGATGATTGCATGCACCATCCCGACATTGCCCTGATCGGCATACAAAACACTGGAGGTCTCAAGGGCTTTAATAACGGTTGCCTCATCTGCCCCTTTGGCTTTAAGGATATTGGCTAGCTGAAAATGTAGCTGCGGATCCTTAGCATTTATACCAATCGCTTCCTCCATCTTGGCCTGTGCCTCAGCAAATTTATTTTCCATAAACAACCGTCCTGCCTGACGGCTTAAGTCCCCTACTTTTAATCCTGTCTGTAGGGCTTGAGCTTCTTTAACCAAATCAGGACGGCCTGCTTTTTCATAAAGAGTGATGGCTTCTGCAATGTTCCCCGCAGCTTTCTGATATAATTCATCCATGGCTTTAAAATCTGCTTCCGTTTTGCCCAAATTATCTTCCAGCAACTGCTGCTGTTCATACGCCAAACGGTGTTTATAAAACCCGTTTCCGGGATCTGCTTGATGTGCACGATCGAGAGCCGCAAAACTTTCTCTAATTTCCCCTTTAGCTTTATGGTCCATTGATTTTTCATATTCACGCCAGCCGGAAATGTTTTGACGAATCTCATTGATACTCTGCTGGGCTGCTTCGTCTCCCTTAGCTAACGCATCTGCTTTGTTCAACAGAGCATCTACCTTGGCATCCTGCTGTGAACGTTGTTCTAACACAGCCTTCGTCACAACTTCTCCACCTACAGCAGGTGTATATTCCATCGCACGTGTGCGTGCTTCACGCAAATAATAACCTCGAGCGTTATCCGGATCTATTTCTCTGGCTCGACTATAAAGGTTCTCTGCATGGTCTTTTACTTCTGATCCAGAGCGTAAGACAATATCTGCCATATCCGCTTGTCGACTAGCTTCGATATTATTGCTTAGTTTCTGAAAAGTTTCGCGAGTTGCGGAATCGTTGGAGGCCAACCCTTGTTTTACAAGCTGATCGATTTCTCCTTGAGCCTTACCGATTTGTCCTGCCAATTCAACGGAGGGTTTGTCCAAGCCCTGCTGCCTTGCCCTCAGCTGATTTAAACTTCCCATCTTAGCCTGGGCAAGCATCTGAGGAACCAGTGTGCTATTTGGATCTATTTGTTTCATCTGTTCGACTATTTTGGCGGCTTGTACATAATCATTCTTGGCCATGGCATCGCCCCAATCTTTGGCCAAATAATCCATTCTGCTACCATAAGAAGGGACAGTCACCATGCCTGTCCAACCCGCATAAGATAATTCAGTAGGGCTAAGTACTTTGTAATCTGGTCTTTGTTCTGCTGTTGCGCCATCAATGGTATTGGCTAAAGAAGTTAGAGAGTATTTCCCTTCATTAGCTAAATAGTTCGATACATCCTTTATGCCCGTGACCACGCCTGGCATATAAACAAAATTGCTCCAAGCGCGATTCAAAGTGCCATTGGTAAGTTCAGCACCATTTCCTGTCGTAAATGGTCTCTGAAGACGATAAACTGCTCTGCCCAATGTGCCGGATTCAGGAACTTTTGATCCTTTAACCTGGATGATGCTTAAGCCGGGACCCATCCACAGACCAGATTTAGGTCCTTGAATAGCTCCTTCAATTAAAACTTTCATTCCTTTCTTACTAAACAGCTCCTTTTGAATAGGATTATCTCTTTCGTCCAGGCCAACCTGGACAGGCATCCAAGGTGTTCCAGTCATATCGCCGTGGTCTATCCATTGTTCAAGGCGATTGAAATATCCTCCCCATAACGCTCCACCAACGGTAAATGCCGGCGAAACACCGACCCATGTTCTGGCGCCTTGAGCGGAAGCTTCTAATAACCTGGATGGTTCTTTAAATCCTTTCAATGTTCCCACAATATCTTTATTGCCTCCCGCGAATCCTGCTGTCAAAGCACCTAAGGCAGCCCCACTCACTGTACTGGCAACAAATTTCCCTCCTCTACCAGTAAAATAATCTCGTCCCTGACTTTTAGTTTCAATATAATCATGAGCTACTTTAGCGGCACTGCCGACGCCCGCTCCATAAAGAGTTCGGGACAATGCATTCATTTTCATCGCGGAAGGTGAAGCAAAACCACCAATAATGGCTCCGGCAACCATGTTTTCCAATGAGAAACTTTGACTGAGGTTTTCCCTAAATGTTCCCTTGCCATCTAATGTTTTTAATAAGAAGGATACTGTTGGTACTGCTGCCACTCCCCCGACAGATCGTATCACTGGATTTTGGACATATCCATTAAGTCTGTTTAATTTTTCTGCTGCTTGGGCGGAGGAAGTCAATTCAGCAGCTGTGCCAATTAAACCACCAAAAGCCATACCTTTCAAAGATCCCGTCGCAAAAGACGCTCCTACATCGTAATAGCTCGTTGACGTGCCTTGTAAAGCCTTCATGGAAATATCCACACCAGCCTCAACACGACCCCACAATAAAGCTTGGGTGTATATATGATTTTGTATTCCGGCGATCCCTGTCAGATTCTTTCCGGCAGCAGTAAAATTCTTTGATAAGGGAGCACTTAAGGCAACCATGCTTAAGGCTATGTTAGTATTAAGAGGAAGAAGTCCGTTTCCTGAGACCAAAGAAAATGTATTAGGAATGCCTAAATAAACCGTCGCTGCTCCCCATTTAGCAGGGTTATACCAGGCCTTACTGAAAGGGCCTTTATATAATAATTCTTTGCCAAAAGTTCCCCACTCTCCTTTGCCTGGCAGGGTAAATAGGCCATTACGGGAAACTAAAGCCCCAAACAATGCGGCTTTAAGATTCTCATCGCCTGATAAAAGCTTTCCATTGGCCATAAAATTTAATGTGTTTCCTAAAGCCACATTACCGGCAGCAAATGTGGCGACACGATTCAAAACATACCTGTCAGCTACTTGTTGAACAAAAGCCGAGGAGGCCCTTCCGACAAAATAATTTATAGCTTCACTTCGTCCCCATAAATGACCACCTTCCATGGCTGCTCTTGCCATTAGTCCGGTACTTCTAATGCTGGAAGACAAAACTCCATGCGTTCCCAAAGCAACGTCTAAAACTATCGGTGCGGCCAAGGCCGCATCGATGGCCCCTTCCATTTCAGTAGCCCTATTGCGTTGGACTAAACCTGCATAATCGGGTCTCAAAGAATTGTGCAGCATTTGTGAACCGGAAACACGAAAATCAGGCACTATCATATAGCCGAATTGATTCTGCAGGTCGTTGCCGTCTATGCTGGCAGATTTTCCATTCATAGAAATCCAGCCATCATTGCTGGCTAAATTAAACAAGCCTTGACCCCGATAAGCACGAACCTTGAAAGAATTCAATCTTCCTCGTATTTCAGGATCTTCTCCTGGATTGTTTGAAATTGACTTAGGTTTTTCGGTGGGTAAGTATTCCTTTTTAACCAATCCTATAACCCAGGATTTTCCATCCCAATAAGAAACGGGCTTAATGCTGTCTTCCCCATACCACCATATGCGGCCTGCTCCAACTGACTTTATTGCGTCAACAGGTACATATATTGAGCGCCCATCTTCCATGACCGCAAAAACAAAATTATTCTGACCTTTATTCATTTCCGTTTGCCATGCGTTCACAACTTCCCTAGATCGCTTTGAATTGGCAACAAGATAAATATCCTCTCCATCAGGGACATTAATTTTAGGCAGACCGTATTCACTTCCCATAATCTCTCTGGCCGTTCTACGCACATTTAAACCATTCACATTCCCTGCCGTTACAATGGATGAGCCTTCAGCATCCGCGGTGGAAGAAAACACGCCGTTGCCTTGATCAATTAGGACGATGGATTTTCCAGAACCTAAACCGATATGAACATTGTCTTTATTAACTCCTAAGGCTGTCATCTTTTGTTGAAAGTCGTTTCCTTGTTTCGGTAAAACAGCGCGCGCGCTTTCTGCCATCTTTTGATTCTCAACAACATTTGTAGTATTGTTCTTAGGAACGATGGTTAAAAGTCCTTTATTTCCTTCATTGATAGGAATCTCCATATCTTTGCCTAACATTGTGACAGTCAATTTTGTTCCATCCTCACTGACCCCTTTGACGGAAACCGTATTACTATTAATTTCATCCGGCATAAGAATATTACGGTAACCCGCTTTATTTAATTCCTGATACAGCAAGGAGCTGTTGTTTTGAAGCGAGTTTGCAACTGCAGCTGTTTCTATTTGTGAAAAATAAGGTTGTAAATATTCTTTGGTCTTATCGTTGATTTCCACTTCTACATAGTCAACAAATCCTGTTGCTAAACCTGCCCTCTCAACATCACTCCAGACGTTCATGTGCTCAAGCCCTTTATAGTTACTTACTATAGCCAGCCTCATTTTCTTGCCGTCTTGAATTATACCCATAGGAATGTATCCATGGCCATCATATATGCCAGCTTTATTGCCATAGTTTTTATCTAGCCAATCCTCAGTTCTTTGTTTTTGCACTTGCTTAGATATTTTAGAACCATCATCGGAATCAGCTGCCCTCAGCTGGGCCATATCAATTTTGGCTAATACTCCCGGAGAAGTTGGTACATACATTTGACCATTTGTAAAATCATACCCCCATAGGCGTCCCCGATTATCTTGATGACCTTCAGCAATCCATCTCCCATCACCAACAGCATAATTCCATCCTTTGCCACCTATGGATGCATCCAAGGGATTCTTTCCATTTTGATCATAAGTGGTTATTTTTCCTTTAACATCGGTCAGAGATTCAGTGGAGGCGGGAGAATAATTACCATAAATATCGATATTACCGTCAAACCCTCCATTGATATTTGGATTGGATTTAAGAGAAATCGCATTATTTTCATTAATCTGGCCGCGCACAATCTTCTCTGTTAAAGGTGGCAATCCTAGATTCTTTCTTGAGGCGTTAATAGCAGCTAATAGTTGTGGGCTTTGAGCAGCATCTATAGCAAAAGATCCCCATCCTTTTTGACTATCGATCTTATAAACCAAGTTGTCTGTACCGAAGAAATGATACCCCCCGTTATCCTCACGCACCATCCCTACTAATCTATGGTCAGCTTCATTCCCAAGAGCCAATTCTCCTTCTCTGGCTAAGTGATAAACACCTTCGGGGTTACCTTTATCATCTTTAAGCTGAGTATCTACGTCCATGTTCCTGCTTAAAGGATTTGTTTTGGTAATCCCATCAAACACCAATACCTGATTACCACTGATATTGTGTGTTAAGGTCCCATCGGCATTCATGTTAAAAGCTAAATATGATTTTTTGCTTTGAGCGACAGCTTCTACGGTCTTCTGATCTTTGGCAATGTCCTTTTCGCCTCCCGCTGTGTCCGGAGCTATTTCGTGATTCTCTACCTTAGCTACAAATTTTTCTGCTACTTGATCATTTGCTGTATAGATGGCTTTGTCTCCATAAGGAATCATTTCAGCAACACCCGCATGAGCAAGTGAAGGAATATCGTTGGAAGTTTTTTGACTATCTACACTGTCACTGATTTTACTTTTTACATCAGCAGGGGATCCATTCAAATAACGACCTTGCCCCAATATAAAACTTTCTGACAGCAATCCAGAAGGAGATCTCTCAAATTCTTGTAAATTAACTGTGAAGCCGTAATCCGGCTGATCAATGTGGCCGCCTACAGCAATATCAAGCCCCTCAGGAATATATAATCCTCCTGAAATCTCTCGCGGGGTGGAAAAAAGCGTAACTTCCAGCGGTGACAATGGCTGAATGATTTTCATATATTGATTCGATTCATTCGCTATGGGCGCCAGTACTGACACATCCGTCTCACCTTTAGCGTTGAACTTATTATTAACCATCAACCCACGGAAGGCAGGTTCTCCTGCCGCGTAAATGTCATCTCTTAAGCTGACCCCGGAGCCAAGCTGTGTGCCGGTTATACTCTCATTGACCCTCACTTTACTGCCGTCGCTGACCCTCACCCGGCCATCGATAACATCAAAACTTCCGCCGGGCATGACTGCTTTTGTTTCATTTCTGGTTTCAAAAGTTCTAGCCGGCAAAGGACCTTCTCCCATAAGCACAGGCTCGCTGGTCTGAGAAATCTGAAATCCTTTTTCCAAATTATTCCCCACCAGCACTCTTATATTAGTGGGATTATCTTGCAAACTACCATTAACGAGGTCACCCTGAAATCCTAAAAAGCCCTGTCTGATTCCTGTAATTTCATCCGCCGGCTTTTCTTCTTCTGTAACTGTATTGGTCTTCGTATCCGCCGTATATTCCGCTCTTGGACCAGGTGTACGCACCCAATACATGGACGTGCCGAAAATAGGAACATCTGAAACTGGGGAAACTAAACTGTTGACATTAGAAAAGTTTAAAGCCGCAGGCATCGGGCCGGCTTCGCCTGAACCTCCATTACTAATCGGAATAGAAAATGGAAAGGCGACCCCATCAGGAAGAGTCAATGCAATAGGCAATTTAGAAACATCCTGGTCTTTCACATCAATGCTGACTTTATCGGTCACTGTTTTAGTATCAAGGTTGAACGATTGCATTTGGAATGAAGGCAAGCTGATTCCAGAAGTAACGGCAAAACTTCCTATGGTGGGAGTAATGGTCTCGGTGCCTTGGCCGCCTGAAACTGTCATGGTTCCGCTGACCCCCATCCATCGAGGCGTTGAACTCAAGGCTTCAGCAAAAGTAAGCGGGCTTGTGGCTTTCATGATAATGTCGGTGTCTGCTTTTGCTTTTACTCTTGTATTTAAAACTGAAGTGTAGCCTAATAGACTACCCAAGGGATCTGTCAGTTTAGACTGGCTAAACTCTGATTCAGACCCTTTTTCTGTTTTTTGTAAGGAGGGATTTTGAGAATCATTAGATACATAATCCTCGCTGCGTATGCCGGCACTTGAAACAATCCAAGATTTAAAAGCATTTGAGTATTGTCTGCCATTGGGCGCATTACCCCATTCTCCTTTTCTATAACCAAACACGCCCATATTGTCCATCACTCCATTGTTAGTGATAACCAGTCCTGGGTTAGCCATTTCCTTGGGCGTGTTAAAACTATTAAAACCAACCATGCCGCCGCCATTTGTATCAAACATTTCCGCTTTTCCATTTTGGAAATTGACAAACTTTCCAACGCTGCCTTCTCGGCTGATAACATAATTAGGTTGTCCCTGGCTTAGATCAACCACTGCTTGTTGGAATGTTCCCTGAGTCTCAACGGGCTGGCCTTCTTTTAAAAATTTCCGCCAGGCCACGGAACCACCAGCGGCTATGCGGGCTTGTGTGATTGACGATGGCTCTTGGCCCTCTCCCTGATCTTGAGCAACCATCGGAACTATCCCTCCACCCCAGTACGTTGTCCATGAACCGTTCGCTTTGGCTAAACCGGTCTTGGGATCAAAGCTATTAATGTTGGTAAACCCTACGTCCGTGGCAGAATTAGCGCCTGCGTAATTACCTGAAATGGCTTGATTGAAATCAAGGCCTCCCGAAACATGGATAACGGTCGTGACATTTTCCGGGCTGGTAACCTGGCCGTTGCTGTTTTGATTAAAGCCATTGCCTAAAACAAGAGTCAACGCCAGAGGTAACGGCCCGGTAGTTGTATCTCTCCAGTTTTCGTCTCGACTGCCGCCATACAAAGCAGCGATGGGTTTGCCTTGAGTATTAATGATGGAACCGTTCATGCTGGCAGGGCTAAGAGGAGCAGAATTGCCAAGGAATTTTATGCCTTCAGCCAGCATTTGCGCAGCCACAGGATCGGTGATTGCATTTATGACGAGTCTCCTTGCTTCCTTCTCTGTGATTTTACCTTCTTTGTATGCAGTTTGAATTCTATCTATTTCTGCTTGATCAGTTTTACCAACCCGAATTTCTGGTTGAAAATTCCTAACGTACATATTTCCATGCGCATCTTCAACTCCACCCATGGTTGAATTTTGCAGTCTTCCATTGGCCCCTATTCTGGTCTCTTGAATTTGCCCATGGCGGTTGCCGTTAGAATCCACGGAAGAAGAATAATTGATGCTTTCTATTCCTTGGTCATCTTGGCCAACAACGTTAATTGTTTTACCAGCGGCGCGGTCTAATGCCGTGATGCCTAAAGGTGAGGAAATCTTGCCGTCGGAAACTGCTACTTCCTCCAACGGCGCAAGCATGGTTAATTTATTGCCTTCTACAATATACTGCTTATCATTAAGCCCCAGACCGCGCAGCTGTTTGCCGGTGCTGGTCGTAACACTTCCCGTGGCCAGATAATAATTGAGTTTGCCGTCATCGCCGTAGCGCTGCATCAGCCGCGGCACTTCAAAGCCCAGCATCTCAAGAGTGTCGCGCACTTGCTCGTTGGGCGCGAAACTGCCGGGCACAAGCCTGAACGCATAAATATCGGCTTGATGCATGACGCTGTTGATGGTGCTGATCGGAATGAGCCCGTTATATAAAAGCCCGGAAGTTGACATTTGCAAAAGCCATTGCATGCGCAGCTCTTCTTTGGAAAGTTTTTGCGGCACGCTGAAACGATCTGCCACCAGCAAGCCGCCCACACTGGTAAAGCCAGTGGGCAAATTGGAAACTTGATTGCCTTTCTTGATCTGCTTCCATAAATTGTCGGCAGCAATCACATTATCAGGCGTGTAGCCGTTGAGCTGCTGAAGAGTGTCGGAATAGGAATTAAAATCATGCACCCCGCCGGAATAGGCGTCGAAATTATGCAGCCCGCCGAAGCTGCCGGTTTTAATATATTGTTTCAAGTAGGGGCCGCCAAAAAGGGTGTCCGTCATATTGGACATAGGGCTTCCCGGCAAAGACCAGGCCGCATTCAAACGATTACCAAAGGTGTTTTGGCCGTCGGGCACATTCTTGCCTTCCTCAAGCATCGCGTTTCTTTGCTTGTCCGAATCTATCGAAGCATCACCGGTGAAATTTTTATCAAAGGATGCCAGCGCTCCGGCGCTTAAGAAACTGGTGTCGATCAAAAACGTGGTTCGAAATACGGCCAAATTGTTTTCATAATCGCGCAGTTGTCTGGCCGAAGCATTTCTGCCCGGGGCCTTGCCCACGATGGCGCCTTCTAAAGCTATTAATCCCATGGACATGACCGCCTGGGTAGCGCCCAGCATGACCATACCTCCTATGATGCTGGAGCTGAACCCTTTCATTCCATTATCAAAGTCAAGCAAAGGCCTCTCTCTGAAAGTTTTGTCAAACCCATACTGAATAGCTGCACTGCTCAGGAGGTTACCGGCTGCGGCAAAACCTTGGGAGAATTGGCTGTCAGCTTTAATGCCCATCTGGGCCGCGGCCAGGCGCAGGGCCCCGCCGGTGAGCTGACCGGCGATAAAGGGAAGGTCGGCTTTTAAAATCACCCCCGTATATTTAAAGAAGTTGGCTGGATGCCACTCGCCTTCGCTGCCGTTATTGTTTGCCATGTAACCGAGTTCACCCTTAAAAAAGTTGTCTTGATTGGTGGAAGCCTTCCACTGTTGTTCCGCTTGTTGAACGCCCCCCTCAAAATCTATTTTGCTAAGATCTTCGCCATTTTTAATGGCTTTATCGTATCTTTGACGGAACCAATCATCCCCAGCCTTTTCCATTGCAGTTTCATACTCCTGCGTATTGCTGATATCTTTGACTTTATTTTCCGCAGCAATAAAAGCATCTGTTTTTCCTGGTTGGGTTCCCGGCATTTTGCCGAAACCGGCTGCTCCCTTAGAAATGTTATCGCCGATATACCTCACCGTGGCAACCGCCACATCGGAGGCCACGGAAGACAGAAGCGTGCCCAGGGTCTGCGACAAAATTTTATCGCTTTCACTGCATTTATTTTGATGAGGGCAGATGGCGCTGTTGACGGCCTGAGTGACTTCCAATGACACAATGCCTTTGACCGCGCCTAAAACAAGGCCTTTGGCAAGACCTTTGGCAAAAGCTGTTGCGAAATTTGAGAAACTTCCTGAAAATTTGGCGACTTCCGTCCCAATTAACATAGCTTGCTTTTCTGATGCTCCATCAAACCAGGCCCAAAAGGTGGCATCGTCTGGGCTCGCGCCGCCGGCAACAGCATCATGAACGTACTGAGCGTCAAATTCTGTGCCGCCATTAGCCAGTGTATCTTTGCTGGCATCCACAGGAGCAGTTTTCCCGAAATTAGCGACAGACGCGACCCCAACGGTTAACCCAATCGAAAGCGCGGTGCTTAAAATAAATCCGGTGGTCTGATCGCAGGCTCCCTCCAGCACGCAAATCGTAGCTATGTCCCCCGCCAATCTGCTGGCGGCCATGCCGACGAAGCTCATGGTAAGATTTCCGACGCTTAAAACCGGTTTAGTAAAGTTGCCTGTAAAATTGCCCCAAAACCGGCCCCCGAAAGTGGTGGGAGTTGTAGATGTTGCAGTGCCAACTCCTGTACCGACTGGTGTGCCTGTTCCAGCGGTGACTTCCGTACCTGTTGTTCCCGTGACCTCGGTGCCTGTTGTTCCCGTGACCTCGGTGCCTGTTGTTCCAGTGCCAGTTGTCCCTCCGGCATCTGTAGTAGACCCGCCGCTGTTGCTAGCCGCGCCGACCGCTGCTGATAAGGCCATCATCGCCACGGCGATACCAATGGTCATTCCAATTTGCTCCATGGATGCGCCGTTGGCAGCTTGATAACCAACGGTCATGGCCAGGCCGCATACCGGGCAAAAGGCTCCCACGATTGCGGTGAGTTGGGTAATGGCAAACTGTTCGGCGTTAAACAACCCCGGCAGGTTCTGCGACCTGTCGCGCCACTTGTCGCCCCAGACAAAGGCTTGCATGGCTTCGGGGACGATTTCGTATTGTATGGCTGTGTCATTGCGAAGGAGCGTAGCGACTGAAGCAATCTTTTGATGAGAATCTAATAGATTGCTTCGCTCACTGTGTTCGCTCGCAATGACACTTGACGGAATTTCTGTATACACAAACCCGTCTAAATTTTTCTCAAACTCGGCGCGCTCAACAATCTGCGGATGGCCAAGATCATCGATAAAGACTTTGTGCCCGCTGACCTTTTTGACCGTCACAAAATGCTCGCTGTTTAAATGGGCGATAAAAGGCGCGGGTAAATTGAGCTCCTCTTTGGCCTCGACTTTAAGCGCCTGGTAATTAAGCCCCAGGGCGGAGCCGACTTTGCTGATGGCAAACAACGTGGTCTTGAGTTTGGGCTCGCCCACCTTGATGATATTGGCCAGCAAATCCGTGGAGACCGTCAGCACGGAAATTTCTTCCAGGGAGCGGTTGATACCTTTCTTGGCCAGCACTTCCTGCAGGGCATACACCCCGCAGTTAAGAACATTGAGATTGGGATCAGAGAGCCACTGGGTAATTTTGGCAATGTTGTTTTGATCAAACGTGGTGCGGGTGTCAACGGTTAATGGTTTAGGGTGAATAGTGGATGGTAGAATATTTTGACCATTGACCATTGACCATTGACTGACCGGCTGATTATCCAAATTTAATTGTACCCTCAGCCGGTCTTTATCCTGGATCTGCTTGAGCAAGTATTCCACCGAACCGGCAACCTGGGCGCTTGCCTGTTGGGGGTGATCATTGATCGCCCCTACCCCAGTCAACGGCGCCTGGGCAATAGGCAGGTTTTTATACAGCACCGTTGGGTTATAGCCAAATGCCCAGCTCACCTGATCCGGCACAAACACCGCCAGAATCACGATGGCGACCGTCCTGATCCATTGTTTGAAATTGCTCACAAACGGCCTTTTGTCGGCTAAAGGAATTTCCGGTTTAATTGACGTAACCTGCTCTGGGGAAATGCTTTCTGGAGGCTGCAACGAGGGGAAATCTGATTTTTTGCTTTTATCTATATTCTCTGGAATAAAAGCAAAACCACCATCGTCCTGGGGGGTTTTTTGATTGAATTCTTCGTTTTTATTCATTAAGAATTAGCTTGGTTAAGCTCTAATTTTAACGAGTTCTCGTCGTATAAGAAGAGTATAACACATTATATACAGTTAGCAAATTTTCTCAAATACTTTTAAATATTTATATTGTTTATTTTCAATAAGTTACGTCGCTGTTGGAATATTTTTTCGAAATTCTTTTAAAGGTGCGTTTTTCTACACTATTCCCCTCCCTTGACCCGCCTACGGCGGGTCTTGGTGGGAGGGGTTAGGGGAGGGGGATCGACGGAGATTATCGCTTTTATGCCCCCTCCCTTACCCTCCCCACACAGGGGGAGGGGATTCATTTGGAGAAAATCATGAATATTCAACTTATTTCCAGACTGGAAACTTACATACATATATTTCCATAATGGAAATTATAATATAGACAGATATCATAAATTTTGGATATCCCGCTTGAGGCATAGCGCTTTATGGCATATCGCCATACTGTTAATATACTAAAATACTAAAATATGAATTTGACATTTCCATATTTTATGATATAGTTGAATCAAAGGAGGATGATCAACATGCTTAGAAAACTTGGCGCTAATTACCAAATTGCTATTCCAAAAGAAGTGGTCAAGAATCTTCATTTACACAAAAATGATTATTTGGATGTGCAAATTGTTCACAACGGCATTTATTTAAAACCTCATGTCTCCATTCCCAAAGATCAAGCTTATTTCTTCACGCCAGAATGGCAAAAAGGCGAAAAAGAAGCGGAGGAAGACATTAAAGCCGGACGGGTCACAAAAACTAAAAATCTTGAGGAGTTATTTGATATTTTAGACGGTAAAAAGGACTACGATTTTGATCATTGAAACATCCAAACAATTTCTCAAACTATATCAAAAATTACCCAGTGAAGTACAAACCCAAGCTAAAAAATCTCTAGCCCTTCTTAGAGACAATCCCTTCCATCCTTCCCTTGAGCATAAAAAGATGACAGGTTATAAAGATGTTTGGGAGTTGCGCGTCAACATCAATTACCGCATCACCTACCAAAAAATTGGCGATACGGCTTTCTTAAGAAAAATCGGCACCCACGATTTATTACAAAATCCTTAAGATTTTCCGAACCTGCGAGGTTCGGGGACTTGACAAGTTCAATTTATCTTGGTATATTATAGTTCATAGTTCACTATGAACTATGAACTATGAATACATCTCAAAAAATCTTAGAATATATTGCTCAAAACCCCCAGACCAGTCCAAAGGATCTTTATAATCTTTTGAACATAGGCCCCCGGGCTGTTTTCAAACAACTTAAAGTTCTTTGTGAAAAAGGCTTAATTCAAAAACTGGGCCGCCCACCAAAAGTTTTTTACACCCTGACTGATCCCAAAGAACAGCCGCAGATCTTCCTGCTTGATGAACAAACGAGGGATGTGATTGAAAAAAACTTTTATTATGTTTCACCTTTAGGACAGCAAGAAACCGGCGTCAACGGTTTTAGGGCTTGGTGTGCCAAGCAAAATTTAGACGCTGCCAAAACAGCCAAAGAATACGCGTTAACCATGGCCCAATATGGCCAATATCAAAAAGAGGGACTCATCGATGGCATGCCTAAAATGCGCTCCACGTTCAAAGAGATCGCATTGGACAGGCTTTTCTATTTGGATTTTTATGCTATAGAACGTTTTGGCAAAACTAGACTGGGACAACTGGTGCTGCTGGCTAAATCCAGCCAGAACAAAAAACAGATTGCGGCGCTGGTGGAAATCATCGACCATCCCATCAAAACCATTATCAGTCAGTTTGATATTGACGCGGCGGGCTTTATCCCACCGACGGTCAAACGCGAAGTGCAGCTGATCAATGAGCTAAAAAAGCGGCTCCATATCCGCCAGCGGCTGCTGTCCATTGTTAAGGCTAAGACGGATGTCCTTATTGCCCAAAAGACACTTAATAAACTCCAGGACCGTATCGATAACGCCAAACAAACCCTGATCGTGGAAGATAAAACGCCTTTTAACAATATCCTGCTTATTGATGATGCGGTGGGCTCCGGCGCGACGCTCAATGAAACAGCCGCTCAAATCAAACGCAAAAACCTCTGCCGGGGGCAAATTGTTGGGCTGGCCATTGTCGGCAGCTTTAAAGGGTTTGATGTGATCAGTGAGGTTTAAAATTTTCCGAACCTGCGAGGTTCGGGGTTAGTTAGAGTTTACCGGCCCAAATTACGCAAAGGATGGCGGCGGGTTTAAATCAGCGAATAGTGGCAGTTTGCTACGTTTTTACCCACCGACCCCAATTCCCTGGAGGCGGAAATGATCAGTCCCCGGCCATCTTTGATTTTAGAAATTTCCAGCCACTTCATCAAAGACGCTGTTCGTCCATAATCAATGGTCGAGGATAATTTCATTTCAATGGGATAAATCGTTTTGCCGGTTTCAATCAAAAGGTCCACTTCCAACCCATCCATACTGCGATAGTAGTAAAGTGAACAAGGGTCCACCAAGGCGGTAAACCGTTTATAAAATTGAGCAACACAGGCCGTCTCGAAGAGTGCGCCCGCCATAGGCCCTTGCAGGGTGTGCTCCTCATCCTGTAGGCCGACGAGATACGCCGCCAGCCCCGTATCCATAAAATAACACTTGGGCGCTTTGATGATCCTTTTTCCGAAATTTCTATGATAAGGCATCAAAAGAAAGATGAGTCCACTCGTTTCCAAAAGCGTAATCCAAGACTTTATGGTAGGAACGGAAACGCCGATATCGCGCGAAAGCGTGGAACAATTAAGCTCCTGCGCCGTGCGTGCCGCTAAAAGTTTTACAAACCGCTCAAAATCATGAAGATTGGATTGTTTGATAAGCCCGCGGACATCCCTATCCACATAAGTCTGCAAATAACTGGAAAACCAAAGTTTGCGAGACGCTTTCTTATTAAGGACCACTTCTGGGTACCCGCCTTGTAGAATCCAGCGCCCAAGAGGGATCATCTTGTCCGGTATTTTTTTAGCCTGCATCAAACTCTTAACAAACCCGCCCGCCTCATTTAAATGAACCCGTCGGGTCTTTTGAATTTCCTCTATGGAAAAAGGATACAAGTGTAAAATAGCGATGCGCCCGGCCAATGTTTCACTGATACCTTTCATCAAGGCCCATTGTTGAGAACCGGTCAAAATCCACTGCCCCGGCTTCTTATTGACCTCCATACGGGCTTTGATATGCGATAAAAGATGCGGCGCATTTTGGATTTCATCAATAATGACCGGGGGCGGATATTTCTCCAGAAAGCCGCGCGGATCCTCTATGGCTAACGAACGCACATCCATTTCGTCCAAAAGGACATAACGGTATCCTTTCAGGAATGTTTGCGATAATGTGGTCTTGCCGCTTCTTCGCGGGCCGCCGATAAAAACCACCGGAAAAGACTGCACGGCTTCTTTCAAAGTTTTTTCTAACAAACGCGTGGTGTACATATTTGCTATTTTAAAGTACTACTTTAAATTGTCAAGAATTGTTTTTGTGGTTTCGCAAAAAGAGTTTACCGGCCTAAATTACGCAAAGGATTATTGTGGAAGAAATCCAAAAATACCGGCCCGGCCACCAGAAGGGCTACCACCGGGAAGATGCAGAACAGCAAAGGAACCAGCATTTTCAGCGGAGCTTTGAGCGCCATGGTTTCTCCGCGGCGAAAACGCGTCTCGCGCATATCTTCGGAAAGGATATTGAGCGCTTCCGAGACCGAGGTCCCCATGCGGTCGGCCTGAATGAGGGTGCGCGTAAAAGTGGATAAATCCGGCATTTCGTATTTGCGGCTCAAATCGCGCAGGGCATCCCGCCGCAGCTTGCCCACGTTAATTTCCTGCATCATCAGCTTCAATTCTTCGGTAATGACCGTCGGGGGGGACTTTTCCACCACGTATTTGAGCGCCATCATAAAATCCAATCCGGCATTGACGCAAAGCCCCAAAAGATCCACGGTGTCGGGCAGATCTTTTAAAAGCGCCGCTTTGATTTTACGGACCTTAGCGTGCAGCCAAATCTCCGGAATCAAGTAGCCGCCGGCCATGCTCATAAGAATACCAAAAGCCATAAAATTTTTATCCGGATAGAATTTCAGGGCCACCCACACCAGCCCCAGGGCCAGCGCCTGCTTGATTAAAAAGAATTCCTCAACGGAAAGTCTCACCTGGCTTAACATCAGGTCTCTGAAAATCCTCTGGCCCAAAGCGGAGTTGGTGAACGGTTTGTTAAAAAACGCAATTTTGCGTATCCCGCCAAACAAAAAGTCCAGAGGCCGTTTTTTAGCAGGCGCCCCCGCCGAAAAACCCTCGCCGCCGGCCACGGGTAAATCCAATTTTAACTTCGGCTGGATGGATAAAGGCGTAAATCCTAAGATCAGCGCAAAGACGGAGAGAAAAACTAAAAGCAAAGGTAAGATGAGCATATTATTCTCCGAAACGGATTTCGTGTCATTGCGAGCGAACGCAGTGAGCGAAGCAATCTATTAGATTCTCAAAAGATTGCTTCAGTCGCTTCGCTTCTTCGCAATGACACCATTTCGCAATGACATAATTAAAAATCCTTAAACTTGCTGATTTGCCATATAAAAAACGCTCCCACCATCCACAGAACCGCGCAGACCATCAGCATCTGCTGGCCCTGGGGGATACGAAACATAATATCAAAAAACCTCGGATTCGACGCCGAAACCCCCATGACAAAAAGAATGGGAAGGCCGGTCATGACCACCGCCTGAATTTTCCCCTGAACGGTCAGCATCTTTAAACTCTGTTCTATTTTTTTGCGTTCGCGCATGGTGTTGATGATCCGGGAAAAGATCACCGGCAAATTACCGCCGGTTTCGCGGGCCAGCAAAATGGCCGTGATCATCTGCTGGAGCGCCACCGAAGGCATGCGCTTGGCGAGCCGGTTGAGACTCTCATCGAACACCACCCCCATTTTATTTTCGCCGAGCACGACCCCAAACTCTCTTTTGATGGGATTGGGCATTTCATCGATGACCGCCTCAATAGACTGCACCAGACTAAGCCCCCCGCGAAAAGAGCTGGACATGATCATGAGCGCGTCAATGAGCTGGTCATTAAACTTCAACTTTCTTTTGGCAATAAGGGCATTCACATACAGCCGCGGCAAAACAATCCCTAACACCACGCCGACCACGAGCCCCGCCAGACGCAGGGTGGAAGGAAAAAGAATAAAGGCCCCCACGCCAAAAACCAGCGGAGCCAAAAGCGCCAGGGTATAGGTCTTCTGCAGATCATCCTCCAGCAGGTAAAGATCAGACCTTAAGGCCATCTTCTGCGCCTGCCCTTCATTGATGGCCTGAGCTTTTGTCGCCACCACCGGCCAGAGGGTGTAGACTAAAATCCCCACAGAGACGAAAATCAAAAAAAAGATAAGTACAATCATAAAGCCCCGTTTTATTGATTACAATAATCACTGATACAAGAATTTTTAATCACATCCTCACAGGCAAAATCCCCCTGAGTACATCCGCCATTCACTAAAGGCCGCATCAGACGCGTCTGATAACAGTCCTCGTCGTAAAAAACCCCGTTGATGGGAGTGCCGTTCTGGCTATAAGTAAAGTCCTGACGGCAGGTGGTGGTGCGCCTGGCATCGTACTGACGACCGAAGGCAAACGCATCTCCCGCCACCTTATGCTTGCCGAAAATGCCCCTGCTGATCGTATTGTACATGACATACAATGATGACAAAACAATAATTGTCAAAACGATGTATTCAATGACAGAGGCTCCTCTTGTGTCATTGCGAACAGTTCCACGCCTGTCATTGCGAGGAGCCGAAGGCGACGAAGCAATCTCTTTGTCCATAGAAAAAGATTGCTTCGTCGTTTCACTCCTCGCAATGACACGAGAATTACTGTGTTTAAAATGTGCAGTCACCATAGGTTGTGCTCCCGTCACTAGGTGATCCTGATGGACACTTAGGAGTAAATTTACTCGGGTCGGGAGAATTTTTTAAATAAAGCTGCTCATGCCAGTCATGATGGGGCTTGTTTGGCACTCCGTAACCCGCCCCGGCGCTTGCTTTCACACCCTGGTTTAATAAAGGATCCACCACATCAAAACATCCCTGGACTTTGCCCTGTACGTCTTTCATGTATTTAACTCTCGCCCTCTTGGCGCATATCACTCTATTAGTTGTGGCGCACCAGCCCGCCGGACGATACTGAAACTCTGAATAGGTCGCGGGGCAGCAGACGTCCCAATCTCCGTTAGCGCAATGAGTATCAGGATCAGCCGCACATGCAGCGCCTTTAAGTGTATACCCTTTACTGGTAAGAGATGGAATTTTTCCTCGGGGGTCAAAATCAATCATAAATGCGTCGTAATAAGAATTCTGTTCCGACGCGCTTAAAAGAGGATCGATCGCAGGAGTACTACTCGGTAGCTTTGTGTCAGGGTCAACATTACCGTCATCCACCGGCTGCGTTCCAGTTAAAAGACTAAATGTGCCTGCGCTTAACCCGATGCCTAAAAAGTTTGGATCTAATGTCGGTGAGGCTGC
Source organism: Candidatus Omnitrophota bacterium (assembly GCA_016201795.1). Taxonomy (GTDB): domain Bacteria; phylum Omnitrophota; class Gorgyraeia; order Zapsychrales; family Fredricksoniimonadaceae; genus JACQCF01. Next base: position 81,429 of record JACQCF010000010.1, on the reverse strand, counting down.
TCGGTTAGGATCCTCGGCTACCTCCCCCACGCATTTGGATTTTATTAATGCGGGGTCGCCGCCGCCCACAGCTCTGGGGTTATTGTATCTAAACCGCCAGATGGGGATTTTGTTGGCAAATTTGGTTATATTGCCGGCCACCGGCTGGTCCCAGCGGGTGACTCTTGAGAAGACCTCTCGCGGATCATCCTTAGTCCCCCCATCAGTAAAATCATAGTAATTACAAACATCGACGATGTCTCCATACAAGCTACTGACTAAATCTCCCAGACAAATGTCTTCATAGATATGAACCCACGGTTTCTTGGGAGGCAACTTCATTTCCACCCGCAACAAATGCCACGGGTGGGAAATGGTGTTATCCACAATGCGTCCGCCCTTGTCCTTCCAGCCATAGATGACAAAAGGCGGCAGGCGGTTAATGAGATCGTCCAGAGAATCAAGCCTGGCCTGCATCAGATCATCCGCCGGGCCCCCTGACCCAAGGAAATTACTAAAATCCTTGTAGCCCTCATCAAATAAGTCCCTGGTGTGACCTACCTCGTCCTTTAAACTTGATAAAACATCCCCCCTGGAAGAAAGGGTGTCCATAAAAGTAGTGTACGTCTCTACCCATTTTTGAAATGCCTCATAGGTGGCCTGGTCTCGATTATACGTAAAGCCTGCGGGAAGCGCAGGATCAGGGTTAAAGGTAACGCCGCTAAAGTATGATTGCTGTGTTGAATAGTCGTTGAGAAGATCGGCGCAAGCCTTGTTATAATCCGGGCTGGTGGTATTGGTAAAATCAGGATAAACGGTATTGCCGCCGGCATCGGTGGTGGTTGGTGGAAAATTCTGCCAGCAGGTATCAAAAGAGGGCTGTATATTTTGATACCTGTTTAAACATGTGATGACATCAGTGATAGTGCCTGAGCATAAATCAGTGGAAGAGTCCCCGAATTGTGTAAATTTTGTTGGGTCGGGTTTTGTTGGGTCAGGGCTCTCCCCCAACCAATTGTCAAGCTGGTTTCTCCAATTGTAAAGGTCATTCATGTATTGGATCAAATATCCGTCGTGATTAGGGCTGCAGGTTAAGTAACTGCTATCATAGTTGTTGTTAGTAATCATATACTGGACCGCACTACATCCTGGATGATTGGTGATGTCAGCGGCACAGCTTTGACCACCGGTTGGAGTTTTACATTGCGGCGCGATCCAGGCAGCTGCTTGCGGATACCAGGTGTCCACCGACGAGGCCAATGTCTTTTCAGGAATCTTCTGCAAATACTGGTTAAATTTTAAAAAACTATTTAAACCATAGACCATGGTATCCAAGCGGTCTTGCACCCAAAGAGACTTCTGCGTACTCTGAGTACAAGAGATCTTTTGGCCAGCGCTGTTGTACATATAAGGACATGAACTATAAGGCCAATAATTATACGGTTCGGCTCCATCCGCTAACGGAGGATAAGGCCTTAAGCCAGCTGGTCCAGAGCAATAGCGGTCAGCTCCCGACTTCCACCAAATGCCGGTTTCAACAGGATATTTAACATTATCTTCATTAGTACAGGCGGTGGCAAGATCCGAATCCGCAGGCCGGTAGTTAAGCTGCAAGCCATTGACCGGATCCTTGGAAAGGCTGTCCGTCAATAAAGCACCCGAGGAACCAGGGATGCCAAAGGCGGTTGTCAGATCATTGCCCGCAGGCAAACCATTCATGTCCCAGAGCATGGGATAAACAACTCCCACCGACTTATTCTTGCTAAAAGTCTTTTGGATTTGGGCAGACGTGGTGGGGTCTCCACTCTCGTCATCATAACCTAAAAGGCCGCGGAATGAAGCGGGATCATCGGATTTATAATCAAGCTCCAAAAAAGGGTCATAAAGCAGATTATAGTAAGGATGGCTGGCATTAGCCGCATTTTTAGGACACTGTGCCGAAGAGTCCGTCCTGCAAAGCTCTGAACAATGCTGATTGGCGTCATTCCAGGCTTGTGCAGGGTCAATAAAAGTATATCCAGTTGGTTCGGTTTGAGGCAGAGGAGGTGATCTTCCGGCGCATTTGGGATTGCAGACAGGCCCCAGCTTTGGCATGGTCGCATCTGTTTTTGCTTGTGTACAATAGGAACTGAAACTCAGGCCATACGGCGGCGTATTCTGGCAATTTGCTGAACTTTCATTCCCCGGGGCCTGGCAATAAAAGGAAGTAGGATACGTAATAAGATTTTGCAGCGCCTCACGAAAATTATCATAAGCCTGGGTATTGATAAACTTAATGGTTTTAAGCCGCTCGGTGTAATAAAAACTAAACCGGCTGATCGTATCGTTGGCGACATTGCTGGTGGTATCGAAACCAAATTTGCCATTGCTGTTCATGTCAAAACGGTCCGGAAGGTTTACAGGATCATTGACTGCAGCTTGTAAGCCTGTCCTTATCCCCTCTTCCCGGAATTGGTCCAGCTCCTCTGCCATATTTTTTTCCAGTTTATTCCATATGTCAAATTGCATCGGCGTGATCACCGCATATTCAAGAGTTAAAGCAACCAACATTATAACAAGAACTAGCAAGGCGGCTGTAGCACCAAGAGTAAAAATCGTTATGATCACCACAATAATGATCACAAGGATTTTGATAAAAAGCCATGTTTTTTCTACATGCTCTATTACCCCCGAATTGTAATCGAGAGGGTCTCCCAGGGGAATGAGCTCCTCCCACAATGTCCTTTCCCCCCAGCTAGCCAGCAGTGAGGCCGATTGAGTGGAGGCATTGGTCGCGGCCATCCAATGATGGATTTTTACATCCGCTACACGGCTCCAGTTAAGGGTAATGGCGTAAAAGGTAAGAGCCGTGGCCGCAACAAGGATCATGATCAAAGCGGCCTGGCCTTTTTTATGTTTGTTCATATCTATTAAGTGTCATTGCGAGGAGTCCCGCCAAGGCGGGACGACGAAGCAATCTTGTTAGCATTGAAAAAGATTGCTTCAGTCGCTTCGCTTCTTCGCAATGACGCCTCCTTTACCGTTCAAAAATTCCTCGTAAACGCATTAAGGCGTTTGGTCCTATACGCATCATGGTTCAGCTGTGCCTCTTCGTTGGCAACAAAGCTGCTGTCCATAGGCGGCTTTACAAACTGGGCATTGTCCAAGTCCCAAGAGCGCTGGGCAAAATTCATTCCCACCCACTGAAAAATCTTGATCAGCCCGAAAATCAAAAGGGCCACCATTACTACGGCAAAAGTAAATTCAATGGTAGACTGGCCTCTTCGAGGCCGTCTACGGTTAATAGTTAATGGTAAATGGTTCATGGTTACTGTTCTTTCTCTAAATAACTCATAAAACCATGCAACATCTTTGACAACTGTTGCGATCTTTCATATAGTCTTGTGAAAGCCTCTTGTGTAATATCCTTATGATTTTTCATTATGTATAAACATGTTACTACTTCATACAGCGACCCTATAGAAATCTGAATAAATCTTTTAAAATCATTTTTCGAACCGCGTCCTGTACCCTCAGCTATGTTTAAAGCTATCGAATTTGCCGCCCTTTTAATTTGGTCATTTAAACTATAATCTGAACTGTTCCTGACTACTTGATAAATTTCATCTGCAAACTTTACTGATTCCTTCCAAATATCCAATGTTTCAAATTTAAACATTTTCTAACCATTAACCATGTACCATTAACCATTTACTTCTTACGTTTTCATAGTCCTTTAGTTACATCCGTAAACCATTTCCTGGTCCGATTGTCCCCCACATTGGTGCGAATATAAAGGATGCGGTTAACCCGGTCAAAACAGGTCTTTCTGGAATTGTCATCGAAACAAGTAGTCGTGGTCCCATCGACACATACCTGCACGGGATTAGACTCTCCGTCTACAGTGAGCTCAGGAGTAGTTCCGACTGCGGGGCAAAAGCGTCTGGTGTCGTTGCTTAACTGAAACGTCCGTGAGATAAAATCCACACTGTCTTTACTGCTGATGCTTCGCACCATCTGGTGGGTCTCGGGGTTGTAGAGCTTCCCTTCTTTGATTTGCAAAAAAGTCCCCGGCCTGACTTCGGTGTATATTCCCATATTCCCTTGAAGCCCGGGTGTGGGCCCATGAGAAGAACTATCAAAGGTTTGGTCAATGTCCCCCAGCTGGGTATCCAAAGCGATGACTCCTGTGATGGGTGCATTGTTCGTGCAACCGCTAATGCTGCTGTCGGCTTTAAACTTACACTTTAAAAACGTAGATGCGTTCGGATCGCACTCCAGGGATTGATTGGACCCATCCGTCTTGATACACGTTGTTGAACTAGAACAGTCAAAACCCAATTTTGCCAGAAGGCCAGAGTTGCCAAGAACAGTCCCGTTGTCTAACAATAAAATCTTTCCGTTGATCTTATATTGATCATCCACCCCATCAATAGTACTTTGTAAACTATTGGAGGATTGACACGTGACCGCGTAGACGGTTTCTTCTTTTTTGTCTCCATCCACATCCAAAGAGGGATACGCGTCATTGGTTTTGTCGACATTGATTTTACCGTTGTTGTCGGTGTTGGGGGCGCTGCCATCCTGGTTTTGCTTGACAATATTGACATTATCGCCCGTGCCCTTAACCGCCTGCCATTGCCAGGTCATATAAGGGTACATCGAGGAGTCTACTTCCTTGTTAGGAGTAAAGGACAAGCTAGGACCGCTCCATTGACGCGTCAGGTGAAAACTTTGTAATTGATTCAAAACATTGTTGTGGCATGTTGCAGTAAGCTGAGTGGTGTTATAACAATATTGCACTGTTCCGTTGACCGCCATGGTAAAAAAAAGCGGATAAGGAGAGCAGGGAGGAGTAGGGCAAGTGGCAGGAGTCAGATATTCGTTCTGCTGCTGCAGGCAATTATAGTGCTCGGGGTCATTAGTGTCTAACGGGCAAGTTTCCCCGGGCACGGATGGGTAAACCCCAGGCGCGGGCTGGTAAATACGCCTGAACACTAAAGAAGCGGTGGTCAAAGGAAAATGCTGGCCGTTGATAAAAATGTCGGTGATCGGCAGATTGCTGCCGATCTCGCCGGCATCAACCGGATAAAACAGGCGGTTGCTCATGGTGCCTGAGCCGCCGGCAATAAACGGCGACCTGTCAATGGCGGCGAATTTGTTAACATCCGGTGAGAGGCGGTCTTCCACAAAAAGCACGCTGGAGGAATTGCGGGAACTGGTCTTGTGGTTGTAACCCTTGAAGCTTTGCAAGAGCGCCAATTTCAGGGCCTTGATCTGATGGTTCTGATTTTGACTGACGCTGACATGCGTGCGCAGAATAGTGCCCATTAAGAAAATCAAAATGGCGCCGAAGATGGCTGCTTCCACTATCGCCTGGCCTTTTTTATGTTTGTTCATATCTATTAAGTGTCATTGCGAGGAGTCCCGCCAAGGCGGGACGACGAAGCAATGACACCATTTACGGTTGAGCCGAAACCGACCCCACCGTGGTGCTGCCCGCTTTGGTCTCCACCGCATTGGTGCTGTCCTGCCTCATGGTCACCTGGCCGTTAGCTTCGGGAATAACCGTCACCTGTGTACTGGAATTGCTCAGTAACGTGTAACTGGCCGCGGAATTGGCCACCCGCGGATCGTATTGATCACCGAATTCATCCACCGCTGATTTCCAGCGGCCCTGAATGCCGCGTTTGATGTACATCTGCATGGATAAAAATACGGCCAGAATGATAATGAGCAGCACGGAATATTCCAAAAAACTCTGGCCTTTAACGCCTCGCACCAACAGGCCTTCCCTCCCCCTTGTGGGGAGGGTTAGGGAGGGGGAAATCAAACGATCAACTATCTTTTGTAAAACCCCATCCCGATTCCTGGGCACATCATGATTCCAAAACCTTAAAATCTTCAATCTCCCCTCCCCTTACCCCTCCCACCAGGGGAGGGGAATTTACTTAATTCCCCGTCGGCGTAAAGCCCGCATTGGTCAGACTGTTGGTCGTCGTCTGCATAAAATCATCGCTCGCCGTTGTCACCACGCCGATTCTTTCCTGCACGGATCTGTGGCTAATGTCTTTGACGGAACTTGCTGAATTAACCAGATATCCGCCAGTGGCGCTAAAATCCTGCTCCGACTGCTGTTGATTGCCTATTTGATCAGCCGTCACTTTAATCACGCTTTGGATACCGCGCTTGATATCCGTGCCCATGTACACCAGCGCTATCGTCACAATGCCGATTAATAAAATGTACTCTAAAACGGTTTGGCCTTCTTTTTCCCTCCCCCTTGTGGGGAGGGCCAGGGTGGGGGGAAACAAGACGATGCGCCTTTTTAATTCCCCTCCCCTTACCCCTCCCACAAGGGGAGGGGAAACTCTGCTACGTTTATTATTCACCATTTACTGCGCCCCCAATACTTTATCATTCGCTGCATTGACCGGCGGCAGTTGGTTGCTGTCAGAGGCGCTTTGATTCTGTTCGTTGGTCTGCGCCCTAAAAATTCCCGTACTGCCAACGCCTGGTGCTAAAAGCCCTTTTCGAACCAGGCTATCCGCACTCACCGTCGCATTCACTGCCGCATAATACGGCTCGTACTGTTCTCCTATGGTGTTACTGCCCGCTAACCCTGTGGCATTCATACAATTGGCATCGCATTGATTGCTGACGGCGGCAATCATGTAATGACGTGCATCGCGTATACGCGCCTGCAGGGAACGCTGAATATAAGTGGTCATGGCCACCACCACGGCGATCACCAAAAAAAACGTCATGGTGTATTCGGCTAAAGAAGTTACCCCCTGCTGGCGGCGTCCTTTGACCATAGTCCTTCATCCTTACGGCACGACCGCCGAATTGGTGAGACGATTGGCCATGGTTTCCATGCCGTTGGTGGTGATATTAATGGTATTGGCCAGTCTTTGCTGAAACATGGAATTCTGTCCGGTTGTCAAAAAAATCACCACTGCCACCACCGCGGTCACCAACAAAATGTACTCTATGGTGCTCTGGCCTTTCTTACTCATACTAATCCTCATGGTCCGTTAATGGTGAATAGTAAATAGTAAATGGTGAGGACCTCAGGAACCATGTCCCAAAATCACTCACCATTAACTATCTACTATCTACTATTTACTATTTACTAAGAACTGGTTATTGTCCCCAGTATTCCTGATCATTGTTGACAACAACCGATTGTGTGGCCGAGTTAGTTGTTTCCTTATTAAGCAAGGTGCTGTTTTGCACGCCTTGACCGGTGATACCAAACTGTTGGCTTTCTACAGTTTTGGTCTTCTCCGCCTTAAGAACATTGGTATTGCCCGGCGAGAACTGATCACCGATATCATCGGCGGAGCTCTTTAAACGGCCCTGCACGCCGCGTTTGATATAAATCTGAATGGAGAGCAAAGCCGCGATGATGATGATAATCAGCACCGCATATTCGAGCGTGCTTTGTCCTCTGTGACGATTAAGATAAGCAATCATACCTTCCTCCTTAAATGATCATCCTGTACCCTCCAGGGCACAGGGTTGTGTTTAGCTTAAAGTCCATTAGTCAAACCATTTACAGACGTATTATACGTCGACACTTGAGAGCCGCCTTTCGCACGTTCGCGATTGGTGAAAGAATCCGCGGCTGTGGTGCCTTTGCTCAACCTTTGATTACTGCCGCTGTCACGTGTGACCTCGTAATTGGTTTGCAAATAATAAGGCTCATACTGCACCGAATTACCTATGGTGTTGGTCGTGGTTGTCAAATACTGCGAAGCATCGCGCACCCGCGCCTGTAAGGACCGCTGGGCATAGGTTTGCATGGCCACAATGCCTGCAACAACCAGGGCAATCAACAACGCGTATTCGGCGGTGTTCTGTCCGTTTTTATTTTTGAATAACTGTCTTAACATATATCCTCCTAAATTTTCCTTAAGGTTATTAAGGAACTTTTCTTAAAGTAACTAAGGTAGCAGATTGCTCGTTATGTCAACGTTTATCTGCGGCAAGTCGGAATTCCCAGGGGCTGTATTATGCGAAGTACTCAAAAAAGCCCCTTTATCCTCCATCCCTTGAGTTGCTGTCTCCAACGTGCTGTTAACCTTCTTTTGAAATCCGGTACCTGGATTGGCGACAAACAGAATCACCACCGCAATCACAGCGGTTACCAGAATGATGTACTCTACGGTGCTCTGCCCGAGTTTATCTCGTGGCGAGCCCTTCGAACCATTTATATTTCTAAACATAGATTATGTCTCCTGTTGTAAGAACGTTATTGTGCGCCGAATTCCTGATCAACCGTCTTCTGGGCGGCCTGTATTGAACGAAACACATAGGTGCTCATGGCAGCGATGGCTGCCGAGACTAAACCCAACACGATCGCGTATTCGATTAAGTTTTGAGCTTTTACATTTTTGAAGCGACCCATTGGGTTCACCTATGGTTGTTTCGTGAAGACGATTATGCCCGTCTATAATAAAAGTCTCTTTCGGAGACTTTAAATACGTCTTTGACATCCATCTCATTATCGTAAATAAAGTATGCCATATAAAATACCCGATGTCAACCTCGCCTGTATAAAAATTTGGATTCCCTCCCCCTTTGTGGGGAGGGTTAGGGCGGGGGCATAAAAACGATGATCTCCGTCGATCCCCCTCCCCTTACCCCTCCCACCAGGGGAGGGGAAATCGTATCAAAATCTCTCTACATGCGTAACATCCACTTGAACATCGATTTTCCGGCCCTTGGGGTCTGTAATATCTAAACTATTCACGCATGCGGCGGCGGCCTGCACACTTTGAATATAGGGAAACTGATCCGGCACATTCAAGTGTACCTGAAGCATTTTTTCATGAGACGCCTCAAAGCCTGGCAGGGCTAAAATCTCCTCTAAGGCCGCCGGGGGTAAATCCAACGGGAAAAGCATCAGAGCGCGCTCCTTGAGACGGTTTTTGAGCCATTGGGATTGGTTAGTCAGTGTGTCATCCCCGAAAGTTTTAGTCGGGGATCCAGTATTGGCAACTACTAGATTCCCGATAGAAACATTCGGGAATGACAAGCTTTGAGGATGCCGGTTCAGATAGAGCTTTATAATATTATCATAACTATATGATAATAAATTAGTTATGATAATATTACCACCTTTTTTAAGGATTCTTAGGGCAATTGGTTGACCTTTTTTGTCTTTGAGGGGCGTTAGCCAGGGATTTTCCGGCTTTTGGTCTTTCATAACCCATTGAAATTCCTCACAGTTAGAAGATATTCCCAAGATAAAATGACGTTTATAAGCCAAAGGCAAACCGACAGGCAGGCCCGCCTGCCGGCGAGGCAAGCTAAATTCAGTTAAAATTTGATTTTGAGCTCCTATAAGGGAAATTTTAGTAATAGCCTTACCCGGTAAGTTCTCAAAAGCCGCTATGAGATCATAAACTGTTGTAATTGAATCAGTTGTATTAAATTCCCTAATGATCAAAGGTTGAATATTATTAAGCACGTAATCCGGCATTTCCCCGGCAGAACGCTCAAGAGGCGCGGCCAAAAATTCCTTTTGAGGATTATCCGCGTATAAACCTTGAAAGCGGCAGTCGATGTAAAAACAATGGCTGTCTTCTAACTCTACTTTGATCGCCTCAACTGGCTTGGTTAAGGATTCCCATTCTAATCTTAAACTATTTTTATCTAATGGTGAGCCCGTCGAACCATTAATATCATCAAAATCCTTTAAGCCCAAAATGGGCTTAAAGGACAGATCCCAGAAGGCGGCCTTGAGGAAAATCTCGCCCATGCGTTGTTGGACTTGGCCCTGCGTGAGCGGTTGAGGCGGTTTCTGCAGAGGAACTTGTTGCATGGCTACAGGCTCAATGGTGGGAGCCGGTGGGGGATCTGGCGCAGGCCCGCCTGCCGGCGAGGCAGGCATCGCCAGGATTGTCGGAAAAATCTGCGCCTTTTTCTGCGGCGGAATTTGAAATTTATTCTTAAGCTTGTGCAGGCGGGGGGTGATGGTATGCGACTGTTTTAAAAGCTCATGCACCGAGGATTTGGAAAGCGGCTGGCCAAAACGCGACAGCACCAGCCCCGCTAAGTGTTGACAGGTCAATTGCGGGTTGCTCTTTTTTTGCTCGATGATAAAGGAGCTGATCTCCGGAGTTAGTTTGTAGACGACTCCCATGGCATACCTTAACGATAAACTTCCCAACGATGACCAATACTGATAACAAGCACTGTTTTAGACTCGGGATAAATGGTGTAAATAATCCGATAATCCTGATGCCGCAGGGAATAGCATCCCTTCTTATCGCCTGCCAATGGCTTGCCTTCAAAAGGAGATGTTGCAAGACCATCAATCAAGGAAATAAAGATTCGCAATAAAGAAAAATTGCGTTTGAATTTCTTAAGGTCACGACGAGCGGCAGGGTCAATATCAACGTGATAAGAGCTCATCCCTTACTTTTCTCCACGGTAAAGACTTTCCCTTACGGAAATTCTCTTTAGCTTTCTTGATTTGCCGACTGAGATGGGGGGTCGGTCTATAACCGGCCTCTTTAATCAATAAATCATACTCTTCGGCTGGAACCAAAACCATGGGTTCATCAATGGTGATTGGTTCATGAGCTTGTGTTTTCATAGGATTCACCTCCATTCCAATTATAGCATTTTTCAGGCAGCAATAATCTAGCATTAAGAAATTTGTATTTGATCGCCAAGTTGTGTATGGGTTAGCTCAATTGTACCAGCCGGCAATTCGATGGCGCAAGCAGATTTCCAAAAAATCGCCGAGAATTGAAAAGGCTTGATGCGCGCCCTTTGGCCTATGACTTTATTTTTATCGTCGAGAAAAATGACGTCGATGGGAAATTTCATAAACAGCATATGAATGCTCTGGCAAGGGGCAATGACCAAAGCCTCGGTTGGTTTGAGGAACAAACGGCCGACCAGACCCCGCATCCGTTTCAAAGGCGTATGAGCGATTTCGACGCAGGTCGCCAGAATGGTCTGTCGGGTAAGATTTTTGATCACGGATTAAAAATCGTTTTGCTGAGCGGAATTCCCCGCGTCATAAAATCGTCGTAGCATTTGGGCACAAAGCCAGTGGCCACGTACTCTCCTAAAACAACCCCCTCGGTATTGATGCCCCTGTGCTTGAAGACAAAAACATCTTTCATCTCTGGCAGGCCCTCGACCATTTTGCCGGTGAGCTCGGAAATGGCCGTAATTTTGCGCGAACCGTCGGAAAACCTGGAAATTTGCACGATGATATTGATGGAGGAGGCCACCATTTCATAAATAGCACGGATGGGAAGCTCAATGCCGGAGAGCAAAACCATCGACGATAAACGCGCCAGGACGTCCCGGGTGGTGTTGGCGTGCAAGGTGGTCAGCGAGCCGTCGTGGCCGGTGTTCATCGCCTGCATCATATCCAAAACTTCCGGGCCGCGGCACTCGCCGATGATGATACGATCCGGGCGCATACGCAGCGTGTTGATAAAAAGATCCCGAATGGCAATATGGCCCTTGCCTTCCACGTTAGACGGGCGCGATTCCAGGCGGGCCCAATGCACTTTGCTCAAACGCAGCTCCGCCGCATCCTCAATGGTGATGATGCGTTCATTGTCGGGGATAAAATGTGACACAATATTTAAAAGCGTGGTCTTGCCTGCGCCGGTCCCGCCGGAGATGATCATATTCTTGCGACCAATCACGCAGGCGTCTAAAAAGTCCGCCATGGGCTGGGAAATACTTTTGAATTTAGTGAGCAAATCCTCCATGGTGTAACGCTCCTGAGAGAATTTGCGGATGGTAATCATCGGACCGTTTAAGGCCAGCGGCGGGATAATGGCGTTAATACGCGAGCCGTCGGGCAGGCGGGCATCCACCATCGGGGTCGATTCGTCCACGCGGCGCCCCAAAGGGGCGATGATGCGGTCAATGGTGGCGCGCACCTGTTCATTGGAAATAAAACGCTTGTTGGTCAAAATGATTTTACCGTTTTTCTCGATGAAAATTTCGTCTTTGTTGTTGACCATGATATCGGAAATATCCTCATCCACCAACAGATCTTCCAGCGGACCTAAGCCCAGCGCTTCATTGACAATTTCGCGCACCAGCCGGGAGCGTTCCTCGTGGGAAGCAATAATGGTTCCCGAGGTTTCGGCCAAAAGTTCCGTGACCAACTTTTCCGCGGCTTTGCGCATATTGGCCGCCTGTTGCGTATCGGTGAAGACTTGTGGGGAGATCTTTTTAAGGTTCATGCGCTCCACCAGCTTCTGGTGAATGACTTTTTTTAATTTAATGACCTCGTCTTCTTCCTTCTTATAGGTCACCTCCATCGGTGAGGACCCTCCGGGCGCAATGCCGAATTTTTCCCAAAATTCATTGCCTTTGGAGCTCAGGCCTTCCACGGTACGCACTTTAACCACGTCGGAGGAATGCACATAGATATCCTCCGCCTGCAGTTTGTCCGCCAATTCGAAGAAAACCTCGGAAACGCGCGTCCGGGGACTGTCAATGACGCAGGGAATACCGCGGTTTAAGGCCAGGCCAACGGTTTTCCCGTCGGAAGGAACAAGAGCGAACATATCGCAGGCTACAACCGACTGCACTTCCTGCCAGGCCACCCCGCCGCGGCTTTCGGCCCGGTTCAAAATCAATTTGGACATTTTTAAAGGAAAATGCAGGCTCTGTAAAATCTCCAGGCCGCTTTTGGCCTGATACACCGCCAGAATATCGGGAGTGGTCACCAATAAAATTAAATTGGTGTTATCCAAAACGCTAATGAGCGTCTCGCTAAAGGATCTGTCCGCGTCAATGATGATATAATCATAAAGAGCTGCCGCTCTTTTGAAAAAGGGACGTATGTTATCGGGAGTAATATGGCCGCCCTGGCGGACGTGATTGACCGCCGGTAAAAAGTCCAGGCCGCTGGAATGAGGCGCGGCGAATTTCTTAACGATATAGCTTTTCTCGTCGCTTTCCATGGCCGAGAGGATGTCCACCAGAGAATGGGCAGGGGTGAGATTGAACATACGGGCCATGTTCTGGCCGGCCTGAAGGTCAAAATCAACCACTAAAACTTTTTTGCCTTTGAGCGCCAGCGCCGCGGCCGTGTTAACAGCGACGAAGGTTTTGCCAACCCCGCCTTTATTACTGAAGATTGTGATGATTTTGCAGGACATAGGAACTAAAAACCGTGGTCAATTGGGATATTGTACCACGGTTTTTTATTTTGTCATTACCTGAATTTATGAGCTCTTGGCTAAAGTCCTTTTATAATTTGTTCTAAATAAGATCTCCCCGCCAGAGCAAAGATAGGAACTCCCCCCATGGCAAAAAACGAATCCCCCTTTCAATTCTTGAAACCCTTTCATTAGTAACAACGATCGCCTTCTTAGGCCTATGCTCTTCATAAAAAGCCCTCAAGCCTTTGATGTCCGTGAAATCGACCCTGCTCGCTCCTTTGACCTCTATAGCGACCTCGCCCTTACCTAGTATAAAATCCACTTCTAATCCGGATTTAGTACGCCAATAATTGATTCTTATATTTTTCTGCTTATAACTGTTATAGGCTACCAACTGAGTAAATATAAAATGTTCAAAAGCTTTGCCAAATTCTTCTCCTGCTTCCTGGGCAATATGTCTGCGGGTTATTGCTCCTGCTACTCCAACGTCAAACAGATAAAACTTTTGTGTTCGTGAAATAATTGCCCGGTCCTGTTTTCTTTTATAAGGTTCGACAAATGAACCCAAAAACGTATCCACTAAGATCTGGTAATATTGCTGGACTGTTTTAACATCAACAGAACAATCCCTGGCTATGTTTGTAAAATTGACCATTTGACCATGATCGAAAGACATGGAATCAAAAAATCTTGAAAAAGCCGGGATGTTGCGCGTGAGACCTTCTTCAAAGACTTCTTCTTTCAAATAATCTTTGACATAGCCATCGAGGGATTTGGAGGCATCTTTTTGCAAATAATGCGCCGGCAATAAACCGTTGTTTAATGCGTGCAACAAGTTGAAATTCTCTATTTCCGGGTAAACTAACGGGAACATTTCAAACCGCCATGCCCTTCCCCCTAATAAATTGGCCTGACCGCGTTTTAATTTTCTGGCGGATGATCCGCATAGAATAAAAGATAACTTCATGTTTTCTATCATCCAGTGGACTTCATCCAAAATAGCCGGAATTTTTTGAACTTCGTCTAGAATAACAGGCCCCTTGACCTTGAGGGCTGAGAGATGCTGACGAAGCAAAGAAGGCTTTTTAACTAAATCAACGTATAAATCTGTGTTTAGAAAATCGTAGATAATGCTCTTGGGGAAATGTTGACGTAAAAATGTGGATTTCCCCGTTTTACGGGGCCCCCAAAGAAAGGCGGATTGGCCCCTGGGGAGTTTTATCTTTAGTAGTCTTTGGATATTTTTGTTCATGTTTATACATCCACAATAGTTCAACTAATATGGAGTATAGTCCATGATTGGTGGTTTGTCAATTAAAAAACGTAGTTCGGATTGTGTTTAGTAAGCAGCGACTACGGTTTGTGTATCATTTTGGGAAGCGGTGTGCTGGTTATAAACAATGGGGACCGTCACCACGATATCTTCCCCCTTCATCTCTTTGGGAAACGGCGCGAACGGAGCCGCGGTTTTGGCGGTATTAAGAGCGTCTTTGTCAAATACATCATGGCCGGAAGATTCCAGCACATCCGCATCTGCCAGGGTGCCGTCTTTGAGAATACGCAGCCGCAGTTTCACTGCGCCCTGCCAATTCTTCTGCAGGGCCTCATACGGATAAGAAACGGCCTGAGAAATTCTTAGCTGAATGGAACGCACATACAAGGACACGATGATATCCGGCACCTGGGAGATGGGTTTTATCATCATCGGCTGGGAAGCGCCCTTGGCCGGCGGGGCCATGGGGAGCTTTTTCTCCAGGGGGGGATTAAGCGGTTCTTTCTCAAAATTGCTTTCGATTTCCTTGGCGAAACTATCCATGCGTTTGGTGGGCAAAACCACCTGCTCGGTGGCCATCTTCTTGGATTTAAGGATCGTCGGTGTTAAGGAAATCACCAGCTCAGTATCTGAATCAGGCGCTCCATTCTGACGGGTCCTAAAGAACATCCCCACCACCGGTATTTTACTTAAAAAAGGAATCCCCTTGATGGTTTGCCCGTCGGCATGTTTAATCAATCCCGCCAACACAATCGTCTGACTGTTATCCAAAAATAATTGGGTCTGCGCTGAACGGGTGATGAAAGCCACATCATTGCCTACCTTGTTGGCGCGGTCAATGTCGCTGATTTGTACATTGAGCAGAATATCGATTTTGCCATCGCGCACCGTCGGGGTGATCGTCATATTCACCCCGTATTGTTTAAACGACACATTGGACGTTGTCGTTCCGGCACCGCCGCCAGTGGTCGTTGTCGTGACAACAGGGATTTCACCGCCGACTAAGAAGCTGGCTTCCTTGCCGCTTAAAACCACCAGACGCGGTTTGGAAAGAATACGGCCTTTGCCTTCTTGCAGCAGGGCATTGACGGTGGCTAAAATCGAACTGGTACGGTTAAAATCACCTATTTTAAAGAAATCTTCCGGTTTACCGTTAGTGCTCGGTAATGTTTCCTTGTAATCCAAATTCAAAAACGGCGTACCGCTAGTAGTACTGACGCCCGTCGCACCCGTCGTGGCGCCACTGGCGCCCCCTCTGTTCCAGTCTATACCAATACTTTTGGTTAATGTCGTGCTCAATTCGGTGACCTGCATATCAATCTGCACCAAATCTTCACTGACTTCTTTTTTAACTAAATTGATGATCCTGTCGCTAAAAGGATCCGTCACTTTATCCAGAACGTCCTTGTCCTCTTTATAAACGGAGCCTGATAAAACGACTTTGCCTTCATACGCACTTTTATCCAGAGATATTCCTTTGATACCGGTTTTATTGATAATCGCCTCCAGGCGGGTTTTAAGGGAGTCAAGATTTTCGCCGGCCACCCGCACGATGACGCTCTTCTTGCCGTTGTCATCCCAGATAGACACCTCCGTCTGTCCCGCCTTTTTGCCGACGACAAGTACTTTATTGGGCTGCGCATCGGAAATATCCGCAACGTCCGGGTTGGCCACCGAAACCCTGCTTAAATTTTTAGTTTCAACCGTCTGCACATCCCCGGTGACAAGTTCAATCACCTCCGGGGCCTTGGGGGCATTATCCCCTTCATCCGACGAGGCCGTGCCGGCAAAAAAGGCTGTCATGGCCCCCACCACTAAAATTTTTAACAGAAATATTCTCATGGATTAGAGCTCCTTACCTCCTCTAAAAATCTGAATGTAGGGCTTTCCTTCTTTTGTTCCGGTTTTGGGCATTCCTTCTTCGGGGACATCGATGGCGGAACCCTGATTCTGCAGCACATAATCCGCCAGCGTCTTCCAGGTGGAGGCCTTGACCATCTGTTTATCGTTTTCATTGGTAGCCCGCAGAGCCAGCTCCAGCTTGCCGTTTTTATCGGCAAAAGCCAAAAGCCCCGCTTCTTGCGGGTCCACCGCAAAGGTTACCTTTAAAGACCCCGCAGCCTGCTGCTCATCGTAAGCCCCGGCATCCTCCAAATTAGTGTTGATCGCCAGCACCTGCAAATCTTGAAAAACCATCGCCGTAAGAGTCTTTTTCTTATCAGAGCTTGCTTCTTCAGGCACGTTCAAATGCGCCATCACATCCACGAAATCGCCCGGGTTTAAAAGCCCGCCCACCGCGGCTAAAGAATCAATCATCACCGTCACCGCGCGTTTGCCGGCAGGTGTTTTCATGGTTAACAGGGTAGTGGCGCGTCTGGCTCTTTGCTTCCCCATGGCCGCGCCCTGCTGCCCAGCCTGCATCGCGGCGTTGGCTTTTTGCAAAGTCTCCTGCTGCTGCTGGCTGATGCGGCCAATCTCCTCACGCAAAGCAGCCACCTGCTGCTGGCTTTGCTGCTGCAATTCCGCCGCCATCTGTTTTTGCTTTTGGTCATACTGGTCAGAAAGTTCCTGCGTCTTCTGTTCTATTGTTCTGATCACATAATTGCTGGTTAATAGCGTCGCCGCAATACCGGCGACCACCGCAAATATGATCAAAAAGATCTGTTTTTTATTTTCCATAGCCATGAGCTTGCCTCCTCTTAGGGCCCTTTGTGATCGACGGCCCCCCAGAGCTGTCTGTTAATTTCCACTTTGGTTTTTTGGGCTAACTTATCGATGTACTCTAATAGGACGCTCTGCTGTTTGAGCTGCGTCAGTCCTATGATTAAATCCCCTTTAATACCCCCAAAAACTTTGGGGCTGCCGCCTTTTTTCTCCTCCACGCGCACAATATAAAACCCGTCAGGAGCTTTAAATACGCCGCTGGTACCGCCGGCATCCACTGAAGCAATGGCTTTTTGCATAGCTTCAAAAGGCGCTTTGGTAAACTCCGGTAAAGCTCCCCCTTGGGAGGCAGTTTTACCTTTAGATTGCGCTTTGGCGGTTTCGGCAAAATCAGCGCCCTGCAATAGTTGGACTAAGATATTCTTGGCCGCGGCCTCATCGTCAACCACTATCTCGCGCACCTTCCATCGAAGAGGTTCCATCAAGACAGGGTCTTTGTCTTTGTTCTGATCATAATATTTTTGGGCTTCTTCTTCGGTGACTTTCAAATCTTTGGTGATACGATTGGCCAGCTCCCGCACCAGCAGCGTGCGACGGAAATCTTCCACCGCGTCTTTAATATCTTTTTTATCAGCAATATCGGAATTCTCGGCATCTTTAACCAACAATTGCTGGCGTATCAGCTCATTGAGCACGGCGGCTTTGGCTTGGGGGTCGTTTTCATTAAAATCCGGAAATCCTTGTTTAAGCAGTTTAAGCCGTTGATTAAATTCCTCCAGGGTCAATGTCCAATTGCCGACGCGAGCAAGGACATTGGCAGGTAAGGACCCCTGACTGTCTGCGGTTTCATTGGAGCTTGGAGTTGTCACGATTGTACTGGTGGCATCTGAGGAAGGCTTCTTAGCTGTTTTTTTACCAGTAGAGAATAGATCACAGCCAGATACAGTGGCTGCGGTGATACACACCAGCCCCCCTATCAAAATCCTTCGGTAAAAGTAGTCCATCTAGTCCTCCAAAAATAAGTATAGGTTAAGTATACCCGTTAAATTATCCAAATGCAAATGACTATAGATAAATTTTGACCGCCTCTTGTTCGCTTAAAAGCTCATCCAGGGTCGCTTTCATCCTGGCTTTGGCAAAATCATTGTGCTTAAAGCCGTCCGCAATTTTCCAGTTCTGGCCATCGCTTTGCAAAGGAAAACCAAACATGACGCCTTCGGGAATATCATAACTGCCATCGGAAGAAACGGCTGCCGAAAAAGTCTCTCCTGCCGGGGTAGGCCTGCTGATGGCGCGCACGGTATCAATAATCGCATGAGCGGCCGAGGCGGCTGATGAAAGCCCACGCGCCTTGAGGACGGCGGCCCCGCGCTTCTGTACGCCTTCCATAAATGTCGTCTGCAACCAATTCAAATCCTTGATGACCTCCGCAACCGGACGGCCGCCTATCGTGGCATTATAAAAATCCGGATACAAGGTGGCGGAATGGTTGCCCCAAATGGCCACTCTTTTGACATCAGCGACGGAAACTCCGGCTTTTTGCGCCAGTTGCGCCGTGGCGCGGTGGTGGTCCAGCATGGTCATGGCAAAAAAGTTTCTGGCTGGAATATTCTGGCAAACACTTTTAGCGATAAAAGCATTGGTGTTGCAGGGGTTGCCCACCACCAGGATTTTGCAAGTCCCTTTGGCATGTTTCGAGAGCGCCTTGCCCTGTTCGATGAAAACTCCCCCGTTGATTTTCAAAAGATCGCCGCGTTCCATGCCCTCTTTGCGCGGCACGCTGCCGATAAGCAAAGCCCAATCCGCCTCTTTAAAAGCTAGGGTGGCATCAGCGGTTATGGCCACCGACTTTAGCAAAGGAAACGCGCAGTCCTCCAGCTCCATCGCCACCCCACCCAAAACCGGCAAAGCTTTTTCCAATTCCAAAAGTTTTAAGTCAATGGCCGTGTCTGGCCCAAACATTTCACTGGCGGCTATGCGAAACACCAAAGCATAGCCGATGTGTCCGGCGGCACCAGTCACTGCGACTTTAATACGCTTTGGCATACTCATTCCTTGATTTATTCCCTCCCCCTTTGTGGGGAGGGTTAGGGTGGGGGTAACACTGAGGATAATTCTCATCTGTATCCCCTCCCCTAGCCCCTCCCACAAGGGGAGGGGAATTTATCTATTTAACAATTCCTGGCAATTTGGCCCGCGCTTCTTGAACAGCCTCGAGCGAAATTTCGCCATCAATGATTTCTTCTTTGTCCGACGAGCCGCAGGCCATCACGTCCCCCCAAGGGCTTATGATCATGCTGTGGCCGTAAGCTTCCATGCCCCGATCGTCTTTGCCGACCTGGGCGGGGGCCAACACGTAACATAAATTTTCAATCGCCCGGGCCCTTAACAGACTTTCCCAATGGGCTTGACCGGTTTGTTTGGTAAAACACGACGGCACACTTAACACCGTGGCTTTTTGCCGCGCATAGCTTTGATAAAGATCAGGAAATCTTAAATCGTAACAGACGCTTAAAGCCGCCCGAAATTCACCGACGGAAACTGTTTGCAGCCGGCCTCCTTTAACCAGAAAATCCGACTCGCGTATGATCTTATCACCGAGGATAGCGTCGAATAAGTGAATTTTGCGATATTTGACCATCTTTCCCAAGGAGCCGCTGATGGCGACCGACGTATTATACGCTTTATCCCCCGGGGCTTGTTCTAGCAGTGAGCCCAATAAGAGATCCACGTGGTGGTGGCATGCAAAATCCAAAAACGTTTGAGTCGTCGGGCCTGGAATAGGTTCGCGGATTTGCCGCAGGACTTCTTTGCGGCGGATATCGCCGCGGAAGTTAAAAATCTCCGGCAGAAGAATCCACTGGGCCTGATGCGCGGCGGCCTCCTTCACAAACTCCAGGGCCCGTCGGATATTATCACTTTTATTAGCCCCGGCATTAAACTGAATGAGCGCAACCTTCATCGAGGCGCGGCTTGTTTTAAACTTTCGCCGTATTCCTTGTGGCATTGGGTGTAAAACGTTTGCGATTTTAAACCTTGACGCCAGGCGGTGAGTTTAGGATATTTCTCTAAGCCAACCTGAGCCATTTCCACCGGATCCAAAGCAGCCAAAAGCGTCATATCCGCCAGGGTTAATGCATTGCCGACGATAAATTTATTCTTGGCCAACCGTGCTTCGATCACCGGAAAATACTGTGCTAAAAATTTAAGCCCTTCGTCGATGGATTCCTGGTTGACCGGCAAATGGCGCAGGGGCGCAAAGACGCGGTTATAGACCACTTTCATCATATTGGCCGCCATGTGCAAATTAACGAAATCCGTCCACTGCTCGACGGTGGCTCTTTGTTTGAGATCTTTCGGATAAAGACTTGAGCCCTTTTGATCGCACATATATTTACAGATCGCCCCGCTTTCAAACAAACAGAAGCCGTTATCGTCGATCGCCGGCACCTTACCGATGGGGTTGATCTTCAAAAACCACTCCTGTTTCTGTTCGCCGTCGCGCAGGTTCATGCGGCGGTATTCGTAATTGAAGCCCAAATCATTGGCCACAAATCGCACTTTGTTGCAGGGACCGGATAAATCAGAACCGTAGATGGTTAACATAAAGCCCTCCTCAACTAAAAATTCAACAATGGTGGTGACCCTGACGGGATTTGAACCCGTGCCGAGAGCTTGAAAAGCTCTTGTCCTGACCGGGCTAGACGACAGGGTCGAAGAAAATGTTTATTATATCCCGCAGACTTTTACCGTCAAGAGGTTTTGACTTCGTGGGTTCGTTTATTCTTCCACCTCATGCCCGACGACGTGCGCAATCGAGGAAAGTTTATCGCCGCTCTCTAAAGAAATCAACCGCACTCCCACGGCGCTGCGGCCGGTTTCGCGAATTTCCGCCGGGGATGAACGCACCACCATCCCTTTTTTAGTCACCACCATGATTTGGTCACCATCCGTCACAGACAAAACAGCGACCACCGGACCGTTTTTATCGGTCAGCTTCACATTGATAATGCCTTTGCCGCCTCTGGATTGTGTTCTGTAATCGGTAAAATCCGAGCGTTTGGCATAGCCTAATTCGCAAACGGTCAGTAATTTCGATCCTGTTTTATCCACGTCCGGTGCAAACACCAGCATTCCGACGACGTAATCGCCCTTTTGCAAATTGATCCCGTGCACGCCTTTAGCCGAGCGGCCCATGTCACGCAATTGCTTCTCGTCAAAACGCAAAGCAATGCCTCGACGGGTGGCTAACAACACCTCTTCTTTGCCATTGCTTAAAGACACCCCAATGAGCTCGTCGTCTTTTTCCAGGCCAATGCCGACGATGCCTCCTTTGCGGGGGTTGTTGTACGCGGAAAGCTTGGTTTTTTTCACCAGCCCCCGTTTGGTGGCAAACACCAGAAATTGATCTTCACGGAATTCTTTCACGGCCACGATGGCGGAGATTTGCTCCTCGGGTTTAAACGACAATAGATTTACAATGGCCTTGCCCCTGGCCGTACGAGAGGCCGCGGGAATTTCATACACTTTCAGCCACCGGATAGTTCCTTGATTGGAAAAAATCAAAAGATAATCTTTCGAGGAGGCCACAAACAGCCGCTCGACAAAATCCTCCTCGGAAGTGGTCATGGCCGTGACGCCTTTGCCGCCGCGTTTTTGCGAATGGTACGCATCGACACTTAAGCGTTTGATATAGCCTTTATTGCTGATGGTGATCGCCATGTCCTCGTCGGCAATCAAATCCTCGATTTGGATATCCTCGGCCTTGGCCGCGATTTCGGTGCGGCGCTCATCGGCATATTTCTTTTTGAGCTCCCCTAATTCTTCCCGGATGATGTCGTCGACGCGCTTGTCGGAGGCCAAAATCGCGCGGTAATTGTCGATATCTTTGAGCAATTGCTGGTATTCGGCCTCTATTTTGTCGCGCTCCAGGGCGGCCAAACGCTGCAGCTGCATTTCCAGAATCGCCTGCGCCTGCACGTCGGTCAAATCGAATTTCTTCATGAGCGCTTCTTTGGCGTCGCTGGTGGTTTTGGAAGCGCGGATGGTTTTGATCATTTCATCCAGATGCTTAAAGGCGGTTTTAAACCCTTCTAAAATGTGCGCCCGTCGCAGGGCTTTGTCTAAATCAAATTGGGTGCGGCGACGAATCACCGCGCGCCGATGACCGATATAATGCTGCATCAGCTGCTTGAGGTTAAGCACGCGCGGGGATTTATTGACCAGCGCCAGATTGATAATGCCAAAAGTCACCTCCATCTGCGTATGCTTATAAAGATAATTTAAGACAATGTTGGCATCAATGTCCCGGCGCAGTTCAATGACCACCCGGATGCCGTCTTTATCCGATTCATCGCGGATATCGGTAATGCCATCGATCTGTTTGTTTTGCACCAACTCGGCGATGGCCAAAATCAAATTGGCTTTGTTGACCTGATAAGGAACTTCCGTGATGATGATCGCTTCCCTGTTGCCTTTTTGTTGCTCGATGGAAGCTCTGGCGCGGATAATGACTTTGCCGCGGCCGCTGTTGTAAGCATCCACAATGCCCTCACGGCCGCAAATGATGCCGCCCGTCGGGAAATCCGGTCCCTTGACTAATTTCATCAGGTCTTTAATGGTGCTTTCTGGATTATCCAGCAAAACCATGAGGCCATCGATGATTTCATTTAAATTATGCGGCGCCATATTGGTGGCCATGCCCACCGCAATCCCTGAGGAACCGTTGACCAAAAGGTTAGGGACCATGCCCGGCAAAATATCCGGCTCCGTCAGCGACCCGTCGAAATTGGGCGAAAACTCCACGGTTTCTTTGTCAATGTCCGAAAGCATGCTTTCGGACATTGAGGCCATGCGCGCTTCCGTATAACGCATGGCCGCGGCCGCATCGCCGTCGATGGAGCCGAAATTGCCCTGGCCGTCGATCAAAGGATAGCGCAGGGAAAAATCCTGCACCATACGCACCATGGTGTCATAGACCGCCGTATCGCCGTGGGGATGGTATTTACCCAAAACTTCACCGACGATGCGCGCGCTTTTCTTATAGGGCTTGTTGTGCTCGAGATTAAGCTCTTTCATCGCATACAAAATGCGCCGGTGCACGGGTTTAAGCCCGTCGCGCACATCAGGCAAAGCGCGCCCGACGATGACCGACATCGAATACGACAGGTAAGAATTTTTCATCTCCTCTTCGATATAGACGGGAATGATTCTTTCTTTCTTGTTGGCGTCACGCATCATAACGGCTGAACCTTTCTGTGTACGGGCGAGGTCACCTCGCCCCTACGTTAAACGTCTAAATTTTTTACTTCGTGCGCATAGGTTTCGATGAATTGCCGACGGGGTTCCACTTCGTCGCCCATGAGCATGGCAAAGGTCTTATCCACCTCCACCGCATCCTCGAGGGCCACCTTCAAGATGGTGCGCCGCTCGGGGTCCATGGTGGTTTCCCACAATTGCGTGGGGTTCATTTCCCCCAAACCTTTGTAGCGCTGAGTATGCATGCCTTTTTTGGCGACCTGGCGCACATAGTCCAACAGGTCCCCAATGCCCATAAGTTCGGTCTTGGTTTTCTCATCTTCGACGACAAACAACGGTTTCAAGTCCGCCTTGGGCTTGGGCTTTCCCTTTTTATCCTGAGCGAGCAAAACCTGCTCCTGATTTTTGCGTTCATAATCCTGCAAAAACAAATCATATTGATCCAGCTTTTCGCTGATGGTCTCCAGTTCCTCCGACTCAAAAATTTCAATATACTGGGTTTCGGTATCATCTTTGGTTAAATCCGCCAGTTCTTTGTCGTCGAACACATATTCCTCGTTAGCGGCGACCTTGACGATGTAGCGGGGCATTTTTTTCTTTTTAGCGTCGTAATGCTGGACATAAGCGGCAAAATCAATGCCTTTGCGCTTGAAACGTTCAACGATCGACTCCAATTCGACCAAGGTTTCCAGGATGTCCTCAAGCTGCGAGGGACTATAAGTCTTTTTGCCGTCGAGCTTGGTGACCGAAATGCCTTCGGTGCCCAAATCCAGAATCAGGGCATTCATTTCCTTTTCGGTTTGAATGTATTCTTCGCGCTTGCCCCGGGAGACTTTATACAAAGGCGGCTGGGCGATATACACGTATCCGCCCTCCACCAGCTGCGGCATCTGGCGGTAGAGCAGCGTTAAAATGAGCGTGCGGATGTGTGAGCCGTCGACATCCGCATCGCACATCAAAATCAGTTTATGGTAGCGCAGTTTCTCAACGTTAAATTCTTCACCGACACCTGTGCCTAGGGCCGTGATGATGGTGCGGATTTCGTCATTGCTTAAAATTTTATCCAAACGGGATTTTTCCACGTTGAGAATTTTGCCTTTCAAAGGCAAAATCGCCTGAAAGGCGCGGTCGCGGCCCTGTTTGGCGCTGCCCCCGGCGGAATCCCCTTCCACTAAATAGAGCTCGCATAAGCTGGGGTCCTTCTGCGAACAATCCGCTAATTTACCGGGAAGTCCTCCACCGTCCAAAGCGCCTTTGCGCCGGGTCAGCTCACGGGCCTTGCGCGCCGCCTCGCGGGCCCGGGCCGCCACAATGACTTTATCGACGATCTTATTGGCCACCGGGGGGTTCTCCTCAAAGAAGGCAGTCAACGCCTCCAGCGTCATCGAGGCGACCAAACCGTCCACCTCGGAATTACCCAATTTGGTCTTGGTCTGCCCTTCGAATTGAGGGGAGGGAATTTTGAGGGAAATGACCGCCACCAGTCCCTCGCGGGTGTCGTCGCCGGAGATGCCCACACCGTCTTTATCTTTAAGCAAATTCTTGGCCTTGGCATAATTGTTAATGGCGCGGGTGAGCGCCGAACGAAAGCCGGAAAGGTGCGTGCCCCCTTCAATGGTATTGATGCTGTTGGCATAAGAGAACACCGTCTCATTGTAGCTGTCGTTATACTGCATGGCGACTTCGACGCCAATATTGTCCTTTTCCTTTTCAAAATAAAACACTTTGTTGTGCAAGGGTGTTTTGTTGACAGAAAGATGCTCGACGAAAGAAACAATTCCTCCTTTAAATAAAAAGAGGGATTCTTTGGGCTTCTCCGCCCTGTTGTCGATAAGCTTAATGGCGATGCCCTTATTCAAAAACGCCAGCTCGCGCAGGCGCTTGGCCAAAATATCATAAGAAAAAACGTGCGTTTCTTTGAAAATCGTCCTGTCCGGCTTAAAAGTAACCTTGGTGCCTGTGGATTTGGTCTTGCCGATGACGGTCAGCTTCGAGACGGTCTTGCCGCGCTCGTAGCGCTGATGGTAAATCTGGCCGTTGCGTTTGACTTCCACCTCGAACCATTCACAGAGCGCATTCACGCAGCTAATGCCCACCCCGTGTAAGCCCCCGGAGACTTTGTAGCTGTCTTTGTCGAATTTGCCGCCGGAATGCAGGGTGGTTAACACCACCTCCACCGCGGGTTTCTTTTCGGTTTTGTGCATATCCACCGGAATGCCGCGGCCATTGTCAATGACGGCCATGGATTCATTCTGCTGAATAATCACTTCCATGTTATCGCAATGGCCGGCCAAAGCCTCGTCGATGGCATTATCCACCGCCTCATAGACCAAATGATGCAAGCCCCGGCTGGCGGTGTCCCCGATATACATCGCCGGGCGCAGGCGTACGGCCTCGAGCCCCTCCAGGACGGTGATGTTGCTGGCGTCATATTTGCCTTTAGCCTTTACTTCTTTTTCTTCTGTCTTCATACGCTCCTTATTTTTCCAGTGTCCTTGCGAGCGACCGTAGGGAGCGAAGCAATCTTTTAAAGGATTGCTTCGTCGCCTTCGGCTCCTCGCAATGACACAAATCTAGTTTTTAGCTATACACTCCCTACTTTAAAATAAATGGTTTTGATCGTCGGTATTTTGTTTTGCAATTGCTCCAGCAGTTGGTCTTTCTTGCGAAACAGCTGCATTTTGCGGGCGGAAGAATCCACTAAAACCGTCAGGCGTCCCTCTTTCATCTGTGCGGCGCGGCTGCCTTTAGGGCTGCCGGCAATCCTCCCCCAGAGCTGGCTCAAGTCTATTTCCTGCGGCCTTTTTTTGGCCATCTCACCGATGACGACGGGGATGATATTTTTGATTGTATTCATGACTCTCACAATCTCATTGGCAGGGCCAGGTACAGGTAATCGTGGAGCCTGAGCACGCAGGGCTTATCCGGTCCTAAAAATTCCAGTTCGATATGCTCTTGGTTTAAATTTTTAAGCACGTCAATGAAAAACTGCGGATTAAAGCCGACCATGAGTTCCTGGTGGCCGTATTCGACCGCCACTTCCTCGCGGGACTCGCCCACGTCGGGGGTAGATTTGGAAATGACCATTTTCTCTTTAAATAATTCAAATTTGATGGCCTGAAAATCCGGTGTCGATAAAAGATTGGCCCGGCGAATAGCCGCCAATAAGTCTGCCGTTTTGACTTTGGTCCTGGCGGCCACCTCTTTAGGGATCACCTGTTTATAATTGGGGAATTCCCCTTCGATGATGCGGGTGGCAATCAAAATTCCGTCGATATTAAACAGCACCTGATTGACCCCATCAATGATCGAACACTGGCCACTGTCTTTAAGATTGCGGTTGATTTCACTAATGGCTTTAATGGGAATAATCATGCTTAAATCTTTCGTGGAGGCTTGCACCAATTTTTTTTCCATCTTCGCCAAACGCCGGCCATCGGTGGCGACCATACGCGCCACATGACCTGATATTTCCAGTAAAATCCCGTTTAACACATACCGTGATTCTTCATAGGACACCGCAAACGAGGTTAAACGAATCATTTCTTTTAAATCATTTTGTTGTATCAAAACCGCATTCTTGTCTTTGAATTCCGGAAATTTGGGGAATTCTTCTTTGGGAAGGCCGTTGAGCTTAAAACGGCAATTGGCTCCTTCGATTTCCACCTGATTGTTTTTTCTCACCACCACTACCACCTCCCCGGGCGGCAGCTCACGGATCATATCGCTGAATTTTTTGGCCGGCACCGTAATGGCGCCCTGTTCATAAACATGCACAGGCAATTCACAGGATATACCGATATCCAGATCTGTAGTGTTAAGCTTTAATGTATCATCTTTAGTCTCCAGCATCATATTCGATAATATAGGTAAGGTCGCTCTGCCAGAGACGATATTACCCACCACCCCAATAGCACCCAACAGTTCCTCTTTATTCACTTTAATTTTCATATTCACACCCTTGATTCATCTAATTTATGATTGAGTTCTTCAAATAGAAGTCGTCTTAGTAAGTCCTGTGGATAATTTGAATAAGGCATCAAACCTTCAATTTTTCAATCAGTTACAATATACACAGCTGTGGATAACCTTGGGATAACCTTGAACACTTATACACAGTCCTGACTGCCGTCAGGTAGGTAAGAATCTTATTCTAACAAGCTATTCTTTAACGTTTCTACTATTTTCCTTATTTGTTCGTCTTTTAAAAGAACTTCTTCAACTTTTTTAACCGCATACAAGATGGTGGTATGGTCTTTGCCGCCAAACGCCGCGCCGATTTCCGGCAGAGAATGCGCGGTCAATTTGCGCGACAGATACATGGCCACCTGCCTGGGGACAACCACGTTTTTATGCCGGCTTTTGTTTTTCAGATCATAAAGCGTAAGATTAAAAAATTCCGCCACTTCTTTTTGTACCATATCCACGCTGATGGTTTTGACCATTTCCTTGACCATGTGCTTAAGAACCGTTTTGGCCACGGCCAGATTCACGGGCTTTTCTTCCAGTATGGCATAGGCCACCACTCTCAAAAGTGCGCCTTCCAATTCGCGAATATTGGTTTTGATTTCACTGGCAATAAACGTGACCACGTCTTCGGGGACTTTGACGGATTCCAATTCCAATTTTTTATGCAAGATGGCCGCCCGGGTTTCATAATCGGGGGGCTGAATGTCGGCAATCAGTCCCCAGTTAAAGCGCGACACCAGACGGTCTTCCAGATGGGCGATTTCTTTCGGCGGCCGGTCGGAGCAAATGATAATTTGTTTGCGATGATCATGCAGGGTGTTGAAGGTATGGAAAAATTCTTCCTGGGTGGACTCTTTACCGGCGATAAAATGGATGTCGTCAATCAAAAGCACGTCGATGGTGCGGTACTTCTGGCGAAAATTTTCTCCACAGCGGTGACGAATGGCGTTAATGAGCTCATTGGTAAATTGTTCGGAGGTAATGTAGCAAGCTTTTAAAGCCGGGTGTTTGCGGCTGATGTCATGGGTGATGGCCTGCAACAGATGCGTTTTGCCCAGACCCACGGGCCCGTAGATAAAAAATGGATTGTACATTTTCGCCGGCGCCTCAGCCACGGCCTGGGCCGCGGCATAGGCAAAACGGTTTGAGGCGCCCACCACAAAATTTTCAAACAGAAACCGCGGATTTAAATGCGCCGGCCGAGCGGGGGTCTGGTCAAATGGTTTCTCCATGGGCTCAGATTTGGGATTAGTCGGCGAGGGCAAAGGCGAGGCGTTGACTTCAAATTCCACCGCCACTCCCCTGCCCGCCTCCTGTTTAAGGCAGCGCTCGATGGTTGGCGCGTAATGCTCGATGATCCAGTTTTTAAAGAACTCGTCCGGGGCCTGCAATAAAAGCGTGTCGGCGTCTTTATGCAGGGCTTTGAGACTGGCCAGCCACGTGTCGTAGCCGGTTGGGCCTACCTGTTCTTTGAGGGGTTCCTGCGCTTTGTGCCAGAGGTCAATTAAGGTCATTTTCGACGAGAATAGTACACAGTTTATTCACAATTGTGGATAAATACACCTTTAGTAGCTGGTCATTATAACAAAGCCCAAGGTCATTGCAACGATTTTTTTCTCGACGGAATTTAGTACAAACCTAACCTGCGTTCATCAAATAGGCTTTGTCTTTATTGAGGGTGTTAGGGCATTATTTGCTCAACGGGATATTTTTGCCGTTGGTTTCGGTTTACAGCTCGTCTGTCTTATAGAAGCACTTGTTTATGGACAGGCTCGCTGTAATTCCTCACCAACCTTTGGCAAAAAATCCCTGATCGTTTCACAAATAATGTCCTAACGACCTATCCCCTCTCCCATGAATGCAGGCGGGTGGCTGAGCCCCGCCAAGGCGGGGCCATCGCCCGCAGGAACGAGGACGATGGGGATGCCCGAAGACAGGACCCGCCGTTTCACAGTAGAAGACATGGCCAATAGCGTCAACTCAAATCTAAAAAACTTGACGTAGCAGAAGCCTGTGTTATAATTTGCGCCAATATGAAAAAGCATTTGAAAACGCCGACCAACATTGTCGGGATCAGGAAACACGGATTTAGAAAACGCATGGCCACCAGCGACGGCCGCAAGGTTTTGGCCCGTCGTCGGGCCAAAGGCCGCCATCAGCTAATTCCTTAAAACATTTTTCCCATGACCAGACTTTTTTTAGCTGTCCTTAAAGCCTACCAAAAAATTAGCCGGCTATTGGCGGCGGATACCTGCCGCTTTTATCCCTCCTGCTCGCATTATACCGCCCAGGCGATCGATAAACACGGGGTTATCAAAGGCGTCCTCTTTGGGGCGTGGCGTATAGCGCGCTGCTCTCCCCTATCGAAAGGCGGCTACGATCCGGTGATTTGATATGGACAGAAATTTTATTTTAGCCATTGCCTTATCCATGCTGGTTTTAACGGTTTACCAGAGCATTTTTGTGCTACCAAAACAGGCACAAATGCTTAAAAATACACAACTACTTCAAAATAAAGAACATAAAGAAATATCGTCCCAAGAGATATCCTTATCCCCCGCTATAATAGAAAAACCCACTAAGCCAAACATAAAAGCAGAAATAACTGAATTTAACACCACTCATTTGAGTATAAAATTGTCAAATATGGGTGGATTACTCCACAATGTTCATATAACTGGTGATGAGAAAACGCTACCATTATTAGACATGCTCACGCTCAAAGGGTTTGAGCAAGCTCCCTTTGTTTTAACCAGTCATGATGCCAAGAGCGCTGTTTATACTTATTCTGACTCAGAATGGAGAATAGTTAAACATTTTGATATTGCCGATGTTCACAATATCAAATTAAGGATAGAAATTTCTAATGTGAAAGACGTTTCCATACTGAAAAGTTTTGAATTTAAAACCATTGCTATTAATGCTTCTGATTCAGATTTTAAAAATGACAGAAATGCCATGCTAAATGAAATTTCC
This sequence comes from Candidatus Omnitrophota bacterium, assembly GCA_016201795.1. Lineage (GTDB taxonomy): Bacteria > Omnitrophota > Gorgyraeia > Zapsychrales > Fredricksoniimonadaceae > JACQCF01. The sequence goes on along the minus strand of JACQCF010000010.1, from coordinate 51,171 downwards.
ATTCTGGAAAACAATAAAATTTTCCGCATAGGCAATGCGTATAAGTTTACGAACAAAAACAATCGACTCACAACCGGATCCGTTGGCTGGGTAGGTTTCCGGGATCGTTATTATGCCTTCATTATAAAACCAATATTTGAGACCAAAGGCTATGAAAATGAAGTGGTTGGAGATAACCAGCTGAATGTTAATATCAAAACAAAAGAGCAGCAACTTCAACCAGGCCAAACAGTTACGTATGATTTCGATATCGTAGGAGGCCCTCAGGATACCAGATGGCTTAATAAGTATGGTCAAAAATACGAAAAAATAGTCAGTTTTAGCAATTGGTGGATATTTGAAATACCAGCCAAAGCTATTTATTATCTTTTACCCTTGGTTCATGCCTTATTAAACAACTGGGGGTTGTCTATTATAGTAGTAGGCGCCTTAATTTATGGGGTAACTTATCCGTTGACTGTCAAAGGCATGCTTTCCATGCGGGAAACACAAGCCAAAATGCAAAAATTGCAACCCAAAATCAAGGCTGTCCAAGAGCGTTATAAGGGTGATCAAAAAAAGATGCACACAGAGATGGCAGAGCTTTACAAACAAGGAGGGGTTAATCCTTTGGGAGGCGGGTGTTTGTTGCTGTTGTTACAAATGCCTGTTTTTTATGCGGCTTATCAAGTTTTTTGGCGCTCCTGTTATTTTCAGGGGCAGGGGTTTTTGTGGATTAAAGACCTCTCCCAGCCAGACCGATTATTTATTTTACCTTTTAGCTTGCCATTCTTAGGCAATGAGGTTAATATATTACCAGTGATGGTGGGTATTTTAATGTTTTTCCAACAGAAAATTTCCTCCAAAAATATGGTCACCACCGACGAGACTCAGGCCATGCAGCAAAAGATGATGAAATTTATGATGCCGATTTTTATTGCCGGGATTTTCTATAACATAGCCAGTGCTTTGCCTTTATATTTTACGGTTTCTTATTCTTTGTCTACCTGGACCCAGTGGAAAATGGCTAAAGCAAAGTAGATTTCACGTGGAACATTGGTAATTTCAGTGAGTTTTATGAAGATTCGGGAAATAATTAAAATCATAGAAAAAGATGGTTGGTACTGGATAGAAACCAAGGGAAGCCACCGACAATATAAACATATGGATAAACCCGGACGAGTAACAATTGCCGGCAATCTAGGACATGATTTGGCACCAGGAACTCTTAATAGCATTTTGAAACAAGCTAAATTAAAGGAGGTAAAATAATGCACCGCTTTCTTATTGTGATTGAACATGCAAAGAAAAACTATTCCGCATATTCTCCAGATTTACCAGGTTGTGTGGCAACGGGGAAGACTATACAGCAAGTCGAGAAAAACATGTATGAAGCAATCAAGATACATGTGCAGGGATTAGCGGAAGATGGTATCCCTGTCCCGAAACCTCAGGCCGTTTCGGAATATGTGTTTGTGTAAGAGAGGTTGAACGTGCATTTGAATAGTCATAACAATACAGAAGCGGAATTTGAAGGCAATACAGTCGAAGAGGCGATTAGTAAAGCCGAAAGAACCCTTGGTCTGCTCAGGGAAAATATGGAGATAAAGATCGTTTGCGAGGAAAAGAGGGGGCTTTTTGGCATGGTTGGTTCCAAACAGGCCAAGATCAGGGTAGTGGTTAAGATGTAAAAGAGTTTTTGGTGGCGGATTTCACGTGAAACAAAGTAGTAAGATAGAGATATGCCAAAAACCATAGCTATATGCAATCAAAAAGGCGGCACAGGAAAGACCACCACTGCGGTCAATCTTTCGGCAGCTTTGTCAGATTCAGGCAAGAAAGTGCTCCTAGTTGATATGGATCCCCAGGGTAATGCCACCAGCGGGATCGGGGTCAATAAGAATGAAATCAAATCCTCGATTTACGATGTTCTCATTCAAAAATCCAGTATCAGCGAAGTTCTTATTCCTACCAATTATCCTAACTTAAGTTTAGCGCCATGCAATATCAATTTGACCGGAGCTGAGATTGAGCTGGTTGGCGTTTTATCGCGCGAAACGCGTTTGAAAAAAGCGCTTGATACTATCAAGACTCAGTATGACTTTATTTTCATTGATTCGCCGCCGTCCTTGGGGCTATTGACCCTGAATACCTTGGTTGCCGCTGATACGATTCTTATCCCTATTCAATGCGAGTTCTACGCCCTGGAGGGGGTCGGCGGGCTTTTAAACACTATTCATTTAGTCAAAGACGGACTCAATGCCATGCTTGAAATTGAAGGCGTGCTTTTGACCATGGCGGATTTCCGTACCAACCTGACCAACGAAGTAATCAAGGAAATTAAAGAGTTCTTTAAAGAGAAGGTGTACAGCACCATTATCCCGCGCAATGTGCGTTTGAGTGAGGCGCCCAGCTTCGGTAAGCCGATTCATGTGTATGATCCTACATCCGTGGGAGCAGTGAAGTACAAGGAGCTGGCGCAGGAGATGTTAAAGGTAAGTGGAATAGTTGTAAATACTTGATATTAAACAAGTTATGAACACATTAAAAATATTTAGTGTTTTTATGGATGACCATGATATCTATCCCAAAACACCCAACCAATTAGGACAGAAAAAACAACTGCGACCGATACTATCAATTCTATTAGTTGCCTCCTTGGTAGGCAGACGCGCAAGAATTCAAAATATGCAATTAAGTAATTTTAATGTTTTTGCGGCTGATGGTCCGTTTTGCGTGGACGATGGTCTAAGTAAAACAAAATTAAAATACCAGCCAGAAATACGGATATTATTATTATCATTTCCATCTTTTATCTCCTTTTTTGGAAATCATAGCAATGCCCGATATGATAGCAGCCACCCCAAGTATACCAATTCCCACACGAAATGGCAAGGGGAGGTCTTTGAAAAAATAACTGGCAAATCCGATACTAACAATGTTTTTACCCAGGTCAGAAATAATTTTAGCGGTGAATTCCCAGGTTTCTTCGTTAAAGAGAATTTTCACAACAGGCTCCTAGCTTAAATGAGGTTGAAACAATATATGGGGGAAATAATGGAAGAAACCTGTCGGGGAGACAGGGTGGTACAGGAAAAACAAAAATACTTTAGTGAGGTAACGTAATTTTGTCAAGCAGTAATAACTATTAGGAGACTTCCATGGATAAAAAAGCTTTAGGCAAAGGACTCTCCGCTTTACTTTCGCAGGTCAAAGATGCAACAGGTAGTGAAAATCCGTTTGAAGCAGTGGCGAAACAGGACCAGCCGGTCCAATCCGCGGATTTTATTTCTTACCTGGCAACATCGGTTATAGCCAACAACCCTTATCAGCCGCGCCAGAATTATGACGACGCCGATCTGCAGGAGCTGAAGATTTCTATTAAGGAAAAAGGGATTCTGCAGCCGATCGTGGTGCGCACGACCAACGCAGGTTTTCAGGTGGTTGCCGGCCAGCGCCGTCTGATGGCCGCCCGCGCGCTGGGCCTGGAGGCCGTACCGGTGTTTGTCAAAAATGTCTCCGACGCAGAAACGCTGCTGATGGCCTTGATCGAGAACATTCAGCGCGAAGACCTCAATGTGATCGACGAAGCCAAGGCTTTTGAACGTTTGGTCAATGAGTTTAAACTCAATCAGGATCAGATCGCGCAGGCGGTGGGCAAAGACCGCACCACGCTGGTCAATACGCTAAGACTTCTTAAACTTCCTGCAAAAATTCAGCGGCAGATTGTGCAGGAGAAAATTTCCATGGGCCATGCGCGGGCGCTTTTAGGGCTGGATAATGAAGAAGCGCAACTAAAAATGGCCGAGCAAATTATTCAGCAGAGCCTCTCGGTGCGATCCGTCGAAGGCTTGGTCAGACAATCTTCCAGTAAGGCGCCTAAAAAAACCAAAACACAAAAGGCCAAAGACCCTGACATCGCCCATCTTGAGGATGAGCTGCGCAAGATTCTGGGGACCAAAGTTACCATCGAGGACAAAAAGGGCAGAGGCAAACTCATCGTCGAGTATTATTCCCTCAATGATTTGGATAGGATTTTAGGGATCTTAAGGAAACAATAACCTATGGAACAGGTGCTGGTACTCATCAAACCCGAAGGATTGCAGAAGGCGATCGTCGGCGATGTTTTCAGCCAATTTGTTTCCAGTGATTTGAAACTGGCGGGACTCAAGCTGGTCAAGGCCTCGGATCAACTGGCTAAGGCGCATTACGCACTTTTGAAGGACAAATTTTTTTACTGGCAAATTGTCGAGTATCTAACTGGCAAATTCCACGACGGATTGCCGGTGGTGGCCATGGTTTTTGAAGGCCGCGGCGCCATTGCCAAATGCCGGCGTATTGCCGGCGCCACCAACCCCGAGGAGGCTGGCCCCAAAAGCGTGCGCGGCAAATACGGGCGCATCACGACCAAGGGCTTGTTCGAAAACGTCGTGCATGTCTCCAGCTCCACCGACGAGGCCCGCCGCGAAATCGCCTTGTGGTTTAGGAAAAGTGAATTGTTGCAGTAAAGGAGAAAAAATGATTAGCGGCATGACAGGGTTCGGTGCCTGTTATAAAAGTTCTTTGTTTGTTTTATATATGGGGGATGGTATACTTAATTTTAAGAGGTGAAAAGTATGTTGAAAATTCACGAAGATTTTATTGTTGATCGTAAAGGGAAACGCAAATCCGTTATCCTGCCGTATAGGGAGTATGAGGATCTCTTGGAAGATTTGGCAGATTTAGCCGTGGTTGCCGAACGCCGCAAGGATAAAACTGTAACACATAAAGATTTTCTGGCGGAGTTGAAAAAAGATGGGTCCATATAAGCTCTGCTGGAAAGAATCCGTTCGTAAAGATCTTCGCCGTTTACCGTCCGCAACGGTTTCCAAAATCGTTAAAAGAGTTGAATCTCTGCCGGAAAATCCGGTGCCTATTGATTGTAAAAAGTTAAGAGATACGGAGCATACCTATCGTTTAAGGGCGGGTGACTACAGGATTATTTATCAGCTCAACACTTCGGATAAAGAAATCATTGTGTCTCGTGTTCGTCATCGCAAGGATGCCTATCGTATTTAAAAAGGCGAATTGTTAAAGGAGAATATATGATTTCTGGCATGACAGGGTTCGGCGCCTGCGATTTGACCTTTGGAAAAATCAAAGGCAACGTTGAGATCAAATCAGTGAATCACCGTTATCTGGAGGCGTCCTATTATCTGCCGCCGGGTTTTTCTTCGTATGAAGATAAAATTCAGAAATTGATGGCACGGCAAATCAAACGCGGCCGTGTGACGATTTCGGTGCGCATCACTGACAAGCCACAGATGACCATCAGCCTTAACAGGGTTGCGGTTAAACGTTACGCGGACTTTGCCAGAGCGCTTTCCAAAGAGCTGCATTTGAAAAACGATTTGTCGAGCGCACAGTTGCTTAAGATGCCGGGGGTTGTGGAGTCCAAGGAAACTTTTGTGCAGGCCGACGAGTTGTGGCCACCACTTCAAAAGGCCCTGGAGCACGCTCTGTCGTCGGTGGCGGCGATGCGCAAAAAAGAAGGCCGCTTTCTGGCGACGGATATTCATACTCAACTTAGGCGCATGAAGGCACGCATCAAACAAATCAAAACGCGCGCCCGTCATCTTTTGAAAGACAAAAAGACAAAGACAACCGGCGATGAATTTTTAAGTTATCAAAAAAACAATGACATCCATGAAGAAATGAGCCGCCTGTCGCACCACATCGAGGAGGTCAGGGCCTTGCTGAAAACCTCCGACGGGGCCGGTAAAAAGCTGGATTTTATCGCCCAGGAAATGCAAAGAGAAACCAATACCATCGGCTCCAAGGTTCAGGACAAAGAAATCTCAGCGGCGGTCATTGCCCTGAAAGCCAAGGTGGAAAAAATCCGTGAGCAGGCCAACAATATTGAATAAAGACAGGACAGGCAGGATTGTCATCCTCTCGGGCCCCTCGGGCTCCGGCAAAACCACGTTGCATAAAGCCTTATTGGAGTCGCCCAAGCTTAAAGGCAAGCTGGTTAAATCCATTTCAGCGACCACCCGCGCCAGACGTCTGGGGGAAAAAGACGGGCGCGACTACCTCTTCTTAGACGAGAAAACTTTTGCCAGGCGCATTATGCGTGGGTATTTTTTAGAATGGGAGAAGGTCTTTGATCATTATTACGGCACTCCCGGGCGTCAGGTTTTGAATCTTTTGAAGAAGGGCAAGCACGTGCTGTTATGCATTGACGTCAAAGGCGCCGCAGAGACCAGTCAACAATTCCCGCAGGCCATCAAGATTTTCATTAAACCTCCGTCCATGAAAGAGCTGCAAAAACGCCTTCAACGACGCGCTTCGGAAAACCACGACAGTTTAAAGATCAGGCTTGAAGTCGCCAAAGAAGAACTAAAGAAAGCCAAAGATTACGACCATGTGATCATCAACGGCTCTTTAGAGAAGGCTAAAGTCGATTTACAAGATCTAGTTGCCAGGCTGATCTTGTCGAAGGGTTGACAATAAAAAATGGCTGTGTTATAAATAACATTTCTTAAAGGCAGACCAAAAGCGTTTGAGACCAGACGCATTGGCAAGGAGGAACAAGGATGGCTTATCAACCCCTGGAAGAATTATTACCAAAAGCCAATGATAGTATTTATCGTCTGGTACGCTTGGCCTCCAAACGCGCTTTGGAACTTTCCGAAACCGGCGCAAAATTGATTATCGCCCCCACCGAACAGAAATTAACCACGACGGCTTTAGAAGAAATCAGGCAGAGCAAAGTCGTTGAAAAACCCATTGCCCAAGAAGAGTCTGCTTCCGGACCCGCCACAAGGCGGGTCAAATGAAGAAAAAAATTGTTTTAGGCGTCACCGGCAGCATTGCCGCCTATAAAGCGGGGGATATCATCCGCCGTTTTCAAGAGCAAAACTGCGACGTGACGGTGGTGATGACCAAAGAGGCCACAGAATTTGTTACGCCTTTGACACTCGCGACGTTATCGGGCAAAGATGTTTACGGTGATATGTTTTGCGCCAGTAACTGGAACATGGGGCATATTGAACTTTCCAAAGCCGATGTGGTGGTGGTGGCACCGGCGACCGCCAACGTCATTGGCAAAATGGCCCATGGGTTAGCGGATGATTTATTAACCACCTTGTTGGTGACGACCCGTGCACCGATTTTTTTGGCCCCGGCGATGAATGATGATATGTATGCCAATGCCATCGTGCAGGAGAATTGCGCCAAACTCAAAAAGCACGGCGTCAGGTTCATTGAGCCGACCAAGGGGAAACTGGCCTGCGGTGTCGTCGGGGTGGGGCATCTGGCGGATGTGCAAGACATTGTGAAGACCGTTTTGAAAAAAATATCATAAGGCAGAGATCATTGATGGCGCGATAGCCAAGTGGTAAGGCGGCGGTCTGCAAAACCGCCATACGCCGGTTCGATTCCGGCTCGCGCCTCCAAGTTTTTGTCAAGATCAGGACCCGTAGCTCAGTTTGGTTAGAGCGTTTCCTTGACATGGAAAAGGTCAGAGGTTCGAGCCCCCTCGGGTCCATTTTGTTGACGGGCGGGTGGTGGAATCGGTATACACGCAGGACTTAAAATCCTGTGGCCGTAAGGCCGTGAGGGTTCAAGTCCCTCCCCGCCCATAATTTTGCTTTGCAAAATTATGGGCGAGGTCTCGTCCACCTCGCCAAAACAAAGTTTTGGTGGGTGAGACGGACCCGCCCCATGTATAAATATTTACGTATGGATTATTCCAAAGACATAGATAAACTTCGCCACACCTGCGCGCATGTGATGGCCCAGGCGGTGCAGGAACTTTGGCCGCAGACCAAGGTCACCATCGGCCCGGCCATCGAGACCGGCTTTTATTATGATTTCGACCGCAAAGAGCCTTTTACCGACGAGGATTTAAAGACTATCGAGAAGCGCATGGCGCAGATTATCAGCCAAAAGTTCCCCATGACCAAGGAGGTTTGGCCGCGTGGCAAAGCCATTGAATATTTTCTCTCCAAAGGCGAGACCTATAAAGTGGAGTTGATTGAGGCCCTCTTAGCGGATGAGGAAATTTCCGTTTATAAAACCGGCCAGGCGTGGTTGGATTTGTGCAAGGGTCCCCACGTCGAGCACGCGGGGCTTATTAAGGCTTTTAAATTGCTTTCCGTGGCCGGAGCCTACTGGCACGGCGACGAAAAAAAGCCCATGCTCCAGCGTATTTACGGCACAGCTTTTTTTACCAAACCGGAGCTCGACGAGTATTTGAAAATGCTCGAGGAGGCGGCCAAACGCGACCACCGCAAACTCGCCACCCAGCTGGATTTGTTTCACGTCTATCACGAAACCGCCGGCGCAGGACTCGTCTTTTATCATCCCAACGGCGCCATGCTGCGCAAAATCATCGAGGACTATGTGCGCGCCCAGCATTTAAAGCACGGTTACCAATTGGTGATGACACCCCATATGTTAAAGGGTAAGCTCTGGGAAGTTTCCGGCCACGCCGAGCATTACCAACAAAACATGTATTATTTTAAAGTCGACGACGAAGATTATGCGGTCAAGCCCATGAACTGCCCTGGGCATATGCTTATTTACAAATCCCAACTGCGCTCTTACCGTGATTTGCCTATTCGTTATTTTGAATTGGGCACCGTTTATCGTCAGGAAAAAGCCGGCGTGCTGCATGGACTTTTGCGCGTCAGGGGCTTTACCCAGGACGATGCGCATATTTTTTTAAGGCCGGATCAGATTAAAGAAGAAGTTATGAGTGTTCTGGATTTTGCATTTGAAACCATGAAGGATTTTGGGTTTGAAGATCTGTGCATCGAATTGTCCACCCGGCCGCAGGATTTTATCGGCAGCCAGGAAAATTGGGATAAAGCAACCAAATCTTTAAAAGAGGCGCTCGATGCCAAAAAAATAAAGTATGACATTAATGAAGGCGAAGGCGCTTTTTATGGGCCTAAGATCGACATTAAACTCAAAGATGCCATTGGCCGCTTTTGGCAATGTGGGACGATCCAATGCGATTTCGCGCTCCCCGAACGTTTTGATTTGCATTACATCGACGAGCAGGGCCGGCAGGCCAGGCCCATTATGGTGCATCGGGCTATTTTAGGCTCCTTAGAGCGTTTTATCGGAACGCTCATTGAACACTATGCCGGGCATTTCCCGCTGTGGCTGGCGCCCCGTCAAATCGTGGTCATTCCCATCAAACCGGATCACCAGGGGTTTGCAGAAGAAATCAAAAAGACATTGGTCGATGAGGGATTCCGCGTGACGGTTGATAGCCGCAATGAGTCGCTTTCCAAACGCATCCGCGAGGCAGCCGTGCAAAAGATTCCGTATCAAATTGTGATCGGCGACAAAGAAGCCTCTTCGCAAATGCTTGCGGTGCGCTCTCATAGCGATGGGGATTTGGGTTCCATGAGCCCGCAGGATTTGTTGGGGCGGCTCAAACAACAGGTTATTGACAAGAAATAAAATTTAGAGATAATAGAACACCTATTTGAAGGAGGGAGATTATTTTAAAGCACATTCGCATTAATCATCAAATCCGTTCCAAGGAGGTACGTGTCATCGGACCGAACTCCGAGCAATTAGGCGTTGTTTCTTTCCAAAGAGCTATGGAATTATCTAATGAGTATGAGTTGGACTTGGTGGAAGTGGCTCCCACGGCCAGCCCGCCGGTGTGCCGCATTATCAACTTTAGCAAATACAAATACGATCAGGAAAAGAAGGAACGCAAAGTCAAAAAGAATCAACGTGTCACTCATTTAAAACAGATTCGCATCAAGCCCCATATCGGCAACCATGATATGGATATCAAGATGAAACAGGCCGTCGGTTTTTTGAGCAAGAAAGACAAAGTGAAAATCAATCTGGTTTTTCAGGGCCGTGAGATGTCCTTTAGAGACCAATGGAAGGCGGTGCTGGAGAAAGTGATCGCCAAGACAGCGGATCATGCGATCGTCGAGAGAGCGCCGCTGGCAGAAGGCCGCATCGTTTCAATGGTGTTGGCGCCGAAAGCGGAAAAATGATCCCGCCAAAGACGGGATCATCCCGAGCCTTTAAGCGAGGGATCTATTTAAGAAGGAAATAATATGGGCATTGGTAAAAAAGGAAAATTAAAAACGAATAAAAGCGCGGCCAAACGTTTGCGCATGACCAAAAGTGGTCTTCTCAAAAAACGCAATGCCGGACGCCAGCATATTTTAAGTAAAAAATCACGCAAACATAAACGCCAATTGAGGAAAGCCGGTTATCTTTCCACGACGGACGCCAAGCGCATCAGGAGGTTATTACCCTATGGTACGCATTAAAAGCACTGTTTACGCGCATAAAAGAAAAAAGCGCGTTTTAAAGGAAGCCAAAGGCCAGTGGGGCAACCGCAGCAAGCGTTACAAGGAAGCTATTAAATCTTTGATCGCTTCGCGTCAATATGCCTTCTACGACCGCAAAAAGAAAAAGGGTGAATTCCGTTCCCTGTGGATTTTGCGTTTAAACGCGGCCTGCCGTGAATCAGGAATTTCTTACAGCCGCTTCATCCGCGGTTTGAAGTTGGCCAGTATCGCCCTGGACCGCAAAGTCCTGGCGAATTTAGCTGTGAGCGCGCCCGAGGCGTTCGGCCAAATCATTGAAACCGCCAAGAATGCGCCTACTTTAAAAGCAGCCCCGGCTCAAAGCGCGGGAAAAGCGGAAAAGACAGTAGCTCCAGCTAAGAAAACTGCGAAAGCAAAAGCCAAAGCGTAGTTGAGGCAGAAGTAAATTTAAGCCCTGCCCTTTGGCGGGGCTTTTTTCTTTATGCATAATTTTCAACAAATTCAACAGCAAGCCAGAGAAGAAGCTCAAGGTCTCAGCGACGTGAAAGCCCTGGGAGCGTATCGTCTAAAATATTTAGGGAAAAAGGGTATCGTCGCCGAGATTTTTGCCTCATTGAGCGCGGCCGTTCCCCAGGATAAAGCGGCCATCGGCAAAGCGGCTAATGACCTGCGCGCTTTGGTTACTCAATGGATTGAAGAAAAATCGAAAGGATTAGCCCCCGCTGGCTCACCCTTAGCGGGGCAGGACGCGGGGATTGATCCGTCGCTTCCCGGGACGGCTGCTGTTTTAGGACGTCCTCATCTTTTGACGCAAACCATTGATGAGATCATCGATGTTTTTGAAAAATTAGGGTTTGCCAGCATCGAGACTCCGGAGATTGAAACGGAGTTTCATAATTTTACGGGGCTTAATATCGCCCTGGACCATCCTTCGCGCGATGCTTTTGATACGTTTTATTTGGATCAAGACGACCCTGGCGCCAAGGGCAGACGTCTGCTGTTAAGAAGTCACACCTCGCCGGGGCAGATCAGGATTATGAAAGAGCACAAGCCGCCTTTGGCGGTGATTGTCCCGGGGCGCGTGTATCGGCCGGATGCCGTGGATGCCAGCCACTCGTTGATGTTCCATCAGGTGGAAGGATTTTTGGTTGATCGTAAGGTACAGTTTTCGGATTTAAAAGGTTTGTTGATGGAATTTTGTAAAAGATTCTTCGGCTCGTCGCTGAAGATGCGTTTTCGTCCGCACTTTTTTCCGTTTACGGAGCCCTCGGCGGAGGTGGATATTTCCGCCGAGACCTTGGGGATCGGAAAAAAGAAATGGCTGGAGATTTTAGGCTGTGGCATGATTAACCCCAAGGTCTTTGAGGCGGTGGGTTATCCGTCGGGCAAATATACGGGATTTGCGTTCGGTCTGGGCGTTGAGCGCATGGCCATGCTCAAGTACGGAATCAATGATATCCGTTTGTTTTACCAGAACGATGTGCGGTTTTTAAGGCAGTTTTAGACTTTGGGGTGGCCGAAGGAGGGGCATCCCCATCGCCCGCAAGAATGAGGACGATGGGGATACCTGAGGACAGGACCACAAAAGCAGTTCGAAAAATATGAAGTTATCCTTAAATTGGCTCAAAGATTATATAGACCCTAAGTTATCGACGGAAAAGCTTATGGACCGCCTGGTCATGGCTGGCTGGGACGTCGAGTCCAGACAGACCCTCGGCAGTGACACGGTGTTGGAGGTGGAAATCACGCCCAATCGCCCGGACTGTTTAAGCGTGCTGGGCTTGGCCCGTGAGATTGGTGCTATCACCGGAAAGAAGATTAAATATCCTAAAATAAAAAATTACAAGCCCACCTCAAATACAATTCCCATCAACATCGAAGATAAAAAAGATTGCAGCCGCCATATTGGGACACTCATTCGAGAGGCAACGGTGGCGGATTCGCCCGCATGGCTTCAAGAGAGAGTCAACGCCGTGTCTTTAAGGCCGATCAACAATGCGGTGGACGTCACCAATTTTGTTTTAATGGAGACCGGACAGCCCTTGCATGTGTTCGATTATGATAAAATCGTGGGTGGTAAAATAGTGGTGCGCCGCGCTAAGGCCGGCGAGAAAATCACCACCATCGACGGTGTGGAGCGCGCGTTGGATGCGTCCATTTTAGTGATTGCCGACGCCCAAAAGCCGGTGGCCATTGCCGGGATCATGGGTGGCAAGGATACAGAAGTAACCTTCTCGACGAAAAACATTTTATTAGAAAGCGCGCATTTTGACATGACGCTCATGCGCCGCGCCAGCCGTCGCTTGGGGTTGCGCAGCGATTCTTCCTATCGCTTTGAGCGTAATGTCGACTGGCCAGGAGTTCTTGTCGGCGCCAATCGTGCCACCGATTTATTATTGGAGCCCACTAAAGGCCATTGCACGGCCCGCACGGATGCGGCCTATGCGCCCAAAGGCTCTTTTAAACCCATCAAAATCACCGTTGATGAAATTGAAAATCTTTTGGGATTAAAGGTTACTTTGGCTGATCTTAAACGTATTTTCACCAGTCTCGATTTTCAAGTTTCCCTTAAAGGACCATCGTTGATGGTGCTGGCCCCCAGTTTTCGGGGGGACGTTAAACAAAGTGTGGATTTAATTGAGGAAGTCGCCCGCACCATTGGTTTTGACCGCATACCCACCAGCCTCCCTCAGATAAGGGCTCAAAATTTGATTATGGATCCGCGGCCCGCACAGATCAAAAAAATTATCCGAGAAACTTTGATGGCTGGCGGTGTTGATGAGGTGGTGACGCTCTCCATGACCAACGCCAAAGATTTAGCCAAATGCCGACAAGAAAACTTAAAGGCCGTACGTGTGTTTAATCCGCTGACCGTTGACCAACAGCTGATGCGTCCATCGCTGTTGCCCAGTCTGCTTTCGATTGTCGCGGGTAATTTCAACCACGGACAAAAGAATTTGTGTCTGTTTGAAATCGCCAAAAGATATTTCCACGAAGGAGAAAAGACGACGCTGGCAGTGCTTTTGACTGGAAGCCGCTATCAAGATTGGCGCCTTTCGCGCAAAGAACAGATGGAATTTTTTGATCTTAAAGGTGCTTTGAAGAATGTTCTTGATGCTTTGGGTGTTGATGTTTCCTTTCAGGCCAGCCAAGAATCTTTTTTAGATGAGGCTTGTCGCAGCGCTCTTAAACTCAACGGGCAGGCCCTCGGTGCGGCTGGAAAATTAGACCGAAGCGTTTTGAAAAATTGGGATATCAAACATCAGGATATTTATTTTGCCGAAATCGATTTGGAAACTTTGTTTGTTTTGCCCCAAAAGAGGCGTCCGTTTAAACCTTTACCGGAATTCCCGGCAGTGGTGCGTGATGTGTCGGTGTCGGTGAAAAAAGATGTTGCTTATGGTTCAATCGAAGACGTCTGCCGTTGCCACGGCGGGGATATTTTGTGTGACGTGCAGTTTATTGAGCGCTATGCCGGCGATAAAATCACCCCGGGGTCTAAAGGTCTGGTCTTCTCGCTGATTTATCAATCTCCCAAGCGTACCTTACGCGAAGAAGAAGTGTACCGCACGCATCAAACAATCCTGCAGGCTTTAAATACCAAGCTTGGCGCAACGCTGCGCTAACTCATATAAAATTCTTGCTCTTGAACTCTATGGAGCGTAGGATATATTTATCCTGCGGTGTGCGTCAGGGTCTTGGATGTATTGAACCACAAACAATACACTAGGGAGCTGGTTCTTCCCGCCTTTGGCGGGACACCGGCATCCACTTTGAGAACATGGTTCTCATTACACCAACCCAACGGCATTGCGGGATTATTTTTTATGGGCCCTGAAGCCAGGCTCAAAGAGAGAATGGACAGATTTAAGAAAAAGTGATAATATATCGCCCGCATGAAGGATAAAAGCTCTTTAAGAAAGTATTATTTAGAGCTTCTTAAGAAGCAGGCAAGCAAGGATAGAAGAAACAAGAGCCGTCTGATTGAGGCCAAACTCTTTGAGCTTGACGCTGTCCAGAGGGCTAAAACAATCCTATTTTATGCTTCCCTGCCGGGCGAAGTGGATACTTTCGCGATGATAGTCAAGGCTATTCAACTGAAAAAACGCATTTGTTTACCCATGGTGGTACGCCATCAAAGGAAAATGATTCCTACATTAACCAAAAAGGTGACTGATTTAGAAAACGGTGTTTATGGTATTGCCCAGCCGCGTTATGATGCCTCAAAGGCAGTGGCCCTTGAGGATATCGACGCGGTCATTGTGCCCGGGCTGGCGTTTGATAGGTCCAACAACCGTTTGGGCCGCGGCGCCGGTTATTACGACCGTTTTCTTAAAAATTTGCCGCCGGATATTCCAACCATTGGTTTAGCCTTTGATTTTCAGTTAACGGATCGCCTTCCTGTCCAACAGCATGATGTTGCTGTCTCGGTCGTCGTCGCTAATTAAACCACACGTTCGCCTGTCAATATTGATGGAAAGGGGTAGTTGCCATGGAAAGCTTAGGAGGAGTGTTTATTTTTATTTTTGTCGGCATAGGCTGCATCATCGCCGGATTTTTTTTAAATTATTTTTTAACTTCCAGACGTTCTAAAGAGGCACAAAAGAATGCCACGGATATCCGCGAGTTGGCCCGACGGGAATCCGAGGCCATCCGCAAAGAAGCGGAACTTCAGGCCAAAGATGTGCTTTTGAAAATGCGCCAGGAGTTTGAGGCCCAAACCAAGGACCGTCGCGAAGAGCTTGGCACCGCCGAGAAGCGCATTTTAAGCCGTGAAGAAAATTTGGATAAACGGGTGGATTTATTAGAGAAGAAGGAAAAGGATTTAGCCGCCCGCCTGGATGTCTTGCGCGAAGCCGAGGCCAGGATTAAAGAAAAAACCGAACAGCTGGAGAAAGTTTTGGCGGAAGAAAAACACCGGTTGCAGTCGGTGGCCAATCTTTCCACCGAGGAGGCCAAAAAGATTTTATTGGCCCGTATTGAGGATGAACTCGCCAGCGAGAAAGCTTTGCGTATCCGCCACATGAACGAACAGATCAAAGAAGAGTCGGATAAAAAGGCACGTGAACTCATTACTATAGCCATTCAGCGCTGCGCTTCAGACCACACGGCGGAGACCACCATCTCGGTGGTGCCTCTGCCTTCCGATGAAATGAAAGGCCGCATCATCGGGCGCGAAGGCCGCAACATCCGCGCGCTGGAGCAGGCGACAGGCGTGGATATCATTATCGACGATACGCCCGAGGCGGTGACCATTTCCGGTTTTGACATGATGCGCCGGGAAATTGCGCGCATGGCCATCGAACAGTTGATTGCCGACGGCCGTATTCATCCCGGACGTATTGAGGAAGTGGTGGAGAAGGCCAAAGAAGATCTGGATAAAAAAATTAAAGAAGAAGGCGAGCGTGCGGTCATTGAACTGGGCATCCACGGCATGCATCCGGAGCTCACCAAGCTCATCGGTAGATTGCGTTACCGCACCTCCTTCGGTCAAAACGGTTTGAGTCACTCGATTGAGGTGGCCAAACTTATGGGCATTATGGCTTATCAGCTGGGAGTGGATGTTAAAGTCGCCAAACGTGCCGGGATTTTGCATGATATCGGCAAAGTGGTCTCTTCCGACGTGGAAGAGGGCACGCATGCCATTGTCGGCGCCAGGTTAGCGCGCAAATACGGTGAAAGCGATGAAGTCGCCTACGCGGTGGAAAGCCATCACGGTGAGGTGGAGATGAATACTCTTTATGGTATTCTTGTCTCTGCGGCGGATGCGATCTCTGCCGCCCGTCCCGGTGCGCGCGCCGAAAGCATGGAAACTTACATCAAACGTCTGGAGAATTTGGAGAAAATTTCCAATTCTTTTAAAGGGGTGGAGAAATCTTATGCCCTTCAGGCCGGCCGCGAGATTCGGGTGGTGGTCATGCCGGACAAAATCAACGACGATGAAGCCATTGTCATGGCGCGTGATATCCGCAAGAAAATCGAGGAAGAAATGGAATATCCCGGGCATATCAAGGTGATGGTGGTCAGGGAAACCAGGGCCGTGGAGTATGCGAAATGAACATCTTATGCATCGGAGACATCGTCGGACGGCCGGGCCGCGCAATTTTGGCCAAAGTTTTACCATCGATTAAAAAAGAACACGCTATTGATTTTACGATTGCCAACGGCGAAAACGCGGCTGGCGGCAGCGGTATTTCTCCTAAGCAGGCGGATGAAATTTTTGCATCTGGCGTGGATGTGATTACCTTAGGGGACCATGTCTGGGATAAAGGGGAGATACACCCTTACCTGGATCAACATCCTTGCATGGTGCGTCCGGCCAATTTCCCCGACGGGGCTCCTGGCCGCGGCTGGAGTGTCGTCAAAGCTGCCAACGGCGTCAAAGTAGGCGTAATAAATCTTTTGGGCCGTACTTTTATGCGTTATAATGTCAATTGTCCGTTTCGCACGCTGGATCAGGCTTTAGCCCAGATTTCTTCTGTAACGCCGGTGGTGATATTGGATATGCACGCGGAAACGACCAGTGAGAAAATAGCCATGGGCCATTACGCCAACGGCAGGCTTTCCGCGGTGGTAGGTACACACACCCATATTCAAACTGCCGACGAGAGGGTTTTATCCAACGGCACTGCTTATATCAGCGATTTGGGAATGAGCGGGCCCTACGACTCGGTCATCGGCCAGAATAAAGAGAAAATTTTGATGCGTTTTTTAACCAGCCTTCCTCAGAAATTCGAAGTGGCGCAAGGCGACGCGACATTATGCGCGGCGGTGATTACCGTCGATGAACAAACCGGGCGGGCCAGGAGCATCGTCCGTCTTCAACAAGGATAAGCTTATGACTTGGGAAGGCCTGAATCGTCGTCAATTCCCCCGTGTGATTTATCCGTGTTTGATTAAAATTTCCTGCCCGGGCCAAAAGACAGAAAATCTTTTGACGCATACGGAGAATATCGGCCTCGGGGGCGTGTGCGTCATTATTAAGAAGGAGATCAAGATTTTTACCGACGTGGAAGTGGAGATTGATCTATTGGATGCGTTCGATCATATCAGCACGAGGGGTAAAGTGGTTTGGGTCGTGCGGCGAACATCCATAGAGGCCTTGAAACCGATGTTTTATGATACGGGCATTGAATTTGTGAATTTGGCTGGTCAACACAAGGAGCACCTTCAAGAAACCATCAATAGAGTTGTTAAAAACGGCGCTGAGGTTCTCAGGGCGATTTATTGATTATGGTTGATCAAAACAAGCGTAAATTCCCCAGAGCTAACTATCCCTGTTCTTTAACCATATGGCAGGAGAATAATTTTGAGACTATATTGGCCGATACGGTTAACATAGGCGCCGGCGGTTTTCTGGTGTATTTGAATCAAAGACTGACGGTGGGAGCCAAGGCCGAGGTAAAAATCGATTTTTTTAAAGGGATGTCTTTAAAATGTTTCGGCAGTGTTTTGCGCTGCGAAGAAAATGAGAAGAAACTTTACGCCGTCGTCATTGTTTTTGAAGGATTAAGTGAATCCCAAATAGCCACCCTGCAGGGCTTAGTCGCCAAACTCATGGATCTTCAGAACAAGAAGAATCATTAATATGGTCCGCGTTCGTTTTGCTCCATCTCCCACAGGGTATTTGCATATAGGCGGTGCGCGCACCGCGCTGTTTAATTGGATGTACGCGAAAGCGCAAGGAGGAAAATTCATTCTGCGTATCGAGGACACGGATAAGGCGCGTTCTAGGGTTGAGTTTCTCGACGAAATTTTAGACAGCATGAAGTGGCTGGGGCTCAAGTGGGATGAGCTTTATAAACAAAGCGACCGCTTTGACCTTTACCGTCAATACGCGCAGAAACTTTTAGAGCAAGGCAAGGCCTACCAGGACGGCGAGGCCGTGCTCCTTAAGATGTCCGCCAATCCCGCCCGAGGCTGGATTGGCGAGACCTCGCCATCCGTAAAGAATAAGGAATCGGATGGCGGGCCGCAACGAATTATTAAATGGTTTGACCTTATCCGGGGAGAAGTTCAGTTCGACACCAAAGAGATCAAAGACCAGGTTCTCATGAAATCCGACGGCTCACCGACTTATAGTTTTGCCTGCGTCATCGACGATGCGCTCATGGAAATTTCCTGCGTGATCCGCGGGGAAGACCATATCTCCAATACCCCTAAACAAATTGTCATTTACGAAGCGTTAGGGTTTAAACCTCCCAAATTCGCGCATTTGCCTTTGATTTTAGACGATGAGCGCGCGCGCATGTCCAAACGCGCCGGGGCGGTGGCGGTCTCGGACTATCGTCGTTGGGGTTTTCTGCCCGAAGCGGTGGTCAACTACCTGATGCTGTTAGGCTGGTCGCCGGGCAATAATCAGGAGAAAATCACCTTAAGCGCGGCGGTCAAGAATTTTTCAATTAAAAAAATCAATAAGGCCGGAGCCGTCTTTTCACTAGATAAGCTTAAGTGGCTTAACGGTCAATATATTAAGGAAATGGACACGGCCAAACTTGCCGCATTGATCATGCCTCTGCTCAAAGAAAAATATCCTTTAAATGGCTTTGGGAATGGCCAACGGTTGGAAAATGTTGTACAATTATTTAAAGGTCGCATGGTAACACTGACGGACTTTTTGGAATGGACGGATTTTATTTTTGCGGATCACCTGCAATTAGACGAGGAAGCCAGGCAAAAACATCTGTCACAGGATAAATCCAGAGAGTTTGGCCTTTTGGCGGATGCTTTGAGCAGCTTAAGTGATTTTAACGCCAAGACTGCTGAAGAGACGTTTCGCCGACTGGTGGGGCAATGGGGCATGAGTGCAGGGGATTTGGTTCATCCGGTGAGGGTGGCTTTGACCGGGCGTGCCGTCGGACCTGGGCTTTTCGATACGATGGCTGTTCTAGGCCAACACAGAACCGTTGAACGTTTGCGCAAAACTTTTAATTGAGGAAAAATCCATGAATAAAATAGTCTTGAGTGTTGGCATTCTGCTATTGGCAGGCGCTTTAAGCGGTTGCGAAACTGTTAAAGGGGCACAGAAGGATATACACAATCTCGGCACAGCGACCTGTAAAGCAGGTCAAGCCGTGGTTGATTCATTTGCCGAGGGTGATGCCCAAAAACCACGAGGCGCAATGCGCAAGGCAGATGACTGGATGCAGAAGAATTTGTGGTAATGGTTCGGTTTTGCTCACCATCGTTTTTTCATTTAAAAACTTCTTGCCTTGTCGTCTGATTAATGAGGCCATGACTTACGGAAGCAAAGCGACGTAAGCCATAAGGCCGAATTAATCCCGAACGAAGTGAGGGATTGGTGGATAATAATGATTGGTATGTATATTTGATGGAATGTGAAAATGGCGCATTGTATACGGGCATGACGAATGATTTATCCAAGAGGCTATTAAGGCATAAAAAGGGAACAGGAGCTAGATACACTAAGACATTTGGTGTAAAAAATATTGTTTATTGGGAAAAGTTTTCTTTACGTGTTGAAGCAATGCGCAGAGAAGCGGAAATTAAAAAATGGTCAAGAAAGAATAAAGAAGAGCTGATTAGGAATTCTACAAAGGCCTTGTCCCTCGCACAAGCAATAAAGCAGCAGATGCTCGGGACTAAGGCAAATCTCTCTAGAAAAAGTTTTAAGGAAATTTGCCTTGTCGTCTAATGGTAGGACATGAGATTCTGGATCTCAGTATCTAGGTTCGAGTCCTAGCGAGGCAATTTTGGACTCTAACTCTCTGTAATGAAAATGTTCAATAGATTAAAATATCCTATTCGTAGTTTAATGGGCATCACTGCTGTTTGTTTATCGGTTGTTGGCTCTGTTCTGTTAGTGTATCGTGCGGTAACCCAGGGGACCGTGTGGCATGTGGTATCTTTTAGTATTTATGGCATAAGTTTAATTGCTCTTTGGACGGTAAGCACCCTTTACCATTCCTTAAATGTTTCAAGCTCCGTCAACAGAACTTTGGAGCAACTTGATCATGCGATGATTTATTTTTTGATTGCGGGAACGTATACTCCGGTCTGTTTAATTGTTTTGCGCGGGGGATGGGGATGGAGTTTATTAGGTATTAATTGGGTCCTGGCTATAACGGGCATTGTTTTAAAATTGGTTTTTCGCCAACCGTCCAGGTGGGCTGTTATTTTATTCTTTGTTTTTTATATTATTATGGGGTGGCTGATGATTATAGCCTGGTTTCCATTGGTCAGGGTGTTTCCCCACGGGGGACTTTTTTGGCTCGTTTTAGGCGGGATTTTTTACACCGTAGGGGCGGTTATCTTCAATATAAAACGCCCCCATTTTACTGCTCAATTCGGCTCTCACGAACTATGGCATCTTTTTGTTATGGCCGGAAGCTTCAGTCATTTTTGGATGATGCTAAAATATGTTTTATAAATGAAGGCAATTATTTATTTGACAAAAATGGAAACATCATTTATACTTATGTTGTAGTAAATAAAGCAGAAGAGTCTTAAAGCCGTAAGGTGGAAGGATAAATCGCCTTGCGGTTTTTTTGTTTTGCCGTTATTTACTCGAAATTCTAGGAAAAGGAGGTAGTAAATAATGGCTAAAGGAACAGTAAAATGGTTTAGTGACCAAAAAGGTTTTGGCTTCATTACTCCCGAAAATGGCAAAGATGTATTTGTCCATCACAGCGCAATTCAAGGCGATGGATACAAATCATTGAGCGAAGGTCAGGCGGTTGAGTTTGATATCACCACCGGCCCTAAAGGAGAACAAGCTCAGAACGTTGTGAAATTGTAAACTAAAGTTGCCAATGACAACAATGAAAGGCCCAGGGGCACCCCTGGGCCTTTTCTATTGTCCCCCCATAAAATCGACGGCCAATCGATAAAATATATGATATACTTTCTGTAAAGACTGAAGACTACGGCCTCTGCTTTATCTAAAGGGGGCGATGCAATGATAAGAAAACCTTGGCGTTTATTTGGTGTGCGCGTAACGCTGGCCATGATTGCCTCCATGGCTATCGTTGTTATTTTAAGCGACAGTCTTATTTATAAGTTTACCGTCAAATCCCAATTCGAAGATTTACGCACCCGTCTTAAAACCATCGCCCAGACCGCGGCGATTATGATTAATGCCGAATATTTACAGCAGATTCCTTTGACCAGGCAGGGGGTGAACACCCAGGCTTACGCGATTATCAGCGATCAGCTTAAGAAAATCAAAGCGGCCAATCCCCAAATTGAATACATTTATATTTTAACCCGTACGGATGCCGGCAAGGCCTGGAAATTTATTGTTGATTTAGACGTCATCCCCGTAGCAGGCAGAGCCACCGTAGCTGGTTCTGTGCCAGGTACGCCTTATGACGCCAGCCGGTTTAGCGAAATGCTCAAAGGCTTTGAGGCTCCTTCCGCCGACCGCAAACTGGAAACAGATGAGTGGGGGACAACGCTCTCAGGATACGCTCCCATCCGCGACAGTCTGGGCAAGCCCATTGCCGTGTTGGGGGTAGATATGGATGCCAGGGATATTTACATAATGGAATCTGAAATCCGTAAAAGATCAATGATCATTCTTTTGGCTGGCATTCTTTTTTCCATTGTGCTGGGGATCATTGTTTCTCGTCGCGTAACAGGGCCTATTCATCAGCTCAAAACCGGCATCAAATATATTAATGAAGGCAATTTGCATCATCAGGTGCAGGTGGTCGGTGACGATGAAATCGCCCAGTTGGCCAAAGCGTTTAACGACATGGCCAAAGGCCTTCACGAGTCCCGTCAGAAATTGTTGAGTTATTTTTATGACACCGCCAAATCTCTAGTGATGCTGCTGGAAGCCAGGGACCATTACACGCTGGGGCATTCTGAGGCGGTGGCCTATTATGCGGAGAAAATGGCTTTACGGATGGGCATAAACCCTAAGACCATCGACTATTTTAAACGCGTTGTGCTTTTGCATGATATCGGTAAGGTGGGCGTGCGCGACAGCATTTTGCTTAAACCCGGCAAGCTCGATGAGAACGAATGGGAATCCATCAAGCTGCATCCGGTTTTAGGCGAGCAGATTTTAAAACCCATTCTCAATGATCCGCAGATGCTTTCCATTGTTCGCAATCACCATGAACGCTACGACGGCAAAGGCTATCCCGACGGCTGGAGCAGAGAGCAGATTCCTTTACTGGTTGCCATTGTGACGGTCGCCGACAGTTATGATGCCATGACCTCCACGCGTCCCTATCGTTGTGCCATGACCAGAGAGCAGGCCATAGAACAATTGGTCGCCCATCGGGGCACTCAATTCCATCCGGATGTGGTGGAGATCTTCTTGGAGATTCTTAAAGCAGAAGTCATTCACGTTGCTCCATGACGCAGTTTAATCCCCATAAAATCCTCTTGACATGACTTAGTTTTTTGTTAACATTGGCTTTAAATAAGTTATTCAATAACGTATTTAATAAACTCATGCGCCGTTTAACCGTTGATATCATTGTAGGGATTCTTATCTGGCTTCCGGCTTTGGCTTTCGCCAGCCAAGAGCCGTACGGGCTGGTGATTAAAGATCACAAGTTTGAGCCCGCCCGGTTGACCATCCCCGCCAATACGAAGGTCAAAATCCTTATTGAAAATCAAGACGCCACCCCGGAAGAATTTGAAAGCTTTGAGCTTAATCGTGAAAAAGTTGTAACGGGTAAGGGCAAGATTGTTGTTTTTATCGGGCCTTTAAAAGCAGGTACTTATAAATTTTTTGGGGACTTTCACAAAGAGACCGCACAGGGACAGATAAACGTGGAGTAATCCCGCTATGTTATCCATTGCTATTGTTATATTCAGGGAAGTGTTGGAGATCGCGCTTATTGTGGGAGTGCTGTTAGCGGCGACCCGAGGGTTGCCTAAACGGACTCCGTGGGTGTGGATGGGGCTGTTGGCGGGTTTAGCTGGCGCGTGCGTGATCGCCGTTTTTGCGGATGTCATCTCGGCGGCTTTTGAAGGTATGGGCCAGGAGGTCATGAACGCCATCATTCTTTTTACCGCTGCCTTTTTGATTGCCTGGACCGTGCTGTGGATGAGCCGCCATGGCCGCCATTTAACCCAGCATTTTAAACATGTCGGCGAACAGGTCAAATCCAAACGTGAGCCTATGTATACCCTGGCCACCGTCGTTGGATTGGCTGTTCTGCGTGAGGGGGCGGAGATCGTCATGTTTATTTACAGCGCCCTGGTGACTGGCGGCAAGATTTATCAATTAACCATTGGTGCTTTATTAGGTATGTGCGCAGGGGCATCGGTGGGCATGGCCATTTATTACGGTTTGATGAAAATCCCCATGAAAAAGATTTTTACGGTCACCAATTGGCTTCTGATTTTTTTAGTCGCGGGCATGGTAGCTTCCGGATTTGGATATTTGGCTGCGGCCGGCAAGGTTCCTGAACTGGTGACAACGGTTTGGGATACTTCCTGGCTGGTCTCGGAAAACAGCATCCTGGGCAAAGTCATGCATGTGATGGGTGGCTACAGCGAAAGGCCCTCGGGGATACAGCTTTTAACTTTTCTGTCAACGATCGCAGGACTGGCGGTGGCCTTAAAGTTTTATGGCCGTCCACCATCCCATCATTCCAAGAAAATAGCGACGATCATTGCAGCGGCTTTGGTGTCTGTGGCTGCAGGGCATTGGCCTGAAGCTCGGGCGGATGATGTGAAAGTGTATTCCCCTCTGGTGGTGCAGGGCGAGCGGGAATTTGAGATACAAGGTTCGTATGGCTTCGATAACCGGGCCAGTAAGAACAATGCCCGCCAGGAAAAATACTTACTGGGCTATGGCGTTACGGACCGATGGGCTACAGAACTCGGTGGCAGAGTTGAACAATCTCCCGACGAGGACGGGGCAATGTCTAAGCCCAAGTTCAAAAATTTAGCCTGGGAAAACCGCTATCAGTTGACCGAACAGGGACAGTATTGGCTGGATGCGGGGTTGTATCTGGAATATGAACAATCTTTTGTGCACGACCAACCTGATGCCCTGGAAGGTAAAATCCTTTTAGAAAAGACCATGGCCCGTTTTGTGCACACAGCCAATTTGATTACGGAAAAAGAAACCAGGGCTTATGATGGAAAAACCAAAACCACCGAAGCCAGGGTCGCCTGGTCGAGTAAATATTTATGGAAAAGATATCTGCAACCGGGGTTCGAATACCATGCGGATTTTGGAGAAGTGCGTTTGCATAATCCGTATAAACAGCAGGGTCATCAAATCGGGCCTAATTTGTATGGTAAAATCGGTCGTCACCTCAGGTATGATATTGGATATCTTTTTGGTATATCCCCCGCTTCGCCTGACGGGAAATTGAAATGGGTGATGGAGTATGAATTTTAGGCTTTGCGCTTAAGAAATTCTAGAGCGGCGGGGATGAGCGAAATGACGACGATGGCGACAATCACCAGCGAAAAGTTTTCCCTCACCCACGGCAGGCGGCCGAACCAGTAGCCAGACCAAAGCCCTACCGAGACCCACAGGAAACCACCGACGAAATTATAAATGGTAAATTGGCGATAATCCATTTGCCCGACGCCGGCTAAGAATGGCGCGACGCTGCGCAAAATAGGCAAAAAACGCGTCAGGATAATTGTTTTGGCGCCGTATTTTTCAAAAAACTGATGAGTGCGCTTAAGATGCTGCGGTTTGATGAGTTTCTGATTTGCTTTTGCAACGATATCAGCCATTTTGGTGCCGATAAAATAATTGAGCGTATTGCCTAGCACGGCGGCGGCTGTCAGTAAAAACCACAACCATCCCAGATGCAATGTCCCCACGGCCGACAGAGCCCCCAGCACAAACAGCAGAGAATCCCCGGGCAGAAACGGCAGCACCACCAGCCCCGTCTCGCAAAAAATAATGACGAAGACAATCGCGTAGGTCCAGGTGCCGCAGGCAGCATTGAGGTTGCTGATGTAATGGTCCAGATGAACAAAAACATCCACCAAGTGTTTGAGCTGTTCCATATGTTCTCTATCATAAAACCGTTTATTGCAGAAGAAAAGGAAAGGTTTGAAAAAAGGAAAATAGGCGTTATAATAAACCAAAATTTAACTTTATTTAGAGAGGGGAGATTTTTATGAAACAACACAGAGGGCTCATTCCAACCATCACATTTGGCTTTTTGCTGGCGGCGGGATCTTTAGCATATGCTCAGCCTGCCTCGCCGGCAGGCGGGGATTCTTCGACGGGCAATGCGCCGTCGGGGCCTCTCAAGGCGGACATTAAACAGGACCACGAGCAGTTAAAATCAGACATCCGGAATTTAAAAGCCGACAAGCAGGAGATGAGTCAGCAGGAAAAGGATTTACGCGAACAAATCCGCCAGGCCAGAGCCGCAGGGGATACAGCAAAGGTGCAGGAGTTAAAAAAACAATTGCGCCAGCTCAAGAGAGAAGGCGGGCAGGAAAAGCGCAGCGACCGCCGAAAAATTCACAAGGAGCGCCGCGATTTAAATCAAGATCACCGGCAGCGCCGTCGTCATCACCGACGAGTTCAGAAAGAGCATCAAGAAACACAGCAGCCAGCAGGGTCCCAGACCAATTCGCAGACCGCACCCTAACGGCAGATACCCATGAAAAATATCAGATACTTTGTTATTCTGATAATAATTATTGCGGCGGGCGTTCTTTTGGCCCGCCGTTTTTATGAACAGAATGTCCTGACGCAGATCATTGCCCGCCTGGAGGCCAGCTCGCGCGTGGCCCAGGTGCTGGTCGTCGGCGTTAATTACAATGAAGAGTTTAAAAAGAATTTCACCACCATCAAATTCCTCGAATACGATACTAAAGGAAAGCCGCTGACACCGAAATATTTTACCTTCCCCGGCAATATCATTCAGTTTCAGTCGCTGGTGGTGCGCTTTGATGATCGTTTTGTAGCGGCCGGCGATCGTCTGCGGGGCAAAAGCGTTTATTTATTCTGGAAAGTCTTCTGTCTCGATGGAGCCAGCACCAAAGAATTTCCCATCACTTACCTGGAAGAGGTCCCTGGCGGCTATCAAGTGAGCAGTAAACCCGCCTTTTTTGAAAACCATTTCTGGCGCCAGTTCTGGCATTATGCTTTTGATCAACAGGCCGCCGCCCGCGCCGGCATCAAGAATGTTCAGATTGAAGCTCCCGGGGTGGTTTTTATCCCCGGCTATCTGTATACGATTAACATTGAGCACGACGGGGGGTTGAGGATTGACACCACCCCTCTGGCGGATATACTCAAAGGAGAAACAATCCCCAAGTAGGGACTTGTTATGAAAACCCAAACCGTTGAATACAAACAGGACAGTACCATCCTCGAGGGATATTTAGCCTACGACGAGACCTTGACCGGCAAACGCCCGGGGGTGCTGATTGCTCATGAATGGAAAGGCCTTAATGATTACATCCGAATGCGTACGGATATGGTAGCCAAGTTAGGTTACGTGGCGTTGGCCGCGGATGTTTACGGCAAAGGTGTGCGCCCACAAACGGTAGAACAAGCCGCGGCTGAGATGAACAAATATAGCAACCATCGTCCACTGTTGCGCCAGCGTGCCTTGGCGGGTCTGGCCGCGCTTGAATCTCAACCCAACGTCGACGCCACTAAGGTAGCGGCGATGGGTTATTGTTTTGGCGGTACCACGGTTTTGGAATTGGCGCGCGCGGGCGCGAATGTCAAAGGGGTGGTCAGTTTTCACGGGGGCCTGGGCACGCCCGCCCCGCAGGATGCTAAAAATATCAAGGCCCGTCTGTTGATTTTGCACGGGGCCAATGACCCGTTTGTGCCGCCTTCGGAAGTGACGGCTTTTGAAACTGAAATGAAAAACGCTCGCGTCAATTATCAGCTCATCCAATACCCCGGGGCCGTACACGGCTTTACCAATCCCACCCAGACTGGCCAGCTGCAGGGGGCTTTGTATAACAAAGCCGCTGATGAGCAGTCCTGGCAGGACATGCAGAAGTTCTTTAAAGAGATTTTTAATTAAATACTTCGAGGCGGACGAGACCGTTTTGAGTCATTTTTTATCGCATTTGAAGATTTTTATGCTAAACTTTCTAAGTTGTTTTATTTAAGGAAATCCTTCGCTTCGCTCAGGATAAATTCACACTTATAGCTTACGTCGCTGATGCTCCGTAAGTTATGTGTTCATTTATGAAAATCCATGAATATCAAGCCAGAGATTTATTGGCCCAGTATGGAATTCCCATTGCCGAAGGCGGCGTGGCCCAAAGCCCTCAAGAAGCTTTAAGCTTAGCCAAGAAATTAGGGTTTCCCGTTGTTCTTAAGGCACAGGTGCTGGTCGGCGGACGCGGCAAAGCCGGCGGGGTAAAAGTGGTTGCCGATGAAGCAGATTTAGTCAACCAATTTAACCGCATCAAGAATCTGACCATGGGGGGTTATACCGTTGAGCGTCTCTTGGTGGCGCGCGCCATTGACATTCGCAAAGAATACTATGTGGCTCTGACCGTCGACAATATCAAAGGCGATGTGGTCATTATTGCCTCCGGCGAAGGCGGTGTGGACATCGAAGAAACCGCCAAAACCAATCCCGAAAAAATTCTCAAATTTTATATGCACGGGGAAAAAATCCTGGATGAACGCCGCTGGGCTCTGGTGGCGGCCCAGCTTTTTGCGGACACACGCCTGCAAATGAGCGCCACCGTTATGATAGGCAAGTTGGTAAAATTATTTTTCGAAAAAGACTGTACGCTGGCGGAAATCAACCCTTTTGTCGTCAACGGCGAGGGCAATCTGATGGCCGCGGATGTCAAGGTCATTATCGACGATAACGGACTTTTTCGTCAGCCGGAACTTAGTCAACGGCGCGATTTAAAATACGATGACCCCGATGAGCTGGAAGCCAAAGACAAGGGATTAAGTTTCGTTAAGCTAGAGGGCAATGTGGGCTGTATCGTCAACGGCGCGGGGTTGGCCATGGGCACCATGGATGCGGTCAATCTCATGGGCGGGACGCCGGCCAATTTTTTGGACGTTGGCGGCAGTTCTAATCCCGAGAAGGTTCTCAATGCCCTTAAGATTATTTTGCGCAATCCATCTATTAAAGTTGTTTTAATTAACATATTCGGCGGCATCACCCGCTGTGATGATATCGCCAGCGGCATCTTAACCGCGCTTGCACAGATCAAGATGACGGTGCCTCTGGTCATTCGTTTGACCGGTACCAATGAAGCAGTGGCTAAAGAGATGTTAAACAAGGCCGGATTGACGACGTTCTCGTCGATGCGCCAGGCGGTGGTGGAAGCGGTGAAGTTAGCGAATAAATAAAACTTTATGAGTATTTTAATCGACCAAAACACACGCGTTATTGTCCAGGGCATCACCGGCCGCGACGGCTCTTTTCACACCAAACAAATGCTCGAATACGGCACCAAAGTGGTCGGCGGGGTGACCCCCGGCAAAGGCGGTCAGCAACTTGAGGGTGTACCGGTTTTTAACAGCGTTAAAGAAGCCAGGGCCGCCACCCGTTGCAACGCCGCGGTCATTTATGTACCGGCCAAGTTCGCCAAGGACGCTATCCTCGAGGATATTCAAAACGGCATTGAGCTGATTGTTTGCATCACCGAGGGCATTCCGGTGTTGGATATGGTGGAGGTTAAAAAAGCGCTTGATGCCAGACCCGCCGTTGGCGGGTCCAGCCAGTCGCGTCTGATCGGCCCCAATTGCCCGGGCCTTATCTCGCCGGGTAAATGCAAAATCGGCATCATGCCCGGCCATATTCATAAACCTGGTAACATCGGCGTGGTCTCCCGTTCGGGGACATTGACCTATGAAGTTGTTTATAATTTGACCATCCACCACATAGGTCAGAGTTCCTGTGTGGGATTAGGCGGAGACCCGATTATTGGCACGCGTTTCGTCGATGTGTTAAAAATGTTTCAGGACGACCCTGACACCAAAGCTATTGTCATGGTGGGGGAAATCGGCGGCGGGGACGAGCAAATGGCCGCGGATTTTATTAAAAGTTATGTCAAAAAACCGGTGGCGGCTTTTATTGCCGGACGCACCGCGCCTGCCGGCAAACGCATGGGCCATGCTGGGGCGATTATCTCTTCGGGGGATTCCACGGCGCAGGCCAAAATGCAGATACTCAAAGACGCTGGCGTGGATGTCATCGATTTTCCCGACGAAATTCCTCAAGCCATGGCCAAAAGGCTTTTATGAAAAAAATAAAAAATATTTTTATCTCCGCCATCCATCAAAACGCGGGCAAGACCACCATTGCGTTGGGGCTATTTAAGAATTTTCAGGAGCGCAAAATCAGAACGGCTTTCATGAAACCCGTCGGGCAGGAAACGGTCAAGTTCGGAGAAAAGCCCATTGACAAGGATTCTTATCTCATTGGTGAAGTGTATCACTGCCGTAAACGCATCAATGATATGAGCCCGGTGACCGTCGGCCGCGGCTACACGGAACGTTATATCCTCGACCCCCAAAAAGAGTTTTTGCAGCAGCAAATTCTTAATTCTTTCAAAAATCTTATCAAGGGCAAGGACGCGATTATCGTCGAAGGCACCGGCCACGCGGGGGTGGGTTCGGTCATCGACTGTTCGAATGCGGACGTGGCTTCTCTATTGCATTCCAAGGTGATTATTGTTTCGCAGGGAGGCATCGGCCGCTCCATTGATGAGATTATGCTCAATAAAGCCCTGTTTGATTTGTGCAGCGTCGAGGTTCTGGGAGTGATTGTGAATAAGATTATTCCTGATAAGATCGAGAAAATTAAAAATATCGTCGGTAAAGGCCTGGAGAAAAAAGGGATCAGGCTTCTGGGCGCTATTCCGGAAGTCGAGTTTTTAAGCGCACCGACCGTCGAGCAAATCCGCGAGAGGCTGGATTTAAAAGTGTTCTCCGGCGGGGAAAATTTACAAAGGCGTGTGCACTATGCTATTGTGGCAGCCATGGAACCCTACAATATGATCGGCCACCTGCGCGATGGAGCCATGGTGATTACCTCGGGGGATCGGGTGGACAACATTCTCGTGGCGGTTTCTTCTTACCTTTTGCAGCAAGGCCGAAGCGTTAAGGTTTCAGCGCTGATTCTCACCGGCGGACTGTTGCCGGACCCTAAAATTGCGGGGCTTTTAAAGGACAGCCACATTCCGGTGCTTTATTCGGAAGCCGATACTTATACGATTGCCGCGGCCATTGAAAATTTAACCTGCAAAATCCAAAAAACTGACAAAGATAAAATTCGCGAGGCGCACCGGTTAGTCAAAGATTACGTCAACGTGGACACGATTTTAGAGAATCTATAAATTGATTAATTTTAAATACTTGCATTCATACCTAAAATTCCTCTGCACCAGGTTTTGATCCAGGGGGAATATTGACAGCTCACAAAAAAGACGCTAGGATATCTTAAAATGTTAGAGTACATGGCAATCATATTTGCTTTTATATTCGCATTGGCTCTTGCGATTTTATTGCTGAGCTTACCCAAGGTCCTTAGTCCTAAAGTTCCCAGTGAGGCGAAATCAAAGCCTTTTGAATGCGGCAAGGAGCCCTTTGCTTTGCCCGGCGGGCCAATGCCGGTGCATTTCTACATTGTGGCCATGCTTTTTATCGTATTTGACGTCGAGTTGGTATTTCTTTTTCCCTGGGCCGTCCTGTTTAGGAAATTGGGTGTTTTTGGGTTAATAGAGATGGCTGTTTTTATGGGTTTTGTGGTCTTAGGATTCTGTTATGTTTGGAAAAAACGGGCATTAGAGTGGGAGTAATCCGATATGTCGTTCATGAGTTCTGCCTCTAATTTTTTTACTTCAAAAATGAGTGACGCCTTGGGCTGGGCCCGCAAATATTCCATTTTCCAGTACCCGTTCGTTACGGCCTGTTGCGGCATGGAGTATATGTCTACCGCTGCCGGTCATTATGACGTTGACCGTTTCGGGGCAGGTTTCCCCCGTTTTTCACCCCGGCAATCGGATGTCCTTTTTGTCGTCGGGACCATCAGTCACAAAATGGCCCCTGTCTTAAAAACCGTTTATGATCAAATGTGTGAACCGAAATGGGTGGTGGCCTTCGGGGTCTGTACCTGTACCGGGGGGTTCTACGACAATTATGCGACCGTGATGGGCATTGATACCATTATTCCCGTTGATATTTATATTCCGGGTTGTCCTCCTCGTCCTGAAAACGTCATCGATGGCCTTATGAAGCTCCAGGAGAAAATCCAAAAGGGAGAGCAGTCCAGAACGCTTTATGACCCGCGGACAAAAATAGGCCGACCTGCCCACTTACAGCAAGGTTATTCCGTTTCACAGCATATTAAAGAATCTTCGTCATGACACCCTTACAAAGAGTTCAGGAACAATTTTCAAAAGAGGTCATAGAGACCCATACCTTTAGGGGAGATGAAACTCTCATGATCCATCCCAGTGCTTTAAAGGTTATTGCCAAATTTTTAAAAGAAACCGCGGAATTGGATTTTAATTTCCTTATGGACCTAACGGCGGTTGATTATTTATTTTTTGCTGGTGGAAGAATCCAAAAAGAATTCCGCTTTGAAGTCGTTTATCATTTTTATTCCCTTAAACATAACCATAGGCTTCGCATCAAGGTTCCTGTGGATGAGAAAAGCCCCGAGGTGGATACGCTCACGGATCTGTGGGCCTCCGCCGACTGGTACGAAAGGGAAGTTTGGGACATGTTTGGCATTCGATTTAAAGGCCATCCCAACCTAAAACGGATTTTGATGTATGAACAGTTCCAAGGGCATGCGTTACGCAAGGATTATCCGTTCAATAAGCGCCAACCGCTGATTGGACCCAAGTATTAAGGTGAAATCATGTCGACTCAAACACGTTCCATGTTATTAAATGTCGGGCCTTCGCACCCGGCCATGCACGGGGTCATCCGCCTGATTATGGAATTAGACGGCGAAAAGATCAAAGGCGTTGATGTTGAAATCGGGTATCTCCATCGGGCCTTTGAGAAAATGTGTGAGACGGTCATGTACACGCAATGCTTTCCGTACACGGACCGGCTGAATTATGTTTCGCCGCTCATTAATAACGTCGGTTTTGCGCTGACGGTGGAAAAATTGCTCGGCATTGATATTCCCGAACGCGCCAAGTATATCCGTGTCATCATGAGTGAAATTTCGCGCGTCAGTGACCATTTGACCTGCATTGGTGCGACCGCCATGGAATTAGGGGCGATGTCCGTATTTTTGTATATGATCAAGGCTCGGGAATATTTATATGAGCTCGTCGAAGAAATTACCGGTGCCCGCTTAACCATTTCTTATGTGCGTATCGGCGGGGTCAAAGCTGATTTAACTGCGGGTTTTACCGACAAGTGCTTCCAGAAAATTGCGGACGTCCGCAAAGTTCTTATCGAAGCAGACGAACTGTTGACCCGCAACCGGATTTTCTTTGACCGCATGAAAGACACCGGTATTATTTCCAAGGAAGATGCGATTGCGCATGGCATTACCGGTCCATTTTTAAGAGGTAGCGGTGTTGCGTATGATGTGCGTAAAGCCAATCCCTATCTGATCTATGATCGCCTGGATTTTGAAGTTCCGGTGGGAACCAAAGGGGACAACCTTGACCGTTATTTTGTCCGCATGGCAGAGATGGAACAATCCTTAAGGATGATTGAGCAATGCTTCCAGCAAATTCCCGATGGCGCCATTGCCGGTGAGTTAACAGGTTGTTTGATCCCTGCCGCCCAAATGGTCGATCGCGCCAAAATGGGACAAACCGATGGATTAATTGAGGATGAGGTTGATTTGGACCCGACCTTACAAGGCAGTACAAAAAAATATTCTAAATCGATTAACACGGATAGAAGGGATGTAGCGCTGCCTCCCAAGGAAGAAACATATAGTAATATTGAAGGATTGATGAACCATTTTAAATTAGTCATGTACGGCCATGGGATCCGTCCTGTGGTGGGAGAGGCCTATTTCCCCGTCGAAGGGGCAAACGGAGAGCTTGGATTTTACATTGTCAGCGACGGCCGAGACCAGCCCTGGCGGGTGCGTGTTCATCCGCCGTGTTTCCCGATCATGGCAGCATTACCTAAATGTTTAGTCGGTAGTATGATGGCTGATCTTGTCCCTACGTTTGGTTCAGTGAATATGATTGCAGGGGAATTGGATAGGTAGTAAGTATGTGTCATCGCGAGGAGGAGTTCTTTTCAATGACGACGTGGCGATCTTTTAAGAGATTGCTTCGCTAAAAACGAAAAGCGACGCTCGCAATGACACTAAAATCGGAGGATCATATTTTTAATCCGGATTTTTTACAACAGCTTGATAAGATCACAGCCAAGTATGAGCAAAAACGGGCTGCCCTTTTACCTGTGCTGCATTTAGTTCAGGAAAAAGAAGACCTGATCTCGCCGGAGTCTGAAAAAAATATCGCTCAGTATTTGGGTATTCCTGTCGTGCATGTCCATGAAGTGGTTTCGTTTTACCACCTCTTTCATCAGACCAAGAAAGGCCAATGTCACTTTTCGGTTTGTCAGACAACCACGTGCGCCTTGCTCGGGGGAGAGGACGTCATTGAACACATTCAAAAAAGACTGGGTATTAAGCCCGGTGAAACAACCACTGATGGGAAATTCAGTTTGAGCGTGGTCGAGTGCCTGGGCGCTTGTGAGATTGCCCCCGTTATGCAACAAAATAAAGATTATGTCGGTTGTTTGACCAAAGAGAAAATCAACGAATTAATCGAGAAGACTAAATAATTTTATGGAAAAGATTATCACCCGGCATTTTGGCCAAGAAAATTCTCACCGCCTCGAAAATTATCTAAAAGATAAAGGTTATGAGGCCGCGCGCAAGGCATTGACGCAAATGACGCCCGCTCAGATCATTGAAGAGATCAAAAAGTCTTATTTGCGCGGATTGGGTGGAGCGGGATTTGCAACAGGAATGAAGTGGGGTTTTATCCCGAAGAACAATCCAAAGCCTAAATACCTTGTCGTGAATGGGGATGAAGGAGAGCCGGGGACATTCAAAGATAAATATATTTTTGAACAAGATCCTCATGCGCTGCTCGAAGGGATTATCATTACCTGTTATGCTATCGGCAGTCACAAGGCCTATGTGTACATCCGTGGTGAATACTTAAAATCCATACAGATATTGCAGGGCGCCATCGATGAGGCGTACAAAAACGAGTTTTTGGGCAAAGGTATTATGGGGACGTCCTGCGATTGTGATGTCGTCATTCACCCCGGAGCAGGGGCTTATATTTGCGGGGAAGAAACAGCGCTCCTGGAATCTCTCGAGGGTAAAAAAGGATTTCCGCGCCTTAAACCTCCATTTCCGGCGGTGGTAGGGTTATTTGGCTGTCCAACTGTCATCAACAATGTCGAAACTTTGGCCTGCGTGGCGCCTATTATTTTAAACGGGAGCGAGTGGTTTTTCAAATTGGGATATGCGAATCAAGGGGGGAATCGGATTTTTTGCGTCAGCGGGCACGTGAACAAGCCGGGGATTTATGAACTTCCAGCAGGTATCACGCTGCGCGAAATCATTTATGAACATGCCGGCGGAATCCCTCATGGGCGCAAGCTTAAAGCCGTCATACCAGGAGGCATCTCAGCGCCGGTTTTAACGGCAGATGAGATTGATGTGAAAATGGATTTTGATTCCCTTAAAAGCATCGGTTCGATGGCAGGCTCCGGCGGGATCATTGTCATGGATGATACCACCGACATGGTTTGGGCTGCGATGATTGCAGCAAGATTTTTTGCGCATGAATCTTGCGGCCAGTGTTCTCCCTGCCGTGAAGGCAGCGGATGGGTTTACAACAATCTTAAAAGGATTTATCACGAGATAGGGCGGCCGCATGATTTGGCAAATTTGCCCGGCATTGTGAGTAATATCGGCGGCAATACGATTTGCGCGTTTGGCGATGCGGTGACGATGTCGGTGGGCAGTTATGTTTCCAAATTTCGCAGTGAGTTTGAAAATAAGATTAAAGAGAGAGTATGCCAAATCTAACCATTGATGGGAAAAAGATAGAAGTCCCGGCAGGGACAACGATTATTCAGGCCGCCGACAAATTGGGAATCGACATTCCCCGGTATTGCTATCATCCGGCATTGCCTGTGGCGGGAAACTGCCGTATTTGCATGGTGGAAGTTGAAAAACAAGCCAAGCTGCAGATTGCTTGTTATACGCCGGTAGCCGAGGGGATGGTCGTCAAGACAACTTCTCCTAAAGTGCTGGAAGCCCGTAAAACCGTATTGGAATTTCTGCTGGTTAATCATCCGGTAGATTGTCCGGTGTGTGACCAGGCGGGAGAATGTAAACTTCAAGATTATTACATGGAGCATGGCCAGTACGATAGCCGTCTGGCGGATGTGAAAGTCAAAAAGGAAAAAAAGGCCTTTTCGATTGGGCCGACGGTCATGCTTGATCAAGAACGCTGCATCCTCTGCACGCGTTGTGTCCGTTTTGCGGACAACATCACCAAAACCAGCGAATTCGGTGTTTTTGACCGGGGCGATCATTCGCAGTTGGATGTTTATCCGGGCAAACAGCTGGATAATAAATATTCCGGAAATGTCGTCGATATTTGTCCTGTAGGGGCGCTCACCGATAAAGATTTCCGTTTCAAGTGCCGCGTGTGGTATCTCGATAAAACGAACTCCATCTGTCCCGGCTGCAGCATGGGGTGCAATATTACCGTCGAGTGGGATAAAACGCGGCCGCACCAACACAAGAAGGCGCGCGTCATGCGTCTTAAGCCCAGGCTTAATCCTGATGTGAATGATTATTGGATGTGCGATGTCGGCCGCTACGACTACCATTTCATTGATGAAAACAGAATCCAGTATCCACAACTCAAAGATGAACTGATTTCATGGGGAAAGGCGATTGGAACACTTGCTCAAACCATCAAACCCCTTCAAGACGCGGGCCGCATGGATAGGATCGGCATCATTGCCTCGGCGAAATTAACCAATGAAGATCTTTTTGTCATCCGTAAGTTATTTAAGGACACGCTGAAAATTTCCCAGGTGGACTTTAGGGTTGGGGAAAAACCGGGTGATAGCGATAATTTTCTTATTAAAGCGGATAAAAATCCCAATACCGCCGGTGCGCTGGCCATTCTTGGGGACTCTCAGCCAGACGCACAAGCGATCATTGCTAAAGCAAAGCAAGGACAGATCGATCTTTTGTATGTGTTCGGCCATGATTTGGTCAAGCTTTTTGGTAAAGACACCGTCGAGCAAATTTATAAGAATGTTAAACTTTTTGTTTTTCAATGCAGCAATATCAATGACACCTGCGGCTATGCCCATTTGATTCTCCCCAGCAGCGTCTATGCAGAAAAAGAAGGGACATTTACCAACTGCCAACAGCGAGTACAGCGGATTTGGCCGGCATTTTTTCCGTTAGGGGATTCAAAAGGAGATTGGGAAATCTTGTCATTGCTAAGTGAACAATTAGGTGCTCCTATTAAATATCGAGGATCTCAAGAAGTATTTAAGGACATCGCAGGAACGATGAGTGCATTTTCCCAGATGTCTTATGAAAAAATTGCAGACCAAGGGATGGTATTAAAGAAGTAAACAGACCTATGAGCGACATTCTGATTAAGTTCTTATTAGCCGGCGGGACGATATTTATCGCATTTAATATCGCCGGTCTCTTGACGTGGGTTGAGCGCAAGCAGAGTGCCCTCATGCAGGATCGCATAGGTGCTAATCGCGCTAGCATTTTTGGCTTCAAGGCCTTGGGGCTTTTTCATGCGATCGCCGATGTGCTCAAAATGCTTAGCAAAGAAGAGTTCATACCTGCCGGGGCCAATAAGTTTTTATTTAATTTGGCCCCTTATTTATCCGTCGTGTTCGCGCTGGTGGGTTTTGCGGCGATCCCCATCGGCAATCAGCTGATCATAGGAGATCGGGTCATTGAACTTCAGGCGGCCAATATCAACGTTGCGCTCATTTATATCTTTGCCATGATGTCTATGGGAATTTACGGCGTGGTGTTGGCCGGTTTTTCTTCGAATAATAATTATGCTTTTTTAGGAGGCATGCGCGGGGCCGCACAGATGATTGCGTATGAAATCACCATGGGAGCGGCCATTATGGGGGTCATCATGGTTTATAACACCATTGATCTTCAACTTTTGGTCCGCGCGCAAGGTGACTATCTGATGGGCGGCTGGATTCCCAAATGGGGAATTTTTGTTCAGCCACTGGCCTTTATTTTGTTTTTGACCGCGGCCACCGCTGAGACCAAACGTACTCCTTTTGATCTTCCCGAAGGGGAGTCGGAAATCATCGGCTATTTTGTGGAATATAGCGGCATGAAATTCGGGATGTTCTTCATGGCGGACTTGATTGAAACAGTCCTAGTTGCCGCTTTGATGACGACATTATTCTTTGGCGGATGGCAGGTGCCGTATCTTATGCCCGATGGATTTCATTTCCCGTGGAGAGCCCATATCGTACTTTCAAACTTACCAGTTGTACTGTTGGGTGTTTTGGCATTTTTTATAAAGTTAAGTTTCTTTATTTGGTTGCTTATGGCCGTCCGCTGGACATTACCGAGGTTCCGTTATGACCAGCTGATGCATTTAGGCTGGAAGATTTTGCTTCCTGCCTCTTTAGTCAACATTGCCGTCACGGCCGTGATCATTATTTTTTTAAGGTAAAATTTTATGGAAAACTCAAACCCAAATCAACAGCGTCGTCTGGAGCTAGAAAAATATTTCGACGCCAGAGGGCCGTTTGCGTATCTGCGGCTGGTCCAGATGAAGCGTGCATGGAAGCAATCGAATCGCCGTGAACTGACATGGTGGGAAAGCACGTATATTCCTTCAGTCGTCAGCGGCATTTGGCTGACCTCTAAACATTTCTTTCACAACTTGAGCTTACACATCCTTCATGTGTTTGGCCTTTTTAAAGATGTTCCGGCTGCCGTCACCTTTCAATATCCGGAAAAACCACGGCCTTTAGCTCTACGCTCCAGGACCCGTCACCGCCTCACGAAACGCGAAGACGGTTCTCCTCGGTGCGTGGCCTGCATGATGTGTGAAACCGTCTGCCCGGCTAGGTGTATTGAAATCACCGCCGCCGAACATCCAGATCCCAACATTGAAAAATATCCTGCCGAATTTATCCTCGATTTAGGCAAATGTGTTTATTGCGGTTTTTGCGTCGAGGTCTGCCCGGAAGATGCCATCCGCATGGACACCGGCAAACTCAACATCGCTGAATATTCCCGCGAAAACATGATTTACGACAAGAAACGTCTGATGGAAGAATAAAATGGCGACTTCCATAGAATTTCAAATGAGCCTGCTGTTGCTTGTGGCGTTTTCTGGCTATTTATTGGCCGGGAGGATCAATCAATCAGCTCTGATCGGCCAGATTTTAGCCGGGCTCTTAATCGGGCCCAGTCTGTTTGGACTCATCACTTACACCGGTTTTGTGCAAAGCGTGGCCCAGTTAGGCGCGATCATTCTGCTTTTTGTTATCGGCCTTCAATTCAAATTAAAAGATATTTTTAGCGTAAGGTATGGCATCATCGCCTTAAGCGGTGTGGTTGTGCCATGGATCGGCGGGTTTTTGACGGCCAAAGGGTTTGGTTTTAGTTTTGCCAACGCCATTTTCACCGGTACGGCACTGACGGCCACCAGTATTGCCATAACCGCCAATGTGCTCAAGGAAATAGGCAAGCTGCAGACTGAGGCGGCCAAAGCCATCATCGGCGCTGCCGTCATAGACGATGTTTTAAGCCTTTTAGCTCTTTCTTTATCAAAGCAAATGGTCGATGGAACCTTTTCTCTTTCTGCTCTTATCGTGCCGGTTGCCAAAGCCGTATTGTTTTTAGGTATCGGCCTTTATATCGGGCAGAAATTTTTAAATCCACTGATTGAACGCGTGGATAAAGCCGCCATTGCTCAAAAATATCCTGAATTTGTTTTTATCTTTGCCATGACGATCGCTTTTTTCTATGCGCTGGTCGCTGAAATGCTTCATTTATCAGCCATTGTGGGGGCGTTCATGGCGGGTATTTCCTTAAGCGGCGCCGTCATACGCCACAGCAAGAATTTTAAGGAGGGAGCCGAATACCTTTCGATTATTTTTTCGTCCATATTTTTTGTTTCGCTTGGCATTCTTGTTGATGTTCACGTCATCACACCCACGATTGTTTGGTTTATGGTGGCCCTGACAGCGGTCGCGGTCGCTACAAAAGTGGCGGGTTGTTTTTTGCCGGCTAAATTACAGGGCTTCTCCACTCAAGAGGCAGCGGTGGTGGGCTTTGGCATGTCTCCTCGAGGGGAAGTGGCCATGATTGTGGGGCTAATTGGCCTGAACCAAAATCTTATCACGCAGGAAATTTATACAGCGATTATTTTCATGAGCCTCTTAACTACAGTTCTTACCCCAATCATCCTTCGCCAGTGGTTGTACAACAAAAAATAATTCGTGCCTGCCACACATTTCTAATAAGCAGGCTTAATAAATTGAAGAATGCTAGGTCAAGTTTCAAGCAACTTAGAAGAAGTTACTTTTAGAGCGGATGCTATTCGTTCGATAGTAGTAAGCCTGATATCTGGTGGGGTTTTCCCTTCAATTCTTTGAATGTATTTATAGCTAGTCTTAATAGATTCGGCTAATTCTTCTTGCGTCATTCTACGTTTTTGTCGGACTTCTTTAACTTTTTTCCCAAACTTTATGTTGATAGGATTTGACATACACCATATTATCGTATGGTGTTTTAATATTTGACACCCCCACATATGATGGTGTACTATTGAGATAAATTTACTGCAGTTAAATCTTAAGGGGAGGTGAGTGTGAAGAAAATATTTTTAATAATAGCAATCCTAATATGTCCAGCAGTATTGATGGGGTGCGCTTTAGGAGCTGGAACGGCAGCTACAGCTGGGTATTCTCTTACTGCAAAAACTGCAGATGATTTAAATGCGACTGCAAGAAGGAGTATAGTTGATGAGGCGGTTCAAAAGGCGAAAGACTACTGCGACCAAAAGGAGACCGAAACAATTCAAAAAGCAAAAGACTATTGTGACCAGAGTTTAGCAAAGAAGAAATAAAATTAAATGGGAGAGCTCTGTTTTTTATTTAGGCAGGAAATACATTCCCTTAACCGCGGTCATCGCTACATCAAGGAATGGCCCCTGGAAGATCCCAATACCAATCATACCTACGATGGCAATTCCTAAGAGTAATCGCATGGGCCGGGAAACTGGGATGATAGACGTTGTATGAGGCGCATCGACGTAAATGCGTTTGGCGACCATCAGGTAATAATACAGCGAGATAACGATGTTGACGACAGCGATGAAGGCCAGCCACAGCAATCCGCTTTTGACGGTGGCCATAAGCAGTATGAATTTCCCAAAAAATCCTGCCAAAGGCGGCACACCGGCCAACGATACCAGCGCCAGCAAAAGAGTACAGGCAAGAAGTGGAGAACGCTTCACAAGCCCCGCATAATTTTTGATCTCATCACTTTTTGAGCTAATAAAAAACAGCACAATGACTAAAAACGCGCCGAGATTGGTAAATAAATATCCTAACAGATAGAAATTAATCGCTGATGCCCCAAGCGCTGATCCCGCGGCCGCACCCATGAGAAGATAACCGGCATGTCCGATACTCGAATAACCTAATAATCTTTTAATATTTGTCTGAAACATGGCCCCCAGATTGCCGTAGCACATGGTCACAGCCGAAAGAGCCGCCAGCACTAAAGTCCACTGCCCATGCCAGGAAGCAAAAATACCGAAGAAAAGACGCATCAGGACCACAAACCCGGCGGCTTTTGACCCGACGGATAATAAGGCTGTGACGGGAGTCGGCGCCCCTTGGTAGACATCGGGAACCCACCAATGAAAGGGAACGGCCGCGATCTTAAAACCAACCGCCGCAAAAATAAGCACCAAAGCAAACGCTGTCATGGGAGCCATGGCGTGGCTGCTGACAAATCCTTGGATAGCTTCAAAATGCGTCGAGCGGGTGGTGCCGTAGAGAAAACTAATGCCGTAAAGGAAAAATCCTGACGAGAGGGCCCCTAAAATTAAATATTTCATCCCCGCTTCCAGGGAATGTTTGTCGCTTTTAAGATAAGCGGTCATGACATACAACGAGATGGTGAGTATTTCGATCGCAATAAAAAGCATCAGAAAATCCGCCGAAGACGCAACCAAACACATCCCCAGTAAAGCCAGCCACAACAGAAGATAGAATTCATTTTTTCGAGAACGCATGGATTTGAAGAATTGCTGGGTCATGGCAATAACAAACACCATGGCCATCAAGAAAAACCCTTTGAAAAACCAGGCCAGGGAATCCATCATAAACATACCGCTAAACGTTGTGCCGACAAGTGCACGCTGTGTCAGCCAAAATCCAATGAGACCGAAGAGGCCCGCCAAACTTAAAATGCCCAGCCAATCTTTTTTTGTGTCTTTAGGAAGCGCCAGATCCAGAACAACAAGCACCACCAGGATCATGGTGATGAGCAATTCCAATAAAATTAAGCTCCAGTCAATGGTTGGAAACATAGATCGTTTTTGTTCCTGATTCAATGTGTTTCATAATCAAAGAAGGCCAGCATCCGACGAGCATCAATGCTACCAGCAATAGCACAAAGGGAAGTTTCGCTAGGGATGTCTGGGCGTCGGTCACTTTCGTCCAACGCGGATTAATAGGCCCTTGAAAACCAAAACGGATAGCTTTAAGCATATAAATGGCCGTGATCACCACACCCAAGACGGCTAGTACCGTATACAAATGGTATTGGTCCCAGGCACCCAACAGGACCATGATTTCCGCCACAAAATTGGCAAATCCAGGCACCCCGGCGGAAGCCAAGGCCGCCATGCTAAAACAGGCAGCGATAAATGGCATGCGTTTGGCTAGGCCGCCTAGTTCGTCCAGATTACGGGTATTGGTTTGATCCGCAAAAAATCCTGTCAACGCAAAGGCCAGCGCCGCCATCACGCCGTGGGCGAACATCAAAAAGACCACCCCATTAAGGCCGATTATATTCAAACACGCCAACCCCAAAAG
This sequence comes from Candidatus Omnitrophota bacterium, assembly GCA_016201795.1. Lineage (GTDB taxonomy): Bacteria > Omnitrophota > Gorgyraeia > Zapsychrales > Fredricksoniimonadaceae > JACQCF01. Next base: position 8,889 of record JACQCF010000010.1, on the reverse strand, counting down.
AACATAGCCCATGTGGCTGCAGCTGGAATATCCTAAAATATATTTCATATCACGCTGAGTCAACGCCACAATTCCGCAGAACAGGATATTGACGACGGCAAGGGTAGCAATGATTGGCATCCATGTGTGGGCAGCCTGTGGCATCAATTGAATTGCAAAGCGAATAATGGCATAAGCACCAAGCTTTTTAATGACGCCGGCATGCAGCATGCTCACGGCCGTCGGGGCCTCGGCATATCCCACCGGAGCCCAGGTATGAAAAGGCCAGAGGGTGAGCGTAATACCAAAACCAATAACAATGAGAGGGAAAATCCAATTCTGAACATCGACAGGTAATGGATGATTCGCTAAATGCTGTTGGATTTGGATAAAATCAAATGTCCCTAAACCAGTGGCCACATACAAGGCCAATAAACCAATAAGGGCCAGGGAGGCGCCGGCTGTTAAATAAAGAGTCAATTTCATGGCCGCATAGTCGCGACGCTGTGATCCCCAAACACCGATCAAAAGAAAGACCGGGATGGTTGCAATTTCATGTAAGAAATAGAAAAAGAAGATATCGAGGGACAGAAAAGCGCCGTAAGTACCGACCACCGTGAGAAGAAGAAGAATGTAATATTCTTTGACCCGTTCTTTGATGGAAGCTGAGACCAAAACCGCGGCCAAAGAGCCGATTCCAACCAGGAGTGTAAGTAAGGCATTGATTCCGTCGACGCCTAGATGATAGGAAATCCCCAAGGGCACGACCCAGGGAATATTTTCAATGAATTGAAAACCTCCCGCCGTAGGATTGTAAGCAGCAAAAACCCAAAGGGATAAAAGAAACGGCAGTAGAAGAGCTACATTGGAAATCCTGCGGATGAGCGAGGTCTTATCCGACGGCACAAAGAAAAGAACGCCTAAGCCCATGGTAGGTAGTAAAAGGATCAAGGAAAGTAAATGGGGAATCATCATAAATTTTTCGCCAGTACAAAAAATAGAACAACAACACCCAGAACAAAAATCAACGCATAGAATTGGACCAAACCGGTTTGCAGACGACGCAGGATGTTACCGCCAGCTTTCGCAGCACCTGTTAATCCATGAACGCCAGAGCGGACAATGAAAACCTTTTCAAACCACGATAGAATCATGGCGAAGCCTTGCTGCACGCGGTCCACATACCAACCGTACACAGCATCGAAATAATATTTATTTTTTAAAATAGGATAAAGAATTCCGAGCTTTGTTTCCAATGGATCGCGGCGACGGGTCCCGCCAGCGGTGGGACTGTAAATCATATAGGAGACAGCTAATCCTAAAAGAGCAACGGCAGAAGAAGAAAGCGCCACCGACATATTGAGTGTTGGATGTTCGCTTTGCGGATACAGGAAATGAGGAATGCCTATGAAACCTCCCACGACGGAAAGAATGGCTAAAAAGATCAAGGGAACAGTCATGACCGCCGGCGATTCATGGGGCTCATACCCATGACCAGAGTTAGAGCCCTTACCCCAAAACGCCACCCAGAACAGGCGTCCCATGTAAAAGTCGGTTAAGCCGCTGGTTAAAGTCCCAGCCCAATACAATAAGGTGTTATGTTGGGCCGCTAGGCCCAAGATTTCATCTTTACTCCAGAAACCGCTGAGTGGAAAAATGCCGCAGAGGGCCAGTGTTCCGATCAGAAAAGTCACACCGGTTATGGGCATTTTCTTTAAAAGCCCCTGCATGTTCCAAATATTTTGTTCATGATGAAGCGCTAGAATCACACTGCCAGCGCTGAGGAACAAAAGGGCTTTGAAAAAGGCATGGGTGGTTAAGTGATACATGCCTTGCAAGGGCCCGCCTAAACCTAAAGCCATGACCATCAAACCTAATTGGCTAAGGGTTGAATAAGCCAGGATCCTTTTAATGTCATTCTCGACGATAGCCATGGTGGCTGCCATCAATGCGGTGAGCGCACCGATACAAGCAATGATAAAAAGTACGCCTGTCATTGGTTCAAAAATAAAAAACGTACGGGCCAAAAGGTAAATACCTGCCGCCACCATCGTCGCGGCGTGAATCAAAGCACTCACAGGAGTGGGGCCTTCCATGGCATCCGGCAGCCAAACATGAAGCGGGACTTGGGCGGATTTGCCTACAACGCCGCAGAAAATCAACAATGCCACCACCCCAAGCAAGGGTGGATCTAGGTGAGGGACGGCCTGTATCAAATCCGTAAAAAGAAAACTCCGGCCATGGCCCACGTCGGAGGCGCCCCACAACAAAAGGATCCCGCTTAAAAAACCGAAATCGGCAAAACGGTTGACCATAAAAGCCTTGACCCCGGCATCAGCGGCGGAGGCCTTCTCATACCAGAAAGCAATGAGCAGATACGAACTTAATCCCACCAGCTCCCAAAAGATGAACAGTTGAATAAAGTTATTGGCAAGGACAATGCCTATCATAGAGAAAGCAAACAGGCTTAAAAACGCGAAAAACCGAGGCATGCTGGGGTCCTCGGCCATGTATCCCTTAGAGTAGATGAAAATAGCACTTCCAACCCCGGTAACAACCAGCAACATCATGATGGCCAGCGGATTAAGAAGTATTCCAAAATTAATGGTCAATTGGTCAAACTGGATCCAGGCAAAAGATTGTTGGAATTCGACCGCAGGATGCCCGCCTGCCGGCGAGGCAGGAGTAGAAAAGATTTGGGTAAAAAGTAAAACGCTGCCAATAAAAGAGGTTAATATGCCGGCGATGGCCACATAGGCGCTATATGTTTTGGAGCGCAGCAAAAAAAGGGTAATCAAAACGCAAGCGGCCAAGGGTGCAAAAAAAGTTATCCAGGCCACAGAGGAGTTTACCATTTCAGTTCCTTTAATTCATCCGCCTGGATGGTGCCCAGCCGGCGGTACATCAGAACGATAATGGCAAGCCCGATGGCCACCTCGACGGCGGCAACCAGAATGACAAAAAATACGATCAATTGGCCCGCGTAATCTCCATTAAATTTGGAGAAGGCGACAAAAGACAGGTTGGAGGCGGCCAAAAGAAGTTCTAACGAAAGAAGAACTTTAAGCACATTGCGGTTGGTGATGACACCCACAATGCCGATGGAAAAGATGATACCACTTAAGAGAAGATAATGCTCTAGCCCGATCATTGATTCTCTCCGGCTTTGGCGCCAGTACCCATCGCTCCTTTGGCCAATGACACAATCCCGAAAATCGCAATGAGCAAAAGCAGCGAGGTTAATTCAAAGGGAAGCAGATAATCGGTAAAAAGAATCTGACCGATGGTCTCAATGGTGCCGCGGATCGACGAGGGCTGGGTAACCTCAGCCGCTAAAAAGCTTTTGATGGCTAAAAAAGTTTCCGACAGGAACGCCAACCCAAAAAGCCATCCCCAGAGCCGAAAACGGCTTTGCTCAGTGGTGGTGAATGTTGGCGCGTTAAGATTCAATAACATGACCACAAACAGGAAAAAAACAAGCACCGCTCCCGCATAGACCAATAAAAGGATGATGCCGACAAAAAAGGCCTCTAAGAGCATGAAAAGAGAAGACAGGCAGAAGATAGCAAGCACTAAGGACAAGACATTATAGAGAGGATTTCGTGCAAAGACGACGGCAAGGCTTGCAAAGATTAAGATGGCCGCAAAAATACAGAAGAAAAAAGCAGGCATGTTCATTGAGAAGATATTGCTTTTAGGATTTAAGGTTCTGTTTGGTATATAAAAATGAATGTAATATTAAAGGATATTGTATTAAATGTCAATCCCTCCATCCTGTCTGGTTAAAAAAGAATTAGTGTTGAAAATCTGCCGATTATTGTTATGATTCTAAAATGCGAAAAAATCAGAACAAGCTTAATGTTTCTCAAGCGCAAGAAATTACCATTCTTCGCAATATTGTAGATATTGCTTCCTTGGAACTGGACTTAAATCTCACCCTCAATTTGGTAGTCAAGATTGTCACTGAAATGACCGATGCGGATTCGGTGTTTATTTATTTGTTCGATGAAAAAAAAGAGAACCTTGTTTTAATGGCCTCTAAAACCGCTCACAAAAAAGAACTAGGTCGGCTGGTTCTAAGAATAGGAGAAGGCATTACCGGTTGGGTGGCGCGGGAAAACAAACCGGTGGCTATCAAAAATCATGCCTACAAGGATCCGCGTTTTAAGAGTTTCGATGTGTTGCCCGAGGACCGTTATGAAGCTTTTCTTTCGCTGCCGATCATTTATAAGGCCAAGGCTATTGGCGTCATCAATGTTCAGCACAAACGCCATCAGGATTACTCTTCTTCGACGGTGAATCTAATCCAAAGCATTGCCAAACAAGTCGGGGGCGTTATCGAACATGCCAGGCTGTTTGAAGAGACCAAGAAAAAGGCCCTGCAGTTTGATTCGTTAATTAAAGTCAGCCGCTCCATTACCTCCGAACATTATCTGGATGAAATTTTAAACCTCATTGTGGTGGTGACGGCCGAAATGCTTAATTCCAAAATTTGTTCTATTATGCTTTTGGATGAGAAGGGGCTTGAGCTTGCCATCAAAGCCACTCAATCTTTAAGTGAAGAGTATAAAAAGAAGCCTAATATTAGAGTAGAGAACAGTCTCAGCGGTACGGTCATTAAAAGCCGCAAACCGGTAGCTGTCTATGATGTCCGTCATGACGAAAAGTATGCCTACCGCGATCTGGCGGCCAAGGAGGGGTTAACATCCATGATCGCGGTTCCCATGATTGTGAAGGATAAAGCCATCGGCGTAATTAACGTTTACACCAAAGAGCCGCATCATTTTAGCGAGGAAGAAACCAGCGTGTTGCAGATGGTGGCCAATCAGGCGGCGGTGGCCGTGGAAAATACCAAACTCATGGAAGAAGCCCTGAAAGCCAAGGAAGCTTTGGAAACCCGTAAGCTCATCGAGCGCGCTAAAGGCATTTTGATGAAGATGAATAACCTCTCCGAGGACGCCGCGCATCGTCTCATCCATAAAAAGAGCATGGATACCTGCCGGTCCATGAAAGACATTGCCGAGTCCGTAATTCTCATGGCGGATTTCCAAAGAAATATTTCTTGACAAACTGTTTTTGATCAGGTATATTTTTATAGTTCTGAAATAAGTACGCTCAAAGCAAAGAAGTTTTGGGCGAGATGTAAGGGCAAAGACAGTCCTCTTAAAGAGCGCGGAAGCATCTTAAGAGGATTTTTTATTGGTTCGACTCACTGTGTTCGCTCACCATCCTGAGCGAGTCTTAAGAAATAACGAAAGACGAGTCGAAGGATTTTGGGCTGTGAGAGTCCATGGACGATGAAGTCCCCGACACGGGGATTTTTTATGTAGGCGCCTGAAAGGAGTCTTTGATGATCCGACAGATGGAAATCATGGCTTTATTAATAGGCCTTTCGCAAATCGCTTTAGCTATAGGGCTTTTTTATGCTTTAAAAATTCACGGCATCGTAAGTTAACACATCAAAAAAGGAGGAAGTAAATCATGGGAACAACACCACCAGTAAATCCGATTAATGCCGGGGATACGGCATGGGTCCTGGCCTCAGCAGCCTTAGTGTTGGCGATGACGGCACCAGGACTGGCTCTCTTTTATGGAGGGATGGTCAGGCGTAAAAACGTCCTAAGTATTTTAATGCAGTGTTTTATGGTTCTGGCCATCGTTAGTGTATTGTGGGTAGTCTATGGCTATAGCTTGGCCTTTGGTAAAGGATCAGGTTTTTTAGAACCTTACATCGGCGGCTTACAGTGGTTCATGCTTAATAATGTGAGCACATCGGCACCCAACCCGGATTATGGGCCTACCGTTCCGCATCAAGCCTATATGATTTTCCAGTGCATGTTTGCGGTTATCACACCGGCACTGGTGGTTGGGTCTTTTGCCGAACGCGTTAAGTTTTCTGCCTTTGTTTTATTTACCATTTTGTGGCTGACCTTTATCTATTGCCCCATTGCCCACATGGTTTGGTCTACCGATGGTTTGGCTGGTCATAGCTGGGGAGCGTTGGACTTTGCCGGTGGTACGGTCGTTCATATGAATGCCGGTATGGCGGGTCTTGTTACAGCTCTATTTTTAGGGAAGCGTGTCGGCACGAATAAACCGGGCATGCATAACGTGCCTTTTGTTATGATAGGTGCTTCTTTGTTATGGTTTGGATGGTTTGGTTTCAACGCCGGTTCTGCGGTGGCGGCCAACAACCTTGCAACAAGCGCTTTTGTGGTGACCAACACCGCTACAGCTGCCGCGGCTATCAGCTGGGCTGTGATGGAATGGATTTTTGCCGGCAAACCCACCATGGTCGGGGCTGCTTCCGGTGCGGTGGCCGGTCTGGTGGCCATTACTCCGGCTTCCGGTTTTGTGAATGTCGGCGGTTCTTTGTGGATTGGTTTCTTGGTCAGTGTCTTCTGCTATTCTATGGTGGCGTGGGTCAAACCTAAATTCGGTTATGACGATACCTTGGATGCTTTTGGGGTGCACTATACCGGCGGTCTTTGGGGCGCTTTAGCCACCGGACTTTTTGCCGTTAAAGCGATCAATCCCAACGGATCCGGAGTTTTTGACGGGAACCCTGGCCAGTTGTTGACCCAGGCTAAAACAGCCTTGCTGACGACCATTTGGTGCGGCGTTGGCACATGGATTATATGCTTTCTCATTGATAAAACTATCGGTATGCGGGCTACCCAGGAAGATGAAGTGTTTGGCCTGGATTTGAGCCAGCATCACGAACGTGCGTATACGATTTTAGACTAATTTATTTTTTTAGAGAAAGGAAACCAATCCTTATGAAACTTGTTATTGCAATCATACAGCCCTACAGGCTCGATGAAGTCAAAAAAGAGCTTTATGCGGCTCAAGTGAACCTGATTACGGTCAGTGAAGTGTTGGGTCACGGTCGTCAAGTGGGCGTTGATGAGTTCTACCGCGGAGTCAAAGAAACCGGCAACCTCCTGCGCAAAGTCCGTCTGGAGATTGCGGTCAATGAAGACTTCGTTGAACCGACCGTTAAGGCTATCATCAAAGGGGCTCGTACGGGCAAAATCGGCGATGGCAAAATTTTTATTCTCGATTTGCCGCGCGTCATCCGTATTCGCACCGGCGAAGAAGGCTCCAAGGCGATCGGTTAATGATTTTTCCCCCTCACAAATTTGCTTGACACAAATGGACGTGGGGGGCTATGATGACCTGCATTTTGAGGGCAGTGAAGTCCTCCTTGCCATGGTAAGAGTCGTCTTTGGAGGGAGGACTTCTTTATTTTTTAGGAGGGATGGCATATGTCTACACTTGTAACCAAAAAAGCTGAAAATCATTCTCCCAAAAATCCCCAAGAAGTCGCCAAGCTGATCGAAAAAAATAATATTCAAGTGGTGGACTTTAAATTTAACGATCTGCCCGGCCTCTGGCAGCATTTCTCCATCCCTGCGGATGATTTCATGGACCCCGAGGGGGATATTTGGGCGGAAGGAATTGGCTTTGACGGCTCCAGTATCCGCGGTTTCCAGAAAATCCACGAAAGCGATATGATCTTGAGGCCAGATCCGATCAGCGCCTTCGTAGACCCTGTGGCGCAAGCGCCGACTTTAAGCATTATCTGCGACGTGTATGATCCCATCACCAAAAAGCCTTACAGCCGCGATCCGCGTTATGTGGCTAGAAAAGCCGAAGAACATTTGAAATCCAGTAAAGTGGCAGATCTTAGCTACTGGGGGCCCGAGGCGGAGTTTTTTATCTTTAATGATATCCGTTTTGACCAGACTGAAAACAGCGGCTATTATTTTATTGATTCCAACGAAGGGGCGTGGAACACCGGCCGCGACGAGAAACCAAATTTGGGTTACAAGCCCCGTTATAAGGAAGGTTATTTTCCGGTGCCGCCGCACGATACCCTGCAGGATATTCGCAGCGAAATTATGCTCACGTTAAGAAAAGTGGGAGTGCCGGTTGAGGTGCATCACCATGAGGTGGCCACCGCCGGCCAGTGCGAAATCGACATCCGCTACAACACCCTCACGCGCATGTGTGATCATTTGCTGGTTTATAAATATGTGATCAAAAATACCGCCCGCAAGTACAATATGACGGCGACCTTCATGCCCAAACCGCTTTTCAAGGACAATGGCTCCGGAATGCACGTGCATCAAAGCCTCTGGAAGGGCGGTAAAAACCTTTTCTTCGACAAGAAAGGTTACGCGCTTTTAAGCGATACAGCCAAATATTATATCGGGGGGCTTCTCAAACATTCCCATGCGATTCTGGCCTTTGCGGCACCGACGACAAATTCCTATAAACGTCTGGTCCCCGGCTATGAGGCGCCGGTGAATCTGGTGTATTCTCAGCGCAACCGTTCGGCGGCCGTGCGTATCCCGATGTATTCGGCTAGCGAAAAATCCAAACGCCTGGAGTTTCGTCCTCCGGATCCCTCGTGCAATCCGTATCTGGCGCTCTCCGCCATGCTCATGGCCGGTCTCGACGGGATTAAACATAAAATTGACCCGGGCGAACCCATGGATAAAAATATTTATGCCCTCTCCGCCCAGGAAGCCAAGAAGATTAAGACCGTGCCCCGTTCGCTCGAGCAGGCGCTGGAAGCACTGGATGGTGACCGCAAGTTTTTGACCGAGGGCGGCGTCTTTACCGATGATGTCATTGACACCTGGATTGAGTACAAGCACGAGGTTGATATCGACGGCGTTCGCTTAAGACCGCATCCGCATGAATTCTATTTGTACTATGATGTGTAATCTTTAAAAATTTCAGTTTAGTTTATTGTTAACTGAGATAGTGTCAAAAGTTCTATGAAGAATATGTAGGGCAAAGGGTTGGATTTATGAAAGATTTTGTGAAGGGATAAAAGTTTTTTGGTGTCATTGCGAGGCCGTAGGCCGAAGCAATCTTTAAAAGATAATTGTTTTAGTG
>JACQCF010000008.1:0-25000 GCA_016201795.1 Candidatus Omnitrophota bacterium | reverse complement strand
TTATAATGAATGACTTGGCAGACTAAAAGGCGATGAAGGACGTGGTAAGCTGCGATAAGCTTCGGGGAGCTGCAAATAAGCTTCGATCCGGAGATTTCCGAATGGGGCAACCCCTTGAGGGTCATACCTTAAGATCCATCACTGAATAACATAGGTGATGGAAGCGATACCGGGCGAATTGAAACATCTAAGTAGCCCGAGGAGAAGAAAACGAATGTGATTCTCTTAGTAGCGGCGAGCGAAGAGAGAACAGGCTAAATTCCGGCGTTTACGTCGGGAGGTTGCGGGACCTTAATGTGGTATTGTTATGGAATAGCAGAAGTGTTTGGAAAAACACACTATAGAAAGTGAGAGTCTTGTATGCGAAATTCCATGACAGCCTAGAGGTATCCCAAGTACTGCCGGGCACGGGAAATCTGGCAGGAATCTGGCCCGACCATGGGCTAAGCCTAAATACTCAGTCTGACCGAAAGTGCACAAGTACCGTGAGGGAAAGTTGAAAAGAACCCCGGGAGGGGAGTGAAATAGAACCTGAAATTATAAACCTGCAAGCTGTCGGAGGCCTATGACCCGCCTTTGGCGGGTAATGGCTGACGGCGTACCTTTTGCATAATGGACCAACGAGTTATTATGTGTTGCAAGCTTAACCCCGTTCTCGGGGGCAGGCGTAGGGAAACCGAGTCTGAATAGGGCGATTTAGTAGCGCATAATAGACCCGAAACCACGTGATCTACCCATGGCCAGGTTGAAGTCCCGAGAAATCGGGATGGAGGACCGAACGCATTATCGTTGAAAAGATTCGCGATGAGCTGTGGGTCGGAGTGAAAGGCTAGTCAAACGTGGCAATTGCTGGTTCTCCCCGAAATAGTTCTAGGACTAGCTTCGAGGAATTAACAAACGGGGGTAGAGTTACTGAATAGGCTAGGGGCCCCACCGGGCTGCCAAACCTAACCAAACTCCAAATACCGTTTGTCGTATCTCGGAAGTCAGAGTAAGAGGGCTAAGCTTCTTGCTCGAGAGGGAAACAGCCCAGACTATCGACTAAGGTCCCAAATATAGACTAAGTGGTAAAGGAAGTGAGATCACACAGACAGCCAGGATGTTGGCTTAGAGGCAGCCATCATTTAAAGAGTGCGTAACAGCTCACTGGTCGAGTGATTTCGCGCCGAAAATGATCGGGGCTCAAGTCTATAACCGAAATCATAGCTTTATTCCGCCGCTGGCGGGATAAGGGGTAGGGGAGCGTAGTGTTAAGCGTAGAAGGCATACCGTGAGGAGTGCTGGAGCTGACACTAGTGATACTGTTGGTATGAGTAGCGAAAACTACAGCGAGAAACTGTAGCGCCGAAAATCTAAGGTTTCCTGGGGAAGGTTAATCCACCCAGGGTTAGTCGATCCTAAGTTGAGGCCGAAAGGCGTAAGCGATGGAGGTCAGGTTAATATTCCTGAACCGATTACGAACGTTACGAGTTTGATGTGACGCAGGAGGCTAGGCTAAGCAAAGTGTTGGTTGTCTTTGTCCAAGGCCGTAGTCCCGCCGCAAGGCGGGATGAGAGCTGACGGGGAGTCCCGCCATAGGCGGGACGAAGTAGCCGATGCCATGCTGCCGAGAAAAACCATCAAGCCAGTATCGTAGTCGATCGTACCGTAACCCAACACAGGTAGATAAGCAGAATATGCTAAGGCGCTCGAGAGAATCCTCCTTAAGGAACTAGGCAAAATCACCCCGTAACTTCGGGAGAAGGGGTGCCAGAGAGGTGAGACCCTCCGCGGGTTGAGCTTCAAAGGCCACAGTAAAGAGGCCCGGGTGACTGTTTAGTAAAAACACATCACTCTGCTAAGTCGCAAGACGATGTATAGGGTGTGACACCTGCCCGGTGCTGGAAGGTTAAGGGGAGTGGTCATCCCGCCGCAAGGTGGGAGAAGCTACGAACTGAAGCCCCAGTAAACGGCGGCCGTAACTATAACGGTCCTAAGGTTTACTTAATCGCTAGCCTTAGTAAAACTAAACTATATGCGGGAAAATCCTCTAAAGCTGTTATGTACTCGTCGGTAAACACCGGCAGTAAAAATCATACAGACATGGGGACAATCCGCAGGGAAGACTTTCATAGAAAGGTAATTATGGAAGAACCCTCAGAGACTACACGTTTAGCACCTGTTTCGAAACTAGAAGCAAGTTGGATAGTTGGGTTTGTTGATGGAGAAGGATGTTTTTATATAGGAATAAATCCTCATCCGGAGATGACCAATGGTTATCAAATCCTTCCTGAGTTTACGGTAGTTCAGCATCAAAGAGACATACAATTATTGCATGCTCTTAAAGAGTTTTTCGGATGCGGTGTGGTTCGAATAAATCATGGGGATCGGATGGCTTTTCGTGTTCGAAAAATTGAGCACTTAAGTCAAATCATCATCCCATTTTTTGAAAAGAATCCCTTAAAATCCAAAAAGCAAATTGATTTTCTTAAGTTCAGAAAAATCTTGTTGCTGATTAACCGTAAAGAACATTTGATTCAAGAAGGGATTGAAAAAATCAAACAAATTGCTTCGCAAATGAATCGAGGTGGTGAAGATATAGTCCAGCCTACTGGAAACAGTGAGGAATAACTGAGCGAAATTCCTTGTGGGGTAAGTTCCCACGCGCACGAATGGTGTAACAACTTGGGCGCTGTCTCAAGGAGGAACTCGGCGAAATTGTAGTGGCGGTGAAGATGCCGTCTACCCGCACCAAGACGAAAAGACCCCAGAACCTTTACTGCATTCTGGTATTGGATTTGGATATTGATTGTGTAGGATAGCTGGGAGCCTGTGAAGGCGCGGCGTCAGCCGTGCTGGAGGCAACGGTGAAATACCAGCCTGTTGATGTCTAGATTCTAACCTTGTCCTGTGAATCCAGGCAGGAAACAGTGCCAGATGGGCAGTTTGACTGGGGCGGTTCCCTTCTAAAGAATAACGAAGGGGTCCAAAGGTTCCCTCAGGACGGTCGGCAATCGTCCATAGAGTGCAAACGCATAAGGGAGCCTGACTGCGAGTCCGACAGGACGAGCAGGTACGAAAGTAGGGGTTAGTGATCCGGTGGTTGAACGTGGGATTGCCATCGCTCAACGAATAATAGGTACTCTGGGGATAACAGGCTGATCGCGCTCGAGAGTTCATATCGACAGCGCGGATTGGCACCTCGATGTCGGCTCATCCTATCCTGGGGCTGTACAAGGTCCCAAGGGTCCGGCTGTTCGCCGGTTAAAAGGGTACGTGAGCTGGGTTTAGAACGTAGATAACACTGCGTCTCCTGAGAGTAATTTCAGGATGTCAATTGGCTTATATCGGTGAAGTCCAACTGCAGTGCCGAACGCTGCAAGGATAATACCGAGGGAAGGTTGCCATGGAAGAAAAATTGGCTGCCTATCTTGCGGGCTTTTTGGATGGTGATGGGAGCATACATATTCAATTGATCCGTCAAGTTGAATATCGATACGGATTTTACCTGCGTGTCAGCGTAAGCTTTCACCAGCATAGAACCGGTCGAAAAGGACTCGAATGGATTCATGATCAGCTAAAAGCTGGTTATATACGCAACAGGTCTAAAGATATGAGTGATTATATAATCACTAGCAGGCCGGTTATCCGTAATTTTTTGAATGCAATTGCTCCTTACACCGTTTTCAAAAAGCAGCAAGTCAAGCAGGCATTAGAGATTTTGGATGCTATTGAACAGATTCATAGCAAAAAAACTTTTCTAATAGCTGCTCGAAAAGCAGATAGTTTTTCAACCCTAAATCGATCCAAGAGACGTACTAATACAGCTAATAAAGTATTAGAAGTTTGGAACGATAGGGACGGGCATACCCCTGTAACGACTGATTCGGTATCTGTAAAAACAGATGCAGATGAGATGATCATAGCAGGAAGTAAGATAAGATGATCATCATACGCCAACCCCTCGAAAGAGGGTGGAGATATAGTCTATGCCACGAGTAATCGTGGATTTACATGCGTGAGACAGTTCGGTCTCTATCTGGTGTGGGCGCACGATCATTGAAGAGAAGATCTCCTCAGTACGAGAGGACCGGGAGATACGAACCTCTGGTGTTCCAGTTATCCTGCCAAGGGTAATGGCTGGGTAGCCATGTTCGGAAGGGATAAGTGCTGAAGGCATATAAGTACGAAGCCCACCTCAAGATGAATGATCGATCCCCCGCAAGGGGGTGTAGGCACGTTGTAGACTACGACGTTGATAGGCCGCAGGTGTAAGATCCGTAAGGATTTAAGCTGAGCGGTACTAATCTGCCAAATGCTTGATCATTGTTTTAAATTTTTTGCTCGGTTTGTATTATTCTATATTTCATAGTTGTCTAGAAATATTGCGGTAACTTTACTGGTGGTGTTACACCCGTTCCCATTCCGAATACGGCAGTTAAGCCCACCAAGGTCGATGGTACTGTAGTCGCAAGGCTATGGGAGAGTAGAACGTTACCGCTTTTACTTAAGCCCCCACGTTTTGTTTTGCAAAGCAAAACAGTGGGGGTTTTTTATTAGGTTGGCTTTTTGAAAGCATAAAGATAATGCGCGATATAGGAGGGCAGGATAGGAATGATGAAAACTCCTATGCAGGCAACGCCGTAAAGAAAACTCTGGAAGAAAGCAGCTTTGATGCACTGGCTGTCGTAATAATGGCCTATGAAGTCAAAAAAAAGTCGTATAAAGAAAAAAACCTGCCAGAATTTGAGCGAACTTTTAACGTTAAAAGCGTAACAGAAGACGACCAAGGGGGCCAATAAATTTATAATAAGACTTATGATATTTAAAACCAGTAATACGCCGTAACCTCTATGAAAAGCAATGAGCATGGTGTAATACATGCGAAGGGCCGAGTCCTTTGAGGCCATATCCGTTAAACTGGCAACGATGAGGACGGTTAAAAAAATGCCGTAAATTTTCCAGGGCCACTTTTGCATAAAGTTATTATGCCACAGCCCGCCGGCAGCGGCGTCATATTTTATGAAAATGTTTTTGTAATCTTTAGTCTGAGTGATAACATAGGACTAATGAATGAAGAGTTTTACCAAATCGTTTCTCGTATCTGCCAGGAAGACCCCCGTTATCCCGTCGATGCTTACGAATTTGTCATGGAGGCTTTAAGTTTCGCCCAAAAGAAGTTTCAAGAGGCTAAACATATCAATGGCCAGGAGTTTTCAGAGGGTATCAAAGGGCTTTTGATCAAAAAATTCGGCCCCATGACCATTGCCGTGCTGGATTACTGGGGCATCAAAAAGACCCAGGACTTCGGCAATATCGTCTATAACCTCAAACAATACAAGATCATTGCCAAAGACCAGCAAGATCGCAGGCGTTTAAAAACCATGCGATTTTAATTTGTCCTGGGCGAAGTCTCGCCTTTAGGCGGACTCGCCAGGCGTTTAAAAACCATGCGATTTTAATTTGTCCTGGGCGAAGTCTCGCCTTTAGGCGGACTCGCCAAACGCTTAAAAACTATGCGTTTTTAGCCTGGTAACCATTAAGCGGTTTTTAGTAAAAATGCGATAAATATCGTGTCATCGCGAGGAGGAGCGTTTTTGGCGACGACGTGGCGATCTTTTAAAAGATTGCTTCATCCCGCCGTTGGCGGGACTCGCAATGACACTCGACGATAACTTGGATCCGCTTAAGGATTACTTAGCCTGCCTGCCGGCAGACAGGGCTCTCATCTTCTTATGCCTCAAAGTTTAAGTGACATTTCTATCCAATTCCTCAAAGGCGTGGGGCCGGCTAAGGCCAAATTGCTGGCTAATTTAGGGATCAAGACGGTCGAAGATTTATTGTGTCTGTTTCCTCACCGCTATGAAGACCGCTCCCAGTTTACGCCTATCGCCATGCTGAAAGTCGGGGAAATGCAAACTATCTGCGGTCAGGTTTTAACTTGCCGCCGTAATTTTTATTCCAAAAATCGTACGGTTGAAGTTTCCCTAGAAGATAAAACCGGCAAGATATTTTGCGTTTGGTTTAATCAACCTTATTTGGCTAATTTTTTTAAAGAGGGGCAAGAAGTTGTTTTGTATGGCCGGGTGGATACTTTTAAGAAACGTTTGCAAATGGTGATGCCAGTTTTTGAACTGATTAGTGCCGGGGATCAGAGTCTCAACATGGGTCGTATTGTGCCCATTTATCCTCTCACGCGCGGCATCACGCAGCGCTATTTGCGAAAAACCATCGATACCGCCCTGAGGCTTTATGCAAAGGGTCTTAAGGATGTGATTCCCTCTGACATCCGTCGGCGTCATCAGTTGGCTGATATAGCCGGCAGCATTCGGCATATCCATTTTCCGCCAACCATGCAAGAGCAGCAGGCCGCCAGCCGCCGGGTGGCGTTTGAAGAGTTTTTTTTATTTCAAATTTGTGTTATCCTGCGAAGGCTTTGCATCATCGAGAAGAAAGGTTTTGCGCATCGCATTGAGCCGGTTTTTATAGAGCAATACGTCAAAAGTTTTCCTTTCACCTTCACAGAGTCTCAGCGCAGGGCCATGGATGATATAGCCGCGGATATGAAAAAACCGCGGCCTATGCTCAGACTTTTGCAGGGAGATGTGGGTTGCGGCAAGACCGTGGTCGCCTTTTTTGGCTGTATGGCGGCGGTTCAAAACGGCAGGCAAGCGGCCATCATGGCACCGACGGAAATTTTAGCCAGTCAGCATTATGAAAATTTTAAACTCCTCTTTGCCGGTGGAATTTTTGATGGTATTCGTTTGGGACTGCTCACCAGCCGCATGTCTAAAAAGGAAAAGGCAGAACTTTCCGGGAAATTAAAAGCCAAAGAGATTGATGTCATCATCGGTACCCATGCTTTGCTGGAAGAAGCGGTGGACTTGGCGCATTTAAGTTTCGTGGTCATTGACGAGCAGCATAAATTCGGGGTGAATCAGCGGGCTTTGCTTTCCGCTAAGGCCAGACCCGCCTCTGGCGGGTCCAGCAATCCGGATGTTTTGATTATGACCGCCACCCCTATTCCGCGCACCCTGTGTTTGACGCTTTACGGAGATTTGGATGTATCAGTGATTCATGAATTGCCGCCCGGCCGCGGAGCGGTCAAAACTTATCATTTCTCCTTGGAAAAAATACAGGGGGTGTATCAAAAGGTGAGGGAATGGGTTTTAAAAGGCACGCAGGCTTATATTATCTATCCTTTGGTTGATGAAAGCGAAACGCTGGATTTAAAGGCAGCCAAGCATATGTTCGCGCATTTGCAAAGTCATGAGTTTCAGGGGCTGCGTATGGGTCTGGTGCATGGAGGGATGAAACGCCAAGAGACGGATGACGTGATGCAAAAGTTTAAACGCCACGAGATTGATATTTTGGTAGCCACCACCATTTTAGAGGTGGGTATTGATGTGGCTAATGCCAATGTGATAGTCATCGAGCACGCTGAACGTTTTGGTTTAAGCCAATTGCATCAGCTCAGAGGCCGTATTGGCCGTGGCAGCAAAGACGCCGTGTGTCTTTTGATGGCGGATCCGACGACCGAAGAGGCCAAGTCCAGACTTGAGGCCATTGTCAAAACCACTGATGGGTTTAAAATCGCGGAGTATGATCTGCAAATCCGCGGACCGGGGCATTATTTCGGACGGCATCAGCACGGACTGAATGAACTGCGGGTGGCTAATCCTGTTACCCAGCTGGATTTATTAGAGAAGGCGCGGCATGAGGCGGGCCATTTAATTAAGCTTGATCCCTCCCTGCATAGCCCTGCGCACACCATGATTAAGCAGGTTATCAAGAAACGTTATCCGCAGTATTTAGACATGGTTCTGGCGGGGTAATGCGAGTACAGCATTGGTCTTGATTTATAATTTGTTTTCGATATAACATTTTTCATCCTTTCCCCAAGGATTTTACATAAATTCCCCTAATAAAAAGTTAAACCATTTAATCATGAGGGGAAAACTATGTCTATCCATCAGAAAACCATTTGACATGTTAAAGTTCTATTATTAAGATTAAATCAGTTTCACCCACCGATATCCCCTATCGGAAAATGTAGCAAAATTTCCCCGTAGTGTATTAACCATTTCAAACCTTTTAACTGCAGGGAGAATGCTATGCAAAAACAAGCCATCAGTAGGTCCAAAAGCCTTGTGCCGGTGGAAATCATCCAAAATAAGATTTATTTAATCCGGGGACATAAGGTCATGCTCGATAAAGATTTGGCTGGGCTTTATGGAGTATTGACAAAACAGTTGACTCGCCAAGTACGGAGAAATATTGAGCGTTTTCCAAACGATTTTTTACTTGAACTAACGCACGAAGAATTGAATAACTTGAAGTGCCAAATTGGCACTTCAAGTTGGGGAGGTTCACGCAAACTTCCTTTGGCCTTTACGGAACAGCGGGGGAAAGTCGACTGATTACAAAAGGACAAAAATAGGCTTTATTGTAGAGGATCGCTTACAAGCTTGATACCTATACTGTCCTGGACAGTCCAGCATATTGTAATATAATGACTTAGGATAATAATTTTAGCTACTCCTGGACAGTCCAGCGGACAGTGGACAATAGCTTCTGGACAGTAGATTTTATGCGTGGACAGCCTGCTTGTCCGCAGGCAGGTAACTACCAATAGGCGTTTTAGGAGAGATTTTAATGCACTAGTTTCTGTACTATCCAGGACAGTCCAGCATATTGCAATATAATGACTTACGATAATAGTTTTATCTACTCCTGGACAGTAGTCTGGACAGTCCCGCCATAGGCGGGAAGGAGGTTATTATGGATTCTACTGAGACAATTCTCCAATATGTTAAACAAAATGGGCAGGTCAGTGTTGGGCAATTGCTGGAGCATGTGAATATCTCCCGCACCGCCCTTTATGAAGAGCTTACCAGGCTTACTGCCAATGGACAATTAGTTAAAACTGGTATCCCGCCCAAAAAAGTCTTCTATAGCATTAACTCCCAATCAGACGCTTCTGTTGCTGTTAATCCCACGAACCTGCCAATCCCACCTGTGGCGGGACCAGTTGAGCCTAATAAATCCGTACCTGATGACAATATCCCTTCTTATTTTCCCTGGTGGCTTAAGTGGATCCTAAGATACGGATTTGATGCCCAGGTTTTAAGTAATCGGTATAATAAAATCAACAGCTTTGTGCGGGGAGATTATGAGGCATGGACAGCCCAGAAAGCTTCTAGAATGGCCCCTGAGATGGGGTATAACATGTTCTTGAGGATCTGGTGGGGCCTGTCTGATGCTTTGATTTGGGTGGCGGCGCTGGTCAGTGTTTGGCTGCAGAAGATGTGGGCGTCATGGCGAAAACCTGTGTCATTGCGAGGAACGAGTGCAACGAGTGACGAAGCAATCTCAAAAAGAATTAATGATTCTATTGGGATTGCTTCGCTCCCTACAATCGCTCGCAATGACAAAGTCAGGGCATGGCTCAAAATAGCTGGTTTGCTTTTACTGGGAGGTATTATCGGTTATCAACTGCATCGTTTCCCGCAGAATCAGAGTGAACCCAGTAACCTTCAAGAGCAATTAAGTGATACCCAAAGTCAATTAACTGATAGCCGAAGTCAACTCATCAAAGCCAGGGAAGAATCAGATCATTACTTAAACCAAAAGCAAGAACAGCTGTCCGTCTCTGAGGATGAATTATCCAAGACCAAGTGGCAGTTAACAAAAGAACAGCAACAACGAAAGAATTTAGAACAGCAGATAAAAGCCATGCAAGAAGAGAGCCAAGGGTTACAGCAAAAGGTCAGCCAATTAGATCAGCAAAACAGGGCTATCCAGGAACAATTAGCCAAAGCCAGGGCAGAACTTTCTAGTGTCATTGCGAACGAAGTGAAGCAATCTCATAAAGAACAGATTGCTTCGTCGTCCCGCCTTGGCGGGACTCCTCACAATGACACCAGAATAGAAACTACTTCTCAGGTGGGTATAGGACAGATCATGGACTGGACTACACAGGGAGTTCCCAGCGATGAGATCATCCACCGCATCAAAACCAGCCATTCCACGTATGGTTTAAAAGCGGAGGATATTAGTTATCTTCGAGAACATGGCGTTAGCGAAGAGGTGATCAAGGCTATGAGGGCAACTGTAGAATGAAAATTCTAGGAGGCCAATACAAAAGCAGAAACTTCTACATGCCCGCGGGTATCAGGCCTACACAAAGCATCTTTCGGGCCGCGGTGTTTGATATTCTGGGCCATGATTTAGAAGGCCTCTCTTTCTTAGAACTCTATGCCGGAAGCGCGGCCATGAGCCTGGAGGCTATGTCACGGGGGGCGTCATCGGTGGTGATGGTAGAGCATGATCCTAAATGTGCCCGGGTGATTCGCCAAAACTGCGAGCTTTTAGGGATAGATTTAGGCGGTTGTTATCGGCTTTTTGAAGCGGATGCTTTGGCTACCATCAAACGTTTATCCGCCGTTGGACCCGCCTTTGGCGGGTCTGGCGAACGTTTTCACATCGTCTTTTTCGACCCGCCTTATGGCCTTAAACTGGCTAAAAAAACCTTGAAAGTATTAGGGGCCAATGATATATTACACCCTCAAAGTTTTCTGGTCGCCCAGTATAATCGCATGGATTGGCTGGAGGTTCCCGAGGGTTTTTCTCTGCTCAGGCAGCGACGTTACGGGGCATCCTACCTGATGATTTTACAAAAGCATACATAAAAGATAAAGCTCCTATGAAATCCGCTATTTATCCAGGTAGTTTTGATCCGGTCACCAACGGTCATTTGGACGTCATCCAGAGGGCTATGCGGGTTTTTGACCGGGTGGTGGTAGCGGTGGCCGATAACACAGCCAAAAAAACTTTTTTGACCATCGGCGAACGGGTGGATTTGCTCAAAAACGTCACCCAAGGGATGAAAGGCGTTGAGGTGGATACCTTCGATACGCTGGTCATCGAATATGCCCGCCGCAAAAAGATCAATGTGTTAATCCGAGGTTTGCGTATGACTTCGGATTTTGATTATGAGTTTCAAATCGCGTTAACCAACCGCCGGCTGGCGGAAGATATAGAAACCGTCTTTTTAATGCCTTCGGAGCATGTGTCGTTTGTCTCCTCGAGCCTGCTCAAAGAGGTGGCTGGTTTAAATGGCGATATATCTTCCTTCGTCCCCCAGGTGGTAGAGCGCAAATTAAAAGAACGTCTCTGCCGATGATTAAGTTTTCTGTTCGGGATATTACCTCCAAAGGATTGGAGATCAATCAGACCATTCCCATGGAAGGGATAGGCTTATCGTCTGAGGAAATTGATCTGCGTTCGCCGATCACGGTGAAGGCCAACATCGAGCGGGTGGATAACACGATTATCGCGCATACGAAAATCAGCGCGGATTACGGCTATATGTGCGCGCGGTGTCTGGAAGATTTTCACGACAGGCATGAAGACGAGTATCATTTTGATTTTGAAGTCACCCCCGATAGGCAGGACATTGAATTGGGCGAGGAGATACGCCAGGAAATGATCATGGCCAATCTCCCGCGGATTTTATGCAAAAGCGACTGCAAAGGGATTTGTTTTGGTTGCGGGGTGAACTTAAACCACGAGAAGTGTAAATGTAAATAACGTAGGGGCGGGGTGACCCCGCCCGTACAAATCAGGAGTCAATTATGCCATTACCTAAACGCCAACATTCCAAACAACGCGGACGCAAACGCCGCACGCACTGGAAAGTGACGGTTGCCTCTTTACGCGCATGCCCTCAATGCCATAAGCCCGGGCTTCCTCATCGCGTGTGTCCTTTCTGTGGTTACTATAAAGGTGCGCAGATTGTAGAAGTAGCAAAGTGATGAATATTCCCCTCCCCTTGTGGGAGGGGCTAGGGGAGGGGATAAACAACCGGGTAATTGAATTTCCCCCACCCTAACCCTCCCCACCAGGGGGAGGGAATCAATATAAGGATAATGCATGAAAATTGTCGTTGATGCCATGGGCGGGGACTATGCTCCCCAAAATGTGGTTGCCGGAAGCGTGGATGCCATCAAAGAATTTCAGGTATCCATTACTTTGGTTGGACAACAAGACCGTGTAGAAGCAGAACTCAAGAAGTATTCTTATCCGCGTGGGATGGTGGAAGTCATCCACGCCCCCGAGGTGGTGGCTATGGATGATCATGCCATTGCCTCCATCCGTCAAAAACGCAATTCTTCTATTACCATCGGCATTGAGTTTTTAAAAAAGGGTGGCTATGATGCTTTTGTCAGCGCGGGCAATACAGGGGCCGTGGTGGCGGCTTCAACGTTTGTGCTAGGGATGATTCCCGGGGTAGACCGTCCGGGGATCGGCTGCGTTATTCCTACTTTAAAAAAGAAATTTTCTTTTATGATAGATATGGGGGCCAATACGGTTTCCAAACCGGAACATCTTTTACAGTACAGTAAAATGGCCAGAGTTTATGCCCAGGCGGTGTTGGGAATTGATAAGCCTTCGGTGGGGCTTTTGAATATCGGTACGGAGGAAGGCAAAGGCACGGGGCTGGAGAGAGAAGCGTATAAATTATTGGAAGACAGGGAGCCGGCTTTCATCGGTAATCTAGAGGCCAATGAAATTTTTACAGGCAAGGCCAACTGCATTGTGTGCGACGGTTATGCGGGCAATGTGGCCCTGAAAGTTTCGGAAGGTCTGATGGAATCCATCGCTATTCTCATGAAGCGGGAAATTCAGAAAAATCCTATCGCGATTCTTGGTGCTTTTTTATTGAAGACAACTTTAAGCGAGGCCAAAAAGTCGATTGATTATTCCGAATACGGCGGCGCTCCTTTGCTGGGGGTGGACGGACTGGTGATTATTAGCCACGGCCGTTCTTCGCCCAAGGCCATTAAAAACGCCATCCGCTCGGCCAAGCGCGAGGTGGAGCATAATATTCTGGCTAAGATGAAAGAGGAAGCGGTCAGGTAAATTTTATGAGAAACGTCGGTATTTTGGGTTTAGGTGTTTATCTTCCTTCGAGGAAACTCACCAATGCTGATTTGGCAAAAATGGTGGAGACTACCGACGAGTGGATTCGCACGCGCACCGGCATCGTGGAGCGGCGCATTGCCTCAAAGTCAGAGAAAACCAGCGACCTGGCCATCAAAGCGGGCAAAGACGCGCTTAAAGACGCCAGGATTAGTGCCGATCAAATTGATTTGATTGTGGTGGCCACCATCAGCCCCGACAGTAATTTTCCCTCCATGGCCTGCAAAGTGCAAAAGGCTATCAATGCCAGGAAAGCGGTGGCTTTTGATATTTCCGCGGCATGTTCCGGGTATTTGTATGCGATCACAACCGCCAAACAATATATTCAAACTGGTATGAGTAAACGCGCTTTGGTGATTGCCGCCGAGCGCATCACCAGCTTAATCGACTGGAGGGACCGCAGCACCTGTGTGCTGTTTGGGGACGGGGCAGGCGCGTGTGTGTTAGGCAGGGTGAAATCCGGCGGCATTACCGCGGATTTTATGCAGGCGTTCGGCGAGCAGGGGGATTTGATGCGGGTGGTGGCGGAAGAAGCCCGCCATCCTCTGGAGCCCGATAAAGATTGCGCCCACAAGCTGCCCTATGTGGTCATGCAGGGCCAGGAACTTTTTAAAGTGGCGGTCAATTCCATGGCCGACGCTGTCGTGGCGGTATTGAAAAAAGCAAAACTTAAAACCTCCCAGATCGACTGCATTGTGCCGCATCAGGCCAATGACCGCATCATCTCGGCGGTGGCCAAGAAGTTGAACGTTTCCAAAGAAAAGATTTTTATCAATATCGATAGATACGGCAATATGTCCGCGGCGTCCATCGCGGTGGCGCTGTATGAAGCGGTCAAATCCGGGCGTATTCAAAAAGGGGATAACGTGGTGCTGGTTGCCTTCGGCGCGGGATTAGTCAGCGGAGCGAATGTGGTGAAATGGTAGATAGGAATTCGTGTCATTGCGAGCGACCAAAGGGAGCGAAGCAATCCTTTTAAAAAGATTGCTTCACCAAACGAAAAGCGAGGTTCGCAATGACACTACTATTATTATGAAACATGTAGCACTAATATTCCCCGGTCAAGGAGCGCAGAAGGTGGGGATGGGCTTAGAGTTTTATCAAACATCCCCGCAGGCTAAAGCCATTTTTGATGAAGCCGATAGCATTTGCGCCAATGGTTTGACCAAAATTATTTTTGAAGGACCACAGGAGAAACTTACCTCAACCAGCTATTGTCAGCCGGCGATTTTAACTGTCAGCATCGCCGCGCTGAAAAGTTTTGAAGCCCGCCCTCAATTTAAAAATATTTCCGTTAAATTTACGGCGGGTTTAAGTTTGGGTGAATATTCGGCCCTGGCCGCCTCGGGGGCTATTTCTTTCGCCGATACGTTGCGCCTGGTGCAAAAACGCGCTGCCTTTATGGAAGAAGCTACCAAAGAAGCACAAGGTACTATGGCGGCGGTGATTGGTTTTGATAAGCTCAAACTCATTGAGATTTGTCAAAAAACCGGGGCCCAGGTGGCTAATTTTAATTCCCATGAGCAGATGGTGATTACCGGTCACGCGGCCAAGGTGGAGGCGGCCATTGAGGCGATTAAAGCGGCCGGCGGCCAGAAAATCATTCCTTTATCCGTCAGCGGCGCTTTTCATTCGTCGCTGATGGCATCTGCCGCCAGTCGTTTTGCGCCAGTGTTGAAAGATGCGGCTATTCATCCGACCGACATTAAAGTCATCACCAACGTCAACGCCCGGCCGCAACAGGACGCCGATGCCATTCGTCAAAATCTTGCCCAACAGATCACGTCGTCGGTGCAGTGGGTGGCTTGCGTAGAATATATGATCGCACAGGGGGTGACGGAATTCATTGAGATCGGCCCGGGCAAAGTCCTTAAAGGCCTTGTCCGCCGTATCAATCCTTCCGTGGTGGTGCACAATATCGAAACACCCGCGGATATTGATAACCAGTTTGCAAATATAATATAATCTGCTATAATCTCATATAGTCGAAATATCAGCTGGCGGGGGGTATGAATAATGGGCAAAGGTACGAATTTTATACAGAGAATTCATCATTTACCGCCGCAGATTCTGTCTAAAATCGCAAAGATCGATGAATTAAAGGGTCAGTGGGTGGGAGGGGTAAAACTGCATCCTCAGATTTTGGGCCGACTGAAAAGGTCTGTTTTAATAACCTCAACCGGCGCCTCCACCCGTATTGAAGGGGCGCGTCTTTCCGATGAGGATATAGAGAAATTGATGCGCGGTATTTCCATTCAGAAATTCAGCGACCGGGACAAACAGGAAGTTCAAGGATATTATGAGCTTCTTCAAAATGTTTTTGAATCATGGCAGAGTATAGGATTTACCGAGGGCGCCATTAAACATTTTCACAAAGAATTATTAAAATATGTTGAAAAAGATAAACTTCACCGCGGGGAATATAAAAAGAGAGAAAATAAGGTTTTAATGGTCAATGAAGCCGGTGAATCGGTAGGAGTTCTTTTTGATACAACCCCGGCTTATTTGACCCCCCAAGAAATGCGGGAATTGATAGAAGCGACGAGCATTTCTTTTAAAGAACAAAAATATCACCCTCTGCTTATGATAGGTAATTTTTTGGTCGAATTTTTGCACATCCACCCGTTTCAAGACGGCAACGGCCGGGTTTCCAGAATTTTGACCAATTTACTTTTGCTTAAATCAGGCTACTTGTTTGTGCCTTATGTTTCCCATGAAAAATTGATTGAGGACAACAAGCTGGATTATTATATGGCCCTGCGCAAAAGCCAGAGGACGTTGGGGACACAAAAGCCGGATATCATACCCTGGCTGGACTTTTTTTTAACGATCATGTTAAAACAATCTCAGATGGCGATAGAATTGTTATCCAAAGAAAACATTGAAAAGATATTGTCTGTCAGGCAGCTGGCTGTTTGGCAATTTCTACAGACGGTGGAAGAGGCGTCTCCCGGTGAAATTTCAGCCAAGACAAAGGTTGCTTTACCTACGGTTGCTCAATCCTTAAATAAACTCTTACAACTTAAGAAAATTGAACGCCTGGGTTTAGGACGCAGTACGAGATATAAGAAAATTTCAGTCGTTCCTTAGTAATTTCAATTTAGTTTGACATATCAGTGTGGTTTCGGTTAAAATATTTCAATGCATCCTAAGGATCTCTTGAATATTTTTAAACCTAAAAATCTTAAAAAGCATATTAAAATCCTGGTGATCGAAGACGCCGAGGTTGATATGCGTTTGACCTGCGCCGCCCTTGAGCGCGGGGGATATACGCCGCTCAAGGCCTATGACGGCAAAAGCGGTCTTGAGCTGGCCAAACAGGAAAAGCCGCAGCTGATCATCCTTGATTATAACCTGCCCGACATCAAAGGCCCTGATTTGTGCCAGGTTTTTAAAAGGCACTATGACACCGAAAAAATTCCCATCATGTTTTTAACCAGTCTGAACACCCCCGACAGCATTATTCAATCTTATGAAGAAGGCGGCGAGCTTTACCTCGCCAAACCCATCTCCCCGCGGCTGCTTTTGAAACAAATCGAATTAACTTTCAAAGATAAAGAGTCTGCATAAAGAGTTTCCTGAGCGCATTAACCTAATCGAAAAACCCGCGGATATGGTATTTTTGTAAATTTCCAAAAAATAATCTGTCTTAACTTAAATAATTTCAATATGTTTCATACTTTCATGATTGATATAATATCATATTACTTGATAAATAATCAATTTTATGATATATTTTCATTATGAAATTCCCCATTCTTTTAAAGTCCTCATTGGTTTTAATTTTCATAACAGCAATAGGTATCAATCCCGTCTTAGCCGCGCCGCAATCAGAAATGGTAACTGTTAAAACCGCCGCTTCAAAGCAACAATCTCAACAAGTATCGTCATTAGATAAATTAAGCGCTCCATCCAATCAGAGTACTACTAATAAGGAAGACAGCTTAACCCAGAAAACTACAACAACAAAAAAGGGTCCTGTCAAAACAGCGCTGGCTGCTACCAGTGCTAGTAGCGGCGGCGCAGCACTGGCCAATGTGCAGGCTGCATCTGTTCAGGTGGAGCCTTTTAGCGGCAGCGCTAATTTAGCTATTCCTATCAGTACTCCACCTGGTCGTGCGGGCATTCAACCGAGCCTGGCATTAACCTATAGCTCCAGTGCTCGTCAATTGGGCTTGGCCGGGATGGGTTGGACGCTGGATTTGGGCTCCATTCAGCGTTCTGTGAAAAAAGGTGTTCCCAGCTATGATGACAGCAAAGATACATTTACTTTAGTGGAAGGCACCTCCCAAGACCTGGTCAAAGACCCCAATTCCTCCAACCGCTATTATTCAGAAGTAGAAGGAGCTTTTGCCAAGATTGAATATTTTACAGATCACTGGTTGATTACGGACAAGAAGGGGGTGAAGTATTATTTCGGCAATACGGATGATTCCCGCCAATATGATCCAGCTAATCCTGCCCATATTTTTCGCTGGGCGTTAAATAGAGTAGAAGATAACAACGGCAATTACATGACGATTACTTATACCAGAGATAATGGCCAGATTTATCCGCAGACGATTGCCTATACCGGAAACAGCCAGCAATCACTGAGCCCTTATGCCCAGGTGACTATCAGCTATGTGCCTGCCAGTAAACCGAGCTTCTCTTATATATCTACCTTCAAGGTCACAACCGCCCAGCGTATTGATCATATTAGTGTGTCTGTGAATTCAAATAATCAGTCTTCCTATATATTGACCTATAAACAAAGTAGCGATACTCAAAGAGATTTACTGCAGTCGGTTCAAGAAACGGGTGCTGATGGCACCACCACCCTGCCACCGGTTAGTTTTAATTACACGAGCGGCGGGAATACCTTTCAACAAACCACCAATTGGAATATCCCTTCCAATTTGCCATTTATGACTTATGAGAATCACCCCAACGGAGTTGAGATTATGGATATGGATGGAGACGCATATCCTGATCTTATCAAATTCAATGGCAATTGCGGCGACTCGGATCCGACCAACGGGGTGTATTTAAATAATCACCAGAATGGTTGGACATTAAATAGTGCCTTCCCGTGGCCGGCAGGGATTTTCTTTGTGGATCAGTGCAACAACAAAACAATTAATACAGGAACCCCTTTGTATATCAATGATTCTCTAACAAAAAAGGACGATGATTTAGGGGTACGCTTGATGGACATCGATGGCAACGGCAGAACGGATATCATCCAGTCGTTTTCACAGGCGGCGAAGGTAAGGCCATCTGATTTTGACAGCTTTTTAAGTACGAGTACGAGTAGGGAGGGAGGGACATGTAATGATCAAGGCTTATTTAACATCTTAGCTTCACAGCGCATTCTTCAATACCAGCCATACACAGTCATTAGTGAATTTGGTTATGTAATGTCTGTATATCGACAAAATCCGAACCAACAAATGTATTTGAATTTTTCAGGTTGTGATTACACATCCTATACTTCAAATATAAAAACTATTTTAAATAGTGATTTAACTAACAGTAACGTGCTGGGTGTTTACCTCAATAATGCGGGTCAATTTCAAAAGAACGATATTATTTTTCCAAACAATGTTGTCTTCTCTATAGAAACTTTAACCCAATTTGACTCTGCTACGTATGTCTCTCACACAGATAATCTAACAACAACCAAAAAAAGCATTACATTTGCTGATATCAACGGGGATGGCTATGAAGATATTGTTTCTACCGGTGATCAATCGCATGTTTATTTAAACCTC
The DNA here is from genome assembly GCA_016201795.1 of Candidatus Omnitrophota bacterium. Taxonomy (GTDB): domain Bacteria; phylum Omnitrophota; class Gorgyraeia; order Zapsychrales; family Fredricksoniimonadaceae; genus JACQCF01. The sequence continues at coordinate 6,284 of JACQCF010000008.1, read as the reverse complement.
AAAAGCACAGATCCAACCAAACTCGGTTGGCAGGAAAATACGCAAGCCAACTTTCCTAACGTCGGTGATTTTAGTGATGGCAGTACCGTGATGGTGGATTTAAATGGTGATGGCCTGCCGGATCTGGTTCGTTTTTTCAACGGAAGCGCCACCATTTACTGGAATACCGGCAATGGCTGGCAGCAGGAGACAGACCCCAATTCCCCATGGTTTACCTATCAGGCTTCGGCTGATTTTCGCGGTACGGCCACTTTGGTGGATATGAACGGGGATGGCCTGCCGGATTTAGTGGTTACTCAATCCGCAAGCACTCCCTTTGTGGCCATTAATACAGGAAACGGCTGGATACAGAATAATAACTGGAGCATTCCCAACGCGGCCCTTTATAACGGAAGCACCCAATTTTTAGATGCCAATGCCGATGGATTGATGGATTATATGATTTATACTCCCACCTTGAGTTGTTCAGAAAAGAATTGTCCCCCCGACCCTGGCAGTTCTCAACTGTGGCTGAATCCAGGCGGCCCTACTCCTGGCTCATCGGATATGTTGGTGCATGTCGACAACGGTATCGGCGCTACCACGGACATTGCCTATGACTCTTCTGCCCATTATCAAAACAGGTTCCTTCCCTTTATTGAGCAGGTAGTTAAATCAGTGACGGTTTCCGATGCTTTTGGCCATAGTTATACTACTCAATATAGCTATGCTAATGGTTATTGGGATGCCGCCTATAGAGAGTTCCAAGGCTTTGGCACGGTCAAAGTCATTGATGCCGACGGCAATTACGCCACCACCACTTTCGCGCAAGATCATTACCTTAAAGGTCATCCTTTGGAACAAGATAGTTATGACGCAGCTGGCAATTTATACAGCAAGGCCGTCAATCAATGGCAGACGCAAGATATTGTCACCAACGGTACTCAAATTTCCAAATTTGTGTATTTAGCCCGCACGGACAATTACCTTTACGATGGTACTACAACCGCCAAACGCACCGCCCAGGAACTTACTTATGGCGAGAATCCGCAATATGGTGATGTGACGCAAACGGTTAATTATGGGGAAGTGGATGCTAATACTGGTAGTGATATCGGTACAGATAAAATCGTCTCTCAGGTGGAGTATGTTTATAACACCAATAACTGGCTGATGGGACTTCCCAAACACACCTTGGCCCAGGATTATAACGGCAATACCATCGCTCAAACCTGGTTTTATTATGATGGCGCGACGGACAATCCCGCCAATGGCGGGACTGTACCCACCCTGGGGCGTCTGACCGCCAAGACCAATTGGCTGGGAGCCCTTAATCAGCCAGACCCCAAGACAACCTATACCTATGATATTTACGGTAACCTTCAAACCATCACCGACCCTAACAACAATACAACCACCATTGTCTACGACAATACTTACCATATGTTCCCGACACAAACCATCAATGCTTTGCAACAGAAAGCTATCACGACCTACTATGGGGTAGATACTACACCTTTGGATGATGGGGCTGGCTTGCATGGACTCTTTGCTCAAACCAGAAGTGTAACCGATGCCAACAATCAAACTGCCTATAGCACTTATGATTCCCTGGGCCGACCTTTGATTAGTGTTTCACCTAAAGACACGCTCGCTTTACCGACCACCCAGGTCATTTACAATATCCAACCAACCTATACAGCTATAACGACCAAAGCCAGAGTCGACAATGGTTCAACGCAGACTATTGATGCGGTGGAGTATTATGACGGCCTTGGCCGGTTGATTGAAAGCAAATCCCTTGGGCCTAATCCGGGGCAATACATTGTTTCCGGTCAGAAAGAATACAATAACCGGGGATTACCCGTTAAAAGCTATCAACCGCGCTTTACCACCAATGATTTAAACACCATGGACCCTATCGATACTACGGTGTCGTTTAACCAAACTGTCTATGACCCCATGGCCAGGGTGATTAAAACCATTAACCCCGACGGGACATATGCAAACATCAGTTACGACCACTGGATAACGACCACCATTGATGAAAACGGGCATATGCAAAAGTCCTACACCGATGCCTTTGGCCGTTTGATTCAAAAGGAAGAGTACACCGGTGCCGACGGCCGTGCCTCTGATTATCTGACAAGTTTTTACACGCTTTATGCCACCACCAGCTACAGCTACGATGCTTTGGGCAATTTAATATTGGTGATGGACGCGCACAATAATGTGACAACCATGACCTATGATCATTTGAGCCGTAAAGTGTCTATGAGCGACCCGGATATGGGTTATTGGAATTACGGTTATGATACAAATGGAAATCTCATTTCCCAAACAGATGCCAAGAGCCAGACGGTACGGTTCAGTTATGATGTCTTAAACCGTTTGCTTAATAAAACGGACGGCATTCCCAGCGGACCGATCAACAACTTCCCCAACTTATCACCTCAAACACCCACGTTTAACGTGGTTTACCATTATGATGATCCCAATCAAAATTTCGGCAAAGGGCGCCTGGGAAGCGTTTCTTATGATAGCGGGGCCGCCGGATTTACCTATGACCAGCTGGGCCGGGAAATAGCCTCGGGCAAAACCATTGACGGGGTCGCCTACAATGTCAGCCGTCAGTATGATGCTTTAAACCGTCTTAAACAATTGCAGTACCCGGATGCAGCCCAGGTGGGCTACTTATACAATCAGGCCGGGCAAATCACGGCCGTGGCTGACGCGGCAGCGGTAGTCAATGGAGTGCTGGCGCTCAATACTCCCACCATTAATACCCTCAAAAGCTCATCGTCGTGGTTTGAGAAGAATATTTTAGGTATTGAAGATGCCTATGCCGCTGCAGGCGTTACCGATTCTATCCTAACTCCTATTCCCAGCAGTACGCTGACAACCGCAACAGTGACCTTCACCTGGGGAGGCGGCAGCGGGGTTAGTTCCTCGAAATTGCTGGTGGGAACAGGCTCTGGCAAGAGCGATATTTATTCCAGCGGCCCCATCAGCGCCAAATCCGCCACCGTGAACAATATTCCTTTAAACGGAAAAACCGTTTATGTGCAATTGTATTCATTGATGGGGTCGGCATGGAAGTCTAATAGCTATACTTACAAAACCATCGTTGTTCCCGCGCAAATCCTGACTCCGGTGCCCGGTAATACGTTGACAACCAGTTCCGTGACCTTCACCTGGGACAAAGGCGGCGGGGCAACCAGCTATTCTTTATTGATTGGCACCGCTGTCGGTAAAAGTGATATTTACTCCAGCGGAACAATCTCGGCCCAATCCGCGACCGCCACTGGAATTCCCTTAGGGAAGTTGATTTATGTCCGCTTGTCTTCTCAGATCAACGGTTCATGGTATTACAGGGACTATCAATACCAAACTCGGGTGCCGGGATCGCTGCCGCCGACGGTCAATATCACAGCACCGGCCAATAATGCATCCTTCCTGGCACCGGCCAATGTAACTATTTCCGCTGACGCTGCTGATCCCGACGGTAGTGTAACCAAGGTGGAATTTTATAACGGCCCGACATTATTAGGCACGGCCGCAACCAGCCCTTACACCTATACTTGGAATAATGTGTCTGCCGGTAACTATACCCTGACCGCTAAAGCCTATGATAATAGCAGCAATGTAACAACATCAACGGCTGTTGTCCTTACGGTCAATGTGCCCACACCCAACGAGTATATTAAACATATCGATTATAATGCCGCCGGACAAATGATCCAGATCCAGTACGGCAACGGTGTGGCCACAGGCTATACCTATGACCCGCTGACCCTTCGCCTAAAACGTATTTATACCTCCAATGCTCAAGCACAGAAGATACAGGATTTAAGTTATACCTACGATGCTCTGGGGCAGATCACTGCGATTACGGACGCGGTCAACACCGCCACCCAAAGTTTTAAATATGATGCGCTTAACCGGTTAATTCAGGCGCAGGGAAGTTATGGTACAAAAATTTATGTGTACGATGAAATCGGTAACATCATCCAAAAAGACGGCTTAACGTACCGTTACGGGGAATTGAATTCACGTACAGATGGTAGTAAGGCCGGCCCTCACGCGGTGACTTCTTTAAGTGACAGCACGGTTTTTAAATATGATCTCAACGGCAATATGGTGAGCGTCACCAAGATGGGGGAAACAACCACCTATACCTATGACGTCCAAAACCGTTTAATATCGGTGAGCAGCCAGACTTCCGGCCAGGCAGCGGTTTTGATAGCCCAATATACTTATGACGGGGATGGCGGTAGAATTAAAAAGGTTGTTTACCGACGCGATAAAGCCGTTTACAATGTCAATAGTAGTTTAACGCTCTTTGAAAAAGCCAATCAAAACCTCACGGCCACGGCCAATAACCCGACTCCGGATGTGACCCGTTACGTGGGGCAGGTGTATGAGGAAGAAGACCCATTCCTCAGCAGTCGTTATTACAATCCCCAGCTGGGCCGCTTCATTACCCCGGATACGATCGTACCTGGGCCAGGTAATCCACAAAACTTTAACCGTTATTCTTATTGCAACAATAATCCGGTTAACTTTACTGATCCCAGCGGGCATAAGAAGAAGCATCATCATTGGTGGAATTTCTTTAGCAGTTTTATTGGGGCTGTCGTAGGAGTTGTGGCGTCGTTCGTTTTAGGACCGGTTGGATTTGGAGTTTTTACTACCTGGGCAGGAGCAGGAGCGTTTGGTGGCGCACTGGGAGGTGCGATATCGGGAGGAATGCAGGGAGGCTGGCAGGGAGCGCTGATGGGAGGGCTCCTCGGCGGCGTGACGGGAGGGATTGGAGGGTGGGGATATGGAGCAATGAAGGCGGGCAATGCTATGGGTGGATGGCTTCTAGGAGGCATGGCTGCCGGAGGCATCGGATATACTGCTGCCACAGGTAGTTGGGATAGTTTTGCGGGAGGATTGACAGGAGCCGTTGCAGGAGGCCTTATTGGCAAAGGAATTGTCAGTTTTGCAAGTTCTGGAAGTAGTCAAACAAATGGGGCCAGTATGTATGCAGGGTCAGAACCAGCTGGTCCTAAGAAATCTTTTTCTATAACAGTAAGGATGGTGAATGATGAGTCTACACCTCTTCCTCAAAAATTAGCATTAATAGAGGATCTTAGGCTTTCAGCGGAACAAAATATACACGTTATGGAGACAATAAATAATCTCACCGCAGTAGGGGGTCTTGGGTTAATGCTTGTTCCAGGCGGTCAGCCAGCAGGGCTCGGGGTTCTTACTGCAACGGGACTCTACGGTGCTGGCCTTGGTATCGGTGAAGGTGTATTAAAAGGTAGTTTTACGCAAATAGGTCTTTCTGCTGGTGAAGGACTTATCGGTTCTGGTGTAGGATTTCTAGCTTTGAAAGTTGCTCAAATACCAGAAGTTGTGTTTAATGCTGGGGCTATGCGATATATTGCGGAAGGGACAGGTCGTTTCGTAAGTAGTGCTGTCGCAAGAGCATCAATGCAATTAAGAGCTGCTACAGAGAGTTTAACAGGATCAGCAATAGACGCTGCTTCAGGTCAGTAGGTATACTATGATTAATGATGAAGTTAAATTTATGATTATGTTAGTCGGAATTGGAGTAGTAAGCATAATTCTTACCTTTTTGGGTATGCGAGGAATTTTTGAAAAAAATAAGAAATTTGATTACAAAGACCAGAATTTCTTAATATGTGGAATTATGGGAGACATTCTTTTCTTAGGAGCCATTATTTTTTATAGTTTTTATTTTATGGGTATTAGTTTAATTAGTAAGAATAATTTTTCTATGTATGAAACTTTCGGTATTGTTATCACCCTTTTTGTTACTGGTTTACATGGAGTTTTGAATTGTAAAGATTATCGTAAGGATGTGCTATTTTACAGGATTTTTACATATCAAATAGGGCTATCTGCAATTGGAATTATTGGAATAACGCTCTATTTGTTTTTATGGGGCTGGCCAAAATAGTTCTAGTTCCGGGGACACGAATTTAGTTCTATTAATAGTTCCGGGTAGTTCCGGGGACACGTACCTAATTATAACTGTTCTTTGACAATTGAATGTAGTAGTCCATCGTCCTGAACGAGAGCCGAAGGACTCGGGATAAATTCACACGGTGACTTATGTTCACTTTGTTCCATAAGTCACGTGTTCATCTACGCGTAGCGGCGGTGGGCAATAATGGAGATGTGTTTTATTACCATGCGGACCATTTGGGCGGGGCCAATACGCTTTCAGACAAGGCCGGGCTGGTGCGCGAGCTCACCGAGTATGATCCCTTTGGGCAGGTCATCCGCCA
>JACQCF010000001.1 GCA_016201795.1 Candidatus Omnitrophota bacterium | reverse complement strand
TACGATCCAAACCGACGCAGGCACGCTGACGGTGAGCGGAACTGTGACCAACGGAGCCAATCTCTTGACAGTAACGGGCTCAGGCAACACCACGATCAGCGGTGTGATCGGAAGTGGTGCAGGTGGCTTAACCAAAAGCGGTACTGGTACCTTGACACTCTCTGGCGCCAACACCTACAGCGGCACGACAACTTTAAGCGCAGGGACCTTGAACATCAATAACGCCACAGCCCTCGGCACCGGCACGTTCACCATCTCCGGCGGCACGATTGATAACACCTCTGGCGGTATTATCACTCTTTCTAATAACAACGTTCAGAACTGGAATGGGGATTTTACCTTTACTGGTGGAAGTGACTTGAATCTAGGGACGGGGACAGTGGCCTTAAGCGCGAATCGTCAGGTGACTGTCAGTGCCAACACGTTGACGGAGGGTGGTGTCATTAGCGGTTCATTTGGTCTTACCAAAGCGGGTTCCGGAGTACTGACACTTTCTGGAACAAACACTTATACGGGATCTACCACCATTAGTGCCGGCACATTAAATGCCAATGCAACTGCCGCCCTTGGAGATGGCAGTGCCACCAACACTTTAATCTTCACCGGAGGAACCTTGCAAGCCGGTGGAACCATCACCTCACCGAGTACCCGTGGCGTAACCTTGACGAGCACCGGTCTTATTGATACCAACGGCCAAAACATTACCATTAACGGCGTGATGAGCGGTGCAGGTGGTTTAACCGAAAGCGGTACTGGTACCTTGACGCTCTCTGGAACAAACACTTATACCGGCTTAACCACTATCAGTGCCGGTACTCTTAAACTTGGCAATAACATGACCTTAGGCGGCAACTTGACGATTTCAGGCGGTACCTTCGATGCCAATGGGAATACAAACACAGTGACAGGTCTTGCCACCATCTCAGGTGGGACTTACTTGGCCTCCACCGCTACCCAGACCTTTAATGGAGGGTTGACCATCTCCGGTGGAACATTTACTGGTTTAAGCGGTGATGTGGATGTGAATGGCAATCTTGCTTTATCGAGCGGGACGTTGACAGCACCCAGTGGAAATATGATGATATCAGGGAACTTCACACACTCCGGAGGAACATTTACGCACAACAGCGGCACCGTGATTTTGGATGGCAACGATCAGACCATTACAGGATCGAATACGTTTAACAATTTAACCAAGACGGTGACAGGGGCTCATACTTTAACCTTTGACCATACCGCACCACAAACCATCCTTGGAATATTGACTTTGCAAGGGGCCGCCAGCAATCTTTTGTCCTTGCACTCGGATGTGGATGGAAGTCAGTGGTCCATTGATCCCCAAGGAACAAGGAGTGTTTCTTATGTGGATATTAAAGACAGCAACAATCTTTCCTCGACGATAATTAACCCGGCCAATTCCGTGGATTCGGGTCATAATACGAATTGGTTTACAGGCAACAATAATCCACCACCTAGTCCTACTCCTATTACTACCAGCACTAGCACTCAAACTAGTGAAACTCAAAATACCCTGGATAACCCCCTTTGGAATACGCCGTTGCTTTTTTTTCCAGCCGCGCAGGAGATATTATTCTCGGCCATTGAAGGTAATAATGTTTTACTGTTTTCGCCCATCAATGACAAGATTCAAAACAATCGGATGTTACTGGGGGATATTTTGCATTTGTTGGATCCCAATACTTCGGATTTGTCCATCAGTCCTGATAGCCGGATGGCCTACGCGGTTAATCCTGTGAATGACACTTTGCAGGTTTTTGATCTTGTGGAAGGAAAGCTGCTAAAGACTTTCAGGACCGGCTCAGACCCTGTGCAATTGGTTCTTTCCAAAGATGTCAGTTATATGTTTGTCTATAACAGTTTGGAGAGGACCATTGCCAAAGTCAATACCTCCACCTGGCAGCAGGAGAAGACCTTTACGGTCAGAGGCAATAATTATAAGATTAAGTTATCTCCAGATGACAGTCAATTGATAGCCACTAATCCGCAGGGTAAAATGTTTATCTTCAACACGAGCATAGGCCCCGTCCCGTAGAAAGTAATTGTTTAGCAGTCAGAGAAAATTTTGTTTCATTCCCCTCCCTTGACCCGCCTACGGCGGGTCTTGATGGGAGGGGCTAGGGGAGGGTGAATCGACGGAGAACATTGCTTTTATGCCCCCTCCCTTACCCTCCCCACAAAGGGGGAGGGAACCCAGCGCTAAACATTATCCGTAAAAAATCACGATTTTACTAAAATTTGGCGGTGGCGCCGATATGCAGTTGTTTCTTATTATCATCGGTGGATTTGTCTGCGATAGGGAATCCTAAGTCCGCCTGCAGAGAAAAATTTGGATCGATATTAATGCGCAGTCCCACGCCTGTTCCCAGTAAAGAACGATTTTTAACGGTTTCCTGGGAGGTGAGCTCACGGATATGCGTTTGGGCTCCGTCAATGAAGCCGACCAGACGAACGGCATCGTACCATTTTGTATCTGTATTGAGAACTCTCCAATCGCGGGGTATCACAGGAACCGGCACGCCGATTTCCGTCGACCAGCTGTATCCCCCATCCCCGGCGGAATCACCTTCAGGGTAGCCGCGTACCGAAAAGGCCCCACCGGCGCGGTATTGTTCCAGTGAGGTTAAGTTGTCATGGGTGAGCTGGGTGTCGGCCCGCACCAGCAAATACGACGAAAACGGCAGGCGTTGAATGCGGCCAAGGCTGACGGTGTAATAAGTAAATCTGCCTCCGGCATTGGGCCGGCTGGCCTGAGCATCATTGCTGGGGGAGCCGTCCAGAAAACGGGGCAGACCGATATGCGCCTGTGCTTCCAGTACTGTTCTGCCCAGAGAATCCCGTAAGGTCAGACGCGGACCTAGTTTGACAACACGCATGCGGTCAAAACTGAATGCCTCGCCGCCGATGGCCGTTTTGGAATCTTTGATTTCCAATGCCGCAATGGCTTCCAGAAGAAGCTGGGATTTTTCCACCAGGGTTTTGGATAGCTGCGGAATCACCACCCATGATTTTCCCCGGACATTGCTCGATTTGAAATTCTTGATCAGCCGGGTTTCAATATAGCCCATTTCCAGCGAAAAGGCTGCCTGGATTTTGTCGAAAGGCAGATGATAATTGATGTAATCCCCTATAAAGGCATTTTCGTAGGTCCAATAAAATTCATTGTTTAACGTATCCGCGTGGCCGGTGATGTTGTTGTGCAAAATACCTATCCCGTGGCGGTCGCGGTGGGTCAGTTTAGTGCCGCGGTTGTTATATTCGTAGTAGACATGCAGGGGATTTTTTTCCTGCGCTTCCAGTAAAATGTCGGACGACCCCGGATACCGGCCGGCGGCTAAAAATGCTTTGACCTGCAGATCAGGCTTTTGGTTTAATTGGTAAAGAGCGGCTTCCAGGTCGGAATATCGCAGCACTTCTCCTGTTTTGAGGCGCAGGCCGTTGATGTAGATGGAGGAGGAGAAATAATGATTTCCTTCCACGCCGATGGTGCCGATTTTTCCTTCCAGAATTTTGATAATGACCGTTTTGTTTTTGATTTTTTGAGGGGGAACCCAGGCGCGGCTGGTGATGTAGCCGTGCAGACGGTAAAACAGGGTGATATTGCGGGCAATTTTTTTGAGATCCCCGAGGGATAATTGGTGTTTGCCTGCCAGATCCATACAGCTGGCCAACTCTTGAGCGGTGAAAATCTTGTTACCATTAAGAATAATTTCTCGAATGGCGAATTTTGGTCCCTGGGTTTCCGGCACAGCTTCAGGCTGTTTTTCATTATCGACCACCTGCGGTTTTTTTTCAATACTCGAGGGACCCTTGGGTGTTTTTTTGAGCAGGGTATTATCGGCCTGATAAATCAGATCACGGGTGGCGGTTTGAGCACTGATGTCGACAGCCCGGGCATTTTGCGCAAAACAGAAAAAAAATAGAAACGCGATAGAGGAAGACAGAAGAAGACATGAAGATTTTTGAAACATCAAATATAAAATAACATATGTCAACATGTTTGAATAGTCATTTGACATTTTTTTTGAGTGGTCTATGGAGTGAAAGTTGTATTGATTTTTAATCAAATATTTTTCTTGACATTTGAAAACGTTCTGCTAATATCCCTTGTAGATTTATCAATTAAAAAAATTCATTTGGGATTTCCCCCATCCCAACAGTAGTGGCAGCAAATACTTTACTCATTTCCCTTACCCCTTAAGATTGTTCTTCGATGGCTATCACAACGCATCAGATGGAGAAAATTTTTGAAGAAGGCCACTGTCTGGTCGATTTATTGCCCTATATCGAATACGGCAATTGTATTTTTATTTTGGCGGACGGAAGTCTGGGGAGAGTTTGGAAAATCGGTTTGTATGAAACGGAAGGGAGAGAACAGGATTATTTTTTAAGTTTGTCTGGTCATTTAGAAAATTTACTTAACCGTATCCCCACCCAAAAGTTAGCCTGCCAGGTCATATTAACCAGCCACCGTCAAATCCATGATCAGTTAAGCGCTTATGAAGATTTCCATGAAGGGCATCATGCTTTAAGTATTTTTGCCAGGGGCAAGATTAACCATATTGAAGCATCACGGGATGGATTTTTTGATTCCAAGACCAATGGATTTACTCCCAAGAAGATAGAAGCGTATTTGACGTTACGATTTTTTCCTGATTGGGTTTATCCCTCCTTTTGGCAGAAAACGATGAATGTTATTCAAGCCAAAGAGACGAGCCAGGAACGCATATTTAAGCAAAGTAGTCATTATCAACAGGAGTTCAAAAAATATAGTGGTTTAGTAGAAGGCGTTTTGCAGGCGGCCGGCATCAATTATCAGATTTTGGATGAAAAGAAGCTGATGGGGTGGGTTTATGAGATTCTTAATCCTAAACGCTGCCGGATGATACCTGCCATCACGATAAATCAAAACACAGTCTTGCGTGACCAGGTTCTTTACAATTTTCCTTTGGCAACGCCTTACGGGTTTGTTCTGGAAGATCATCATATGCGTGTGGTTAGTTTAAAGGAATTGCCCTCAGAGACGAGCTCTGGCATGTTTAGCCGAGAGTTATATGAGGGAACACGGTTTTGTCTTTTAGATATTCCGTCGGATTTAATGGTGGTGGTCAATTTCACGGTGCCGCCTTTGCAGACGGCTATGGATCATTTGCATATGCAAAAAAGTTTTGCTTTTATGCATCAGGACAACTGGCTGGGAGATAAAAGCGTGGAAGCCTTTGAGAAAAAGAAAGAGCTGGATGAAACCTTGAGCGATTTATTTAAAAGCGGCCAGAAAATTGTGCATGCCCGTATGCATTTTGTGGTACGTCATCAAAGGCAAGAAAAAGCTGAAGAAGACGCCAGCCATCTGATCAACATTCTTAACCGTCTTAATTGCGAGGGGATTAAAGAAGAACTCATCGGTGCTGCATTGTTTTTAACCTGCCTGCCGCTTAATTTTGACCTTTATTATGAAAAGTTTATCCGACGAGCCAAGAGGCTGATGGCTTCCAATGCCGCTGACATGCTGCCGCTTTATGGTTCCTTGAAAGGAACTAAAACGCCCGCTCAACTCTATCTAAACCGCAGGGGGGAAATTATTTTTTTGGATTTTTTTGATTCTAATATCAATCCTCACGGGGTCGTCATCGGGGCCTCCGGGGCCGGCAAGAGTTTCTTTATGAATGATTTTATTTTGCAAAATGACCGCCTGGGGGCACATTTTTTTGTTTTGGATAAGGGCGACTCTTATAAAAAGTTAAGTGCAATTTTAGATGGGCAGTACATCAGTTTTGATCTTAATTGTCCTGTCAGAATTAATCCTTTTATCAATGAACCGACTCCAGAGAATTTATCATTTCTGATGTCACTGTTGTCTCAAATGGCCTCCGGAGGTGATGAGCGTGATCGTCTAAACCGTGAAGAGGAAGGGCTTTTACAAAAGGCAGTGCTAAAAGCCTATGAACAAAGACAGGCGGGAGGAGAAATAACACTTTCAGAGGTGGTGTTTATTCTTAACGATAATCAATTCAATGAAATTTTTGGTATTAATTCACTGATGGGGCCTACCTTAGCCTTGCGTCTGACACCTTTTACCCGCAGAGGGCCTTACGGCGGGTTTTTTGACGGCGTTAACGAATTTAAGATTAAGGACCGGTTTACTGTTTTTGAACTGGCGAATTTAAGCGCTTATCCGGATTTGCAGTTGGCGGTTTTGCTTAATTTGATGTTTTTTATGACCGCTTTTGTTTCTTTGGCTGATATGAAACCCAAACGTAAATATCTGTTGATTGACGAAGCCTGGTCGCTTCTGAAGGTTAAGAACACGGCTGATTTTATTACCAATGCCTTTAAAACTTTTCGCAAATACCGATGTTCGGTAGTGGCGATTACCCAGGAGCTGGCGGATTTGACTCGCCACGAGACAGGGCTGGCTATTGTGGCCAATGCCTCCAATAAAATTTTTCTTAAACAGGAAGCTAGTTTAATTGATTTATTAAAAGATCGGTTATCTCTGCCGGCAGGGATTCTGGGGGCGCTTAAAACGGTTGAGACCGTCAAGGGTAAGTATTCTGAGGCTTTTGTCATCACGGATTCTTGCAGCGGTATTATTCGCCTCATTCCTGATCCATTTTTATACTGGGCGGCTAATTCAGAGCCCCGTAACAATGAATATCTGTGGGCCAAGGCTTGTGAGTGTCAGGGAAATCTCACAGAAGCCATTAACTTGTGTGCTAAGGAGTATCCGTATGGGCTTTTATAAATATTGGGTTTTGGGTGTTGGTGTCGCGTTATTAACAGGATGTTCGACGGTTGAAGGTCAGAATAAGAACGTTTATGAACAGGGCTATCGGCAGGGGGTTAAGGAGCAGGTCCAGCAAGTTGTTGCACAGTTTCAAGGAGGTAATTTTCCTTATTATCACTGGAGCGCGCCTATCGTACAGGAAGTCAGAATCCCCGCGCATTTAGCCAATGGAGTGATGATCCCGGAACATAATGAACTGGTGATTATTCAACCGGGCCAGTGGACGATCAGTCCAGCTTATCCTATACAAACTCAAGAGAGGAATCATTATGACAATCAAATTCTTTATATGGACATGGATGTGTCTAATATTACTGCTTTGCCCGCAGGTGTGGGCCGCGTCGGGCAAAGCGCTGAGCGAAGCCCAGAAGAGCAAGATCATTAGGCAAGAATGGAACAGTCAACAAAGTAAATCTTTGCCGCTCAAAGTTTCACCCGATGCTGTGAAGAAGGATACGGAAATTATTAAAGAACAAACATCGGATTTACCCAAAGAATTTTTGCAAAAGATTACGCTCAGAGCCAGAGATTTATCTTTGAGTGAAATTTTAACACCATTGGCACAGACAACCGGTTGTCACGTGATTTTGGCCCCCGGCGTTGAAAACAAAAAATTGTCGGTGGATTTAGTGGATGTTACGGCGACTAAAGTTTTAAACACCATACTTTTCCCTTTGGGTTATGGTTTTAAATTCAAAGACGGTGATTTAATTATTCTGGCCATGGAAACAAAGATCTATCGTATTATTTTGCCTCCGGTCACACAAAAATTCGATGATTTAACCAGTAATGAGTCTTCCGTTGAGTCGTCAAATAATAACAATAACACCCTTTTGAATACCACATCTAATAATAGCAATGTCGGTCAACAAATTAAGTTGGGGACAAAAATTTTGGTATCGAATTTATCTTCCGGAATTTCGTTCTGGGATGATGTCAATGAAAATCTCAAGAGTTTGATTTCCTCTCAAGGTAAATTTTCTATTAACAAACCAGCCGGTGTGGCGATTGTGACCGATACCCCTTTAAGTCTTGAGAGGATAGGACAGTATTTTGAGGATATCAACTCTCGCGTAGCCCGGCAAATCGAGGTGGATGTCAAAGTGGTTGAGGTGTCTTTAAATAACGAAAATCGTTTTGGTGTTGATTGGAATGCTTTGGCGAATGATTTAAAAACTTTTAATAGTTTAGGGATGGCGACTAATTTTGCTTCTGGGAATTTTACCAGCGGATCATTTTTAAAAATCATCGGTGATGGTTCTAAACCGGGTTCAGGGGTCAGCGAAAGCGGTATTAGATTGGTGATTAACGCTCTAGCCAAGCAGGGTCACGTGGAGGTGGTTTCTCAGCCACGGGTCAGAATTCTTAATAATCAAGTGGCCGTGATCCAGGTTGGTTCTACCCAGAGTTTTGTTGATCATACGAGCTTTGAAGTAACCCAAACGGGAACGATTACCTCCCTATCCACCTCTCAAGTACAGGAAGGCGTGACCATGCGTCTGCTGGGCAATATCGTGGGCGATCAGATCTATTTGTCGGTGGCTCCTGTGGTGACAACCATTGATAACATTCGTTCCATTACTTCCGGTAATACTACCATTGAAGCTCCACAGACAACCACAAAATCCGTCAATACTTTGGTCAAGATTAAAGAGGGAGAAACCGTGGCCATCGGAGGGCTGATGACGTCTTATCATCAAAAGAATCGACAGGGCGTACCGGTCATTTCCAAAATTCCTGTGTTGGAAAAATTATTCCAGTATGCGGAAAATAAAAATAAAAAGAGTGAATTGATTATTTTTATTACTCCCAAGCGAGGTTAGTTATGTTTCATGTGTTAGTCGATGATTGGCTGTACATGGATATTGACGGTAAGTCAGGTATTTATGGCCGTCAGGAAACCGGGCGTGATCTGAAATCCAAAATAAAGACGGTCAGCGCTGCTTTTTTGGATTATCAGACCAAGATCATTTCTTTGGCGGATCAGCGAAGTGTGTATCAAGAGGCTTTAGTCAATGCGGCTTTTGACGGAGATTATATTATTGCCCAGGAGAGGCTGTCAGCGGATTCGATTCAGGTGATTGGTGCTAAAAAAGATAAAATTGAAGAAATTTACCGTTATTTTAAAGATATTCGCGTAGAAAGTCTGGTGCCCTATGCTGTGGCCATACGTGCTTTCTTAAAGTCCAAAGGGTTGTTGGACTCTGGGACGTGCGTTATTTTTTTGGATGATTTGAAAAATCAGGCAGTAGCGACATTTTTTGAAGGCATGTATTTTAGTAGTCCAAGACGTATTAGTATGCGTGATGTCGGTTATATGATTTCCGAAATCAAACGCAGCTGGCAGAATTTTCTATCAGAGCGTTCCAATCAAAATCAGTCATCAGATGTTCCGTTCGTTCTAGTTTCCAATAATCAGCAGTGGTTATCCGCCTTTGTGCAGCAAGGATTTTTATCCGAGGAAAATATTATCCATGTGAATGTTGATTTTGCAGTTTTGCAGGGGCTTAAGAGTGCTAAATTTACGATGCATTTTGCCTTGGCGAAAGAAATTTTAAAACAGAAGAAACGCCAGTTATGGAAAATCCGTTTGAAAGTATTGGTGGCAAGTTCATTTTTAATTTTATCAGGATTGAGTTTGTATATTACGGCTAAGGTTTTTGAGCACAAAGCCCTTGCACAGTATCAATACCTGCAGAAACAAGAGAATCAATGCAAGCAACGCTTAGAAATGCTTTATCAACAAAAGTTCTTAAGTCTTTTGCGGCAAAACAGGCCCATAGATTATGCAAAAGTCTATTACGATTTTGTCCGATCCACTCCTGTGGATTACCTCATTGATAGTATTCAATTCCAAAAGGACATTAACGGTATTTGGCAGTTTGAGGGGGTGATTTATCCCGAAGATGAACATACCGCCCCGGCTGATTTTCAACGGCAGTTATCTTTTGTTAAGGCCAAGGTTTCTTTCATCGTTTCCAATAAATTTTTAGGCCAGCAAATTGATCTTAATGTCAATCAAAAGGGTGAACAGTTATGAGAAATACAGGATTACTGCTTACTTTAGTATTCTTTTTCGGATTTATAGGGAAAGCTTTTTATGTCTGGCAGGATGTACAAAATTTACAGAATAAAAATTCCATCGCTCAAAAGGAAGTTACCGCGTTCCAAAGTGATTTAAAACACCTGGAGTCTTTAGTCGATGGCCGGCTTGTGGTTTTAGAGAATAGCTATCAGAATTTGGATGAACAAAGACGGTTGTTTAGTCAATACCATGATCTAAAAATATCACTGGAAGTCAATGGACTTGGTAAAGATGGACTGATTGTCAATACTTTTGGTCCCTCTGCCTGGCCAGGGATTAGGCAAATGTCTTTACAGATTCATTTTTTTGATCTCAAAAGCATGGGTCAATATATCAGGGTTCTTCAATTTTTAAAAACAATCGAAACTGTTGATCCGCTAAGAGTATTGAGTATTGTACAAAAAGGTAATTATTTAGAAGCGAGACTTCAACTTTACGGGAGGGGAATATGAAATTTTTTATTATGACAGGTTTCGTATTGTTGTTTGGGGCAGGACAGGTGCGAGCGCATGAAGTATCTTTGATTGAAGAGGAGGCAGTTAAAGAAAACATTGTGACTCCTCAAGGGGAGCCTTCAGAAGAAGTTGAAGATGACCCCCAGGATGATGATTTCCAGCAAATGAATGATTTTATCCAACAAGAGAATGAAAAACTTAAAAGTATCAAACTGCTGAATTTAGATTTGGAGCGTGCCGACCTAGAGCTCAAGAAAAAAGAAATTGAGCAGAAAATAGCTCAATTGAATAAATCAGAAGGAACGTTGTCTGCGTCCAGCCAGGAAAATACTACGGATTTAAAGACGAGTAGGCCGATTATTAAGTTATTAAGTATTTTTGAAAGCAAAACTATGAAACAGGCCATGTTAAGTATTGATGGGGTCAATATCAATGTCAAAGAAGGTCAACAGATGGATGAAATGGTTGTTAAAAGCATCAATCTACAGACCGTGATAGTGGAATATGAAGACGGACAAACTCAGGAACTGCGTCTTTTATGAACAATGAACGCTTGGGACATATTTTGCTTAAACAAGGATTGATTCAGCCTGCGCAGTTGGATTTTTGCCTGAGTGTTCAAAAAAATAACGGACGTCAGAAGCTGGGGCAAGTGCTTTGTCATTATGATTTTGTGGACGAGGCCTCTATTGCCAGAGCCATCGCCTGCCAGGTAGGCTGGGAAGTTTTTGAAGGAGATTATGTGGCCGATGAAAATATGGTGAGTTTCTTCGGGCTTGATTTTTTATTTGAGCGGATGGTCTTTCCGGTTAAAAGCAATCAGGGGATCATTTTTGTTTTATCCCGTACTGATGATACTCAGACGACGGATATGATTAGTCAGAAAATGAATCAACCAATGATTTTTTATATAGGGCTGGAGAGCTCTTTACGCAAAGCCTTGGAGGCTTTATCTAAACATCGCAAAGATCAAGGAACTAAACTCAATCAAGCGGCGGCTATTGAAGAACGGTTAAACCAGTGGTTTGAGGATTGTTTGAACCAGGCTATCACTCAATCTGCCAGTGATATCCACATTGAGTCTTCGCAGAAAGTTATTGAAATTCGTTTTCGTATCGATGGTATTTTAAGTTTTGTGCAGGCTTTGCCACTCAAGTGTCTGGCCAGGCTTGTGAATATCATTTTCCATAAAGCTGAGGTGACCATCAGCGATTTTGGGCATTTTCACGATGCGCGTTTCTTGCATCGATATCTTAATCGTCCGGTGGATGTGCGTGTTTCCCACATCCCATCGGTGTATGGCTCATCTTTGGTCTTACGTTTATTGGATAAAAGTAAAACCGTCACGGATTTATCGGCCTTGGGTTATGGCCCCCAGCCATGGCAGTTGATTCAAAAAAACTTAGTTAAACCAGACGGCATCACCTTGATTGTGGGGCCTACCGGCTGTGGTAAAACAACCACTCTTTATGCCATACTTAATCATCTCAAATCCATTGATTGCAAAATTATCACCATCGAAGATCCCGTAGAAATTCAATTGCCGCTGATGACTCAGGTGCAGATCAATGAAAAACGGGGCATCAGTTTTGGTCAGGCGGTTCGTGCTTTTTTACGGCATGACCCCGATATTGTTTTAATTGGTGAAATTCGCGATCAGTTGACCGCTCAGGAAGCATTGCGGGCGGCGATGACGGGGCATCAGGTGTTTGCTACTTTGCATACCAATCGAGCCCTGGGTGCTATTTTACGATTGCATGATTTGGGATTGCCTTTGACGCATATGGCAGACCATCTCTCGATGATCATTGCTCAAAGGCTGGTACGTAAACTTTGTCCGGTTTGCAAACAGAAGAAGAAATTATACAAAAGCAATTTACTCGAGTATCAAGCCAAGTATCTTAATGAACAAGAGCAGGAAGTTTTCGTAGCTTCCGGTTGTAACACTTGTAGGAATGGTTTTTTAGGACAAACGGTTGTAGCGGAGGTTTTATCTATTAATGAAGTTGCCGGCGAATTTATTGCCAGAGGTGATTTAGTAGGTTTAAAGAAATTTATAAGGGAAGACAGAAAACCAACCATGATCGATGATGCCAAACGTTTAATTGCTGAAGGAATCACTACCATTGAGGAGGCCCTTCGGGTTTTGGGTTAATGATCTACTGGACTTATAATGCTTTAACACGATCAGGTCAAGAAGTCACCGCCACCTTAGCCGGTGATAAGAAGGATATCTTATGTCAGTTGTCACGACAGGAACTTTCTGTGATCGAAATTAAACTTGATTATAGAAAGATTTTTGTCAGCCTTTGGAAAAATAAAAAATTAGAGGTTTTGTCCATGGCGGTATTCTTTGAAGATTTTCATAACATGTTAGCTACCGGCATGAGCCTGCCGCAAATTTTATTGATTCTTAAGGAAACCAGCAAAGATGAAGTTTTGATCACGATGTTATCCACGCTGCAGGAACAATTGCGTCAAGGGCAATCTTTGACCGAGGCTTTGGCGGGTTCGAATATCTTTCCATGGATGGTGGGTACAACTTTATCGGCCGGTGAGAAAACCGGGAAATTGTCAGAAGCTGTCGATATTCTGGGGCAGTATTTCAGGCGTTCCCATCAAGTGCAAAGCAAAATGCAGGAAGCCTTAATTTATCCATCCATTGTTTTTAGTTTACTATTAGCTGTTATGTTTTTTATCAGCTTCAGAGTCATTCCTGGGCTTAAAAGCCTTCTTCCTATGGAAGCTTTACATCATCAAACCACCCAATGGATTTTGACTTTAAGTTTTCTTTTACAGCAATACGCATGGTTGATGGCTGCGGTTATAGTTTTGGGTATTTTAGGAATTTATTTTCTTCAAAAGAAAAACCATTACCGCTTCCAGCAATGGCTGTATGACTGGCCGGTTTTAGGCAATATTTTGAAGGAATCATCACTGGCTATTTATCTGCTTAATTTATCCGTGCTTTTAAAAAGCGGTGTGGCTTTGCTCAAAGCTATTGGTGATTTGAGTGTTTTGGATCGAACGCCGGTAGCCCATCATTTTGATAAAAGTCGTGATTACCTGTTAGGGGGATCAAGCTTCTGGCAGGCTATTGAGCAGGATAAATTTTTTCCTGTGATTATCTCTTCTGTGCTGCGGCGAGCCGAAGAGATGGTAAAAGTGGATGAATACTGTTTGTCTCTGGCAGACTATTTAAATCGGCGAGTCGCCTCAAAGGTCGATGGTTTAATCCACATCATTCAGCCGACTTTGCTGGCGCTGGGGGGAGTTTTCTTAGTTACCATTGCTTTGGCTTTTTTGTTGCCCATCTACGGCAGTTTAACGACGATTGCCGGGGGAGGTTAAATACAATAAGTTAAGATAGTGTCAAAAGTTCTATGAAGAATATGTAGGGCAAAGGGTTGGATTTATGAAAGATTTTGTGAAGGGATAAAAGTTTTTTGGTGTCATTGCGAGGCCGTAGGCCGAAGCAATCTTTAAAAGATAATTGTTTTAG
>JACQCF010000004.1 GCA_016201795.1 Candidatus Omnitrophota bacterium | reverse complement strand
GGATATGGAGGATTCGAGAGTGATATAATTAGGATAATCGGGGTACTCACCGCCTTCGCCTCCCCTGATCGTCAAGGTATCTTCAACGGTAGTCAGCGTGTCGGCCTCGAATACGATCGTTTTACCCGGTGTAAGGCAGGTTAAATTGTGAAAGGTGTTATCCCCTACAACGTTGGAGACTTGAGCGGCATCGTTAAAGTTTATATTAGGGAAGGCGCCCACGAAGTTGACGCCTTCATTGATCCAGCTGCCGCCCAAAATCACATCCGTTAAACTAGACTCAACGCTCGATCCTTTTTCTAAAGTAATGTCATGGCGCGCGGCAAGGTTGATGGTACCACCTTTGGCGCTTAAAGTGCCGCTGTGTTTCATAGAAGCACCAGAGACAATTTCAATCACGCCGTTGCGTTCTACAGTACTATCCGCCTGCACAAGACCCTTATTATTGACCAGCGTATCCATATTGTCAGAGAAGGTTTTGGCATTTAGGATGATCTTTCCGCCATTGGCCTGCAGAGTCCCCTGGTTATCAATGAGCGCCTGATTTTGTAAAGAGCTCCCTACCCCTTTATCCACCACCACATTGATGAGCCCATCATCACTAAAACTTAACGTAGCCTGCTCTCCGGTGGCTAAAGCAATGGTCCCTAAATTCGCGGTGAGTATGCCCTTGTTTTGAATTTGATCCGCTAACAACACAATATCGTGGGCACTGATATTGGCTTCATTCACAATACTGCCCCAGAGCGCGCCCGGTTGTTTCTCAAAAGCCAGATGATTACTTAAATACATGGCGTTTTGAATATCCAAGGTGGAGGCAATTAAAGAGCCCACCTGAACGTTGGCACTAGGGGCAAAATAAATCCCATTAGGGTTTACTAAAATAAATTGTCCCGGGGCAGATAAGCCGCCATAAATATTGCTGGCCAAAGAGCCAGTCACGCGGTTTAATACACTGGAGGTACCAGAAAACTGCACGGACTCATTGGCATCTATTGAAAAAGAATTGAAATCGATAATGGCTTGATTGGAAGCGTTAATGATCAAAGCGTTGGGATTGGAGTTATCAAAGGTGGCACTGCCGGATTGAACACTATAACCTTGCGGAAGAGCAAAACTTAAACGAGGAAGCAAAACCATAAAAGAACAGAAAGCCAAAAACACCGCATAAACGGTCATCTGTCTGAGTAAAAATTTTATCTTTCCTAAAGGAAACTTTCGCATAGAGATACTATATAATGTTTCTTTAAAGATTCCAGAATTTATTTGAATATTTTTCACTCTTGGCCCCTCTCCCTGCCTGCCGGCAGGCAGGCCTTTTTCCGATATAAGTATATATCTCTTTCTAGTCCGATGCCAGTTTTTTTGGAATTTGTGGAATATATGGAACTTTAAGCATTCGGCAGGCTTCCCTCCCTTGGTGGGAGGGGTCAATGAGCTGTGTCATTGCGAGCGAACGCAGTGAGCGAAGGCCTTCGACTTCGCTCAGGCCGAGTCCTGAGTGTAAAGATTGCTTCAGTCGCTGTGCTCCTTCGCAATGACACAACTTATTTCCAGTCTGGAAATAAAATGGTAAAAAATGGGAATCTCCTCTTTTTTTCTGAAACCTAAAATCTTTAATTACATAAGGTTAAAAATCTATTCTTAAAGAAGGAGTCAGGAGGTTAAATTAAACATCGCTATCATCAATAATGTTGTGGGGACCGATGTTGCGAAAGATGATACTTTCTTTGGTAACGGAAAAAGTAAATCTGTACTGCCTTGAGATATAGGCTTCCCAAACATCATCAAAACCCAGATACCTATGGATATTCAAAGAAGGGTGGCGCGGATTAGTCAAAAACAATTCAAGTTTTTTATCAAACCGTTTTTGAATGGCAGAAGGCAAATTTTTAAAGTTTTTCTTAAAGCGGTCGGTGAATATTAATTCTTTAGCCATTTCATGGCCTCATTTTTATTGGAGAATTTCTTTACCCGACCGGCTTTAATGTCTTGTTCGGCAAGACGGTTTTCTTCACCCCAATCAAAAATTTCATGACTTTTCTTAAAAAATCTTGAAAGTATGGAATTGATAAAAGATGACCGCGGAGTCTGCCCCCTATCCGTATCAATGATCCTAATGAGATCTTTATCTAAAGTAATGTTCAAATTGGTTTTACTAAGCATAGCCCATCACCCCCTTTGATAAAAGAATAACATAATAACATAATAAAAGCAAAATAATATTCAGTTGAATACAGCGTTGCTCAAGGAGAGTCGCCTGTTACCAGGGGAAAAATTTCTGATGGTCTTTATGCAGGAGTTTTTCTACAGAGTCAAGAACTTCTTGAACTTCGATACCCTGCGGATGAAAAAGATAAACGCTTTTATCCGATAAAGGTCTCCAACGTTTAGGGTTAATTCCGGGTTGATCACGCATAAAAAGCGAAATGACCCCAATACCAACAGCCGCGGCGATATGCACCGGACCGGAATCATTGGAAATCAAAAGCCGGCAACGTCTCAAAAGGCTTACCGTTTGGGCTAAAGACGTCTGCCCGGTTAAATCCAAAGGAGCACTCTGACACAACTGCGTAATCTGTAAAGACAAGGCTTTAGTTTGAAGGGAGCCAATCAAGACGATTTTACAATTGGTGCGTTGATGCAAACTGTTGATCAAATCGGCAAAACGTTCTGACGGCCAGCATTTGGCAGGGTCGCTTGCGCCGGCATGCACGGCAATGATCTCATCACGACTCAGTCCGTTTGAAGTGAGCCAATGGGTAGCCCAATTTTCCGCTTGCTTGTCCGTTGGCACAAAAAAATCTAAATCCGCATCCTCAATGCCTACGGTTTTTAAAACATCCAGACAGTACTCCGCTTCATGTCTTTTCCCTTGAAATCTAATATCTTTAATTCCGGAAGTTAGAAGAAATCCGTATTTTTCATTTTTGTAGCCGATACGTACCGGCACACCGGCCAAAAAGCAGGCTAAATTGTAACGGCGTTTGGTGTGGAAGATAAAAACAGCATCGAATTGAGGGCGGCGAATATCGCGCGCCAGCTGCAAGAATCCAATCCATCCCTTGTGCCGGCCGCTGCGCTCATCCAGCCATATTTCATCCAGATAAGGATTGCCCCGCACCAGATCCTGGGTTGAGGCAGCTACCAAAACAGAAATGCGCGCCATGGGATAGCTTTTACGCAATGCTTTAATGGCAGGAGTTGTCAAGATGACATCCCCAATGCGGTCTGTGCGGACAATTAGAATATTATAAAAACTGGGGCAGGGAGAAAGCATCAAGGCTTCTCTAGGCTAAAGCTACCATTCAAATAATCAACAGTTAAAACAAAATGATTAAGAAAATTCTTCATCTCCAAAAGCGGCACAGACAGGTTAGGCATAAAATCAATCAATGTTTGGTCTGTGGTGAAATTCCCCACTCGTATGCGGCTTGTGTGAGAATACGCTATTGTTATACCGTTACCCGTACTGACCTCTTTGGGTTTACCGGCCTGCAAATTATGACCCAGAAGACTGGCATAGGCGGCCGGTAAAGCACATTCATCAGCGCCTGTATCAATAAGTCCCAGCACCTGTATTTCTTGACTGGTATGAGGATTTATGATGATGACCGGCAGCCAGGGGCGCGCAATATCAGCAGCAGATAATTTCGTAAAAGGGGTTTTGACAATCTTCATTAATAGATTTGAATCATGCCGTGCAGGGGAACATAAATA
The DNA here is from genome assembly GCA_016201795.1 of Candidatus Omnitrophota bacterium. Lineage (GTDB taxonomy): Bacteria > Omnitrophota > Gorgyraeia > Zapsychrales > Fredricksoniimonadaceae > JACQCF01. The sequence goes on along the minus strand of JACQCF010000004.1, from coordinate 139,802 downwards.
ATCAAGGGATTTTTAAAGCCTTTTCGTATGGCTAAAGCATGGACCTCTTGCGGGTCTTTCCCATCAGCGATCGGGGAAGGATCGTTGAAACCTTTCACAGCCACATAGTGGCCTTCCAAATTTTCATCTTTAATTAACACCTGTTCCATAGTTAAAGAATAACACCTTTTAAAATTGAAGTCAATAATCTTAAAACTCATTTATTCAAGAATGAACGCCTTCACTCTTCCAAAAGTGGTGAGAGAGACCCGCCTTTGGTGGGTCAAGTCGAACCATAAACCTCCCCAAAGGCTTGTAACACATCTTCCACAGTAATGGCCGCCATGCAATTGTGAGGAATGGATAATCGCGGACTTAAACAACGCGGGCACTGGCTATTACGGCAAACAACTTTAAAAATCGAACTCCATGGACAAGAGCAGACCGGATCCGTCGGCCCAAAAAGCGCAACTAAAGGTTTATTCAGGTAGCTGGCGATATGCATAGGCCCGCTGTCATGCGCCACCACTATCCTGGCACCTTTGAGCAAAGCCACTGTCTGAATCAAACTAATACGTCCGGCCAAATTAAGAATAGGAGCAGTCACCTGACGGCTGATATCCTCGATGACTCCTCTGTCATCTTGGGAGCCGATCATCACAATTTTTAAACTATACTGGCTGATAATGGCGTTGATGAAATGCACGAAGTTTTGAGAATCCCAGGTTTTAGCCGAATCCGCGGCCCTGGGAGCCACCACCACAAAGGATGAGCTCCCCCCTAAAAAAGGTTTAAGCCATTCATCAACAAAAAGTTTATCATCAAAAGAAGGTGCTATGGCCAAAGATGGCGCGGGATCAGGGTCAAAATCATAGAGTGCGCGCAGCCGGTTTAAGTGCTGATCTTTCAAATGAAATTTTTTATCAACGGATAAAACCGGCGGCGTGATCCATCGGGGAAAAAGGAAATAACCAATCATGGAATTGCGCAAGTCCACCACCACATCATAATGATAACGCCTTAAATTCAAAGTCCATTTGGCTTGGCTCATGGGATTGAGTATTTTATCAAAAATGTGAACCTGATGAATGCGGGGATTGCCTTCAAAAAGGAAAGCGGCTTTAGGGGATGTCACCAGCGATAATTTCGCCTGAGGGAAATCTCTTAAAAGAATATCCATGACAGGCCCCGTCAGGAGCACATCACCGATATTGCTTAAAGTGATGACTAGAATATTATGAACCGATGAATGTTTGTATAGTTTCCAGAACATCGTCTACGGTGATGGTTTGCATACAAATATTGTTCGTACAGGCTGCGTGATAACAGGGCGCTTTGTTACAGCCGACATCTTTAAAAAGTATTTTGGCTTTCCCTGCTCCTCGAGGCCCGGTGACCTCAGGTCTGGTCGGCCCATAGATACCAATGACATTGGCTCCCACGCTATGCGCCAGATGTAAAGGCCCACTGTCCGAGGAAATCATCACCTCGGCCCGACGATATAGGGCCAATGCTTGTCCCAAGGTTGTTTCTCCTGCCACCACCATCGCCTGATGGCGAGCCTGTTGATTAATGCTCTGGCAATGCTCCCAATCCCCTCGGCTGCCGGATAAAATCACTTTCATATTAAATCGATCATGAATACCTTCAATCAACCGCACAAAATGAAACGCCGGCCAGCGTTTTAATGGCCAATTACCCGCCGTATGAAGCACCATAAATTTTTCCTGAGGGTCTATGCCTTTGCCCTGCAAAAGTTGATCTAACCTTTTGGCATCCTCGAGATTCAAATTCAACCGGCAGGTCCTATTGTTGATTTTTAAACCGTAAGATTCCAGCGCTTCTAAATAAAGGTCAGAGCGATGAATACCTTCATCATTAAAATCCACCGGATGCGTCAAAAGATTTTTGGCTTTGGAATAACCAACCCTGATAGGAATACCGGCCAGATAAACCAAAAGCGCGCGGGTCGTGGAGCGATGTAGTAAAAAGGCCGCGTCAAACGAACGGCGGCGCAAATCACTACTCAAAAACCATTTGGCTAAGGGCCATTGATGGGAGCCTTTTTCGTCGTAAACAATGAGCTCATCAATAAAAGGGCAGAATTTCAACACCTCTTGAACCCTGGGGACGCACAAACAGCTCACGCGCGCCTTAGGGAAATTATCTTTGAGCGCACCAAAAACAGGCGTGGAAAAAACCGCATCCCCCAGCCAATTGACATTAACAACCAGAATATTGTTCATAGGTATTTATTTAGCGTTCTTTATCATTGGATTCCATCCCCCTGTGGGTTTTGATAACATGTATTCCCTCCCCCCTGTGGGGAGGGTAAGGGAGGGGGAGTCAAACAATCAACTATCTTTTGTAAAACTTCCTCCCGATTCCCAAGTACATCATGGTTCCAAAACCTTAAAACCTCAAACCCCTGCCCCTTAAGCCATTGGTCCCGTACATGATCATGCTGACTCTGAGCATGTTGTCCACCGTCAAGCTCAACCACCAATTTCCTTTCAAAACATACAAAATCTACAATATATCGACCAATAACGGTTTGCCTACGAAACTTAACCCCCAGGTTTTCAAGTCGAAGGACATACCAGAGATATTTTTCAGCTTCAGTGGAATTATTTCTCAATTCTTTTGCTCTGAGCGTTAATGCTTTCTTCAATTTACCCCCTCCCCTAACCCCTCCCACAAGGGGAGGGGAAACCACAATTACGTTCATAAATTTTTTCGGTAGCGGACACCATTTTTTCCAGAGAAAAATTCCGGGCGATATATTCTCTGGCAGCCAGACCAACCTCTCTAGCCTGCAAAGGATTTCGCAAGACCTCGTTGATTTTAGCAGCCAAAGCCTTGCTGTCGCCCGCTGACACCAAATATCCTGTTTTGCCGTCTTCAATCAAATCCACCAGACCGCCAACGCCAGAGGCGATCACCGGCAGTCCACAGGACTGAGCTTCCATCACCGACAATCCCAGGCCTTCCTGACGTGAAGGCATCACGAATAGATCAAAAGCCGGTAAAATATCTGCCGTTTGATTGACAATGTTCTCAAAACGCACGTGAGTTTTTAAATTTAAACCTTCCGCCAGATTAAACAATTTCTCTTGTTCGGGCCCCTGGCCGACAACCATGAAAAGCACGTCCGGATATTGTTGAATGACTAAAGGCATACTCTTAATCAAAACATCAATGCCCTTCACATCTGAAAATCGGGCAATGAGGCCAATCACGAATTTAGCCTGAATATTCCACCTTTGACGTGTCTGTTGTTTTAAAGCCTCGGTGGCCAAAACAAACTTGGAGCAGTCAATGCCGTTGGCAATCCAATGAACTTTTTTAGGATCGAGGCCAAAATCTCTCACTAAATGTTCCTTAACGGGTTTACTAATCGCAATCACCGCCTGGCCCCAGCAGGAAAAAATCCGACGGAAAAACCGCGGTTTAAAAAAGCCGTGGCAGGTTGTCACCAGAGGTTTGTGGCTCATGCGTGCCAAAAAATATCCCATCACCTGCGTGACTCTGGTTTGGGCGTGGATAATATTAATATTTTCTTTATAGACAAATTTTTTTAAAGGCCCCAAACTCAAATAAATTCTTGGGTCAATTTCGGATTTGGTGCGAAAACCCAAATTGAAATGCCTGCCGCCATCATTTTTGAAAATATTTTCACAATCCCCGCCGGCGCTGGCCACAAACACCTGATGACCTTGCGCTTGCAAACCGCGGCTCAAGCTCAAAAGATAACTGGTAATGCCCCCCGTATTTAGATGAGTGGTCAAAAATAAAATATTCATCGCATCAGTTCCATCACTTTTTGAGCAACGTACTCTGGGGTGATTTCTTTCATACACGCGTGTGTTTTAATTTTGCAAACCCCCGCATAACACGGCGAACATTTAAGGTCCCGCCGCAAAACCGCTGCTTTGGTCACCGGCGGCATATGCCGTACAGGATCCGTAGGACCAAAAAAAGCAACCACCGGTACCTGCATGGCCGAGGCTACATGCAGCGGGGCCGAATCAGGGGAAATGTACACCCGGCATCGGCTAATCAAAGCAGCCAATTGTAAAATGTTGGTTTTGCCCGTGAAGTTGGCGGGTTTGGACTTCGATTTCGACACCAGCAGACGGGCCAGATTTTGATCTTTGGCTTGTCCGGTTAGGATCACCCGAATATTATGAGCACCTAAAAGATCACATAACTTGACCATGTGCTCCGTTAGCCAATTCTTCGTTGCCCATCGCCGGGACGCCGAAATATTTAATCCCACCATATCTTTATAATGGCCCATCCATTCGCTGTCCAAAAGACTTTGAGCATATTCGTAATCTTTAGCGGAGGGCCAAAGTTCTAAGGACACCGGCGGATTATAGTCGATCCCCAAAAGTTTAAGCACACGAAACTGATGCTCCACCGGCGCCATAGACAGTATGTTATTTTTGATCGAATGACTTAAAAGAAATCCGAATTTACCGTTATGATAACCGTAAGTTTGTTTGGCAAGACTTAAGAAGCTCAAAAGATGGCTGAGCCGATTATTTTGCAAATCAATGACTTTATCAAGACGATATTGACGCAGCATCTGACTCATCCGCCAAATCGAAAGCGGGTCTTTATGGGATGGGTCAAAAACAATGACGCCATTCACATAAGGACAACGCTGCACGATTAAGCTGGCCTGCGGTGAGGTGAGCACATGAATCTGGGCCGTGGGAAATTTCTGACGCAGCGCTTTTAAAGAGGCGGTTGCTAAAACCACGTCTCCTAGCGCCGTCAATTTAATCACCAGAATGTTAAGCGAGCTCACGGCTTCATGATAAACGTGCAGCGTCGCCTCAGCCATATGCTTTAACGTATAATGCTGTTCGATCTTTTTTTGGGCCTCGACTACCAGGCTGGCCGCGAAAGCGCGGTCTTTGAGAATACGCAACACCGCCTGTGCCATCGCTTCGATATTATTGGGTAATACTAAAAGACCGGTTTTTTCATGATCAATGATTTCTGATACTCCTCCGACTTTGGTGGCCACCACCGGCACACCGGCGGCCTGAGCTTCCAAAATCACCCGGCCAAAGGCCTCTGGAGTGATAGTGGATAAAACCAAACAGTCCGAGGCGGCCAATAACTGAGGAATGTCCCGGCGATTGCCCATAAACTCCACATGATGAGTGATCCCTAAACGTTTGGTTAACAGCACCAACTCCTCTTTATATCTGGGACGCTTAGGGGACGCATCGCCGATGATTTGGATTTTGACATTGGGCAAGGACCTTAGAACCTGCGCCATGGCTTTGAGGAAAAACGGATGGCCTTTCAGCGGTGTCAGACGGCCGATCATAGTGATGAGAAAAGGATCCCCAGGCCCTTTGGTCCCACGCGCAAGATTAAATTTGGACGTATCCACACTGCGGGGAATAATACGCACATAACGCGAAGGTACACCAAAATCCTGCACCATGTACTGGCCGATCACTTCACTGATGGCGATCACCAATTTACCCCAGCCCATCACGCGACTGAAGAAATGTCGGCTGTAATAGCCATGGCAGCTGGTCATAAAAACAGCCTGCGTCCGACGGCAGGCCAAAAACGCCACCCAAGCCGGGACTCTGGAACGCGCATGCACAATATCGACTTTTTCTCTGCGGATAATACCCATGAGCTTATGGATCGCCGAAAACATCACAAAAAAATTTTTCTTATTCACCGGTAGGATATAGTGAATGGAGCCGTTTTTCTCCAGTTCAGCCACCAAAGTTCCGCCGGCAGAGACCACCACCGATTTATGCCCCTGATGAATTAAATACCGGGCCAGATCAAGCGTGCCGGTCTCCACTCCGCCCACATTAAGCTCTGGAAGAATTTGCAAGATATTCATGATAAATATTTCTCATTGTCTTCCCTCCCCCTTGTGGGGAGGGTAAGGGAGGGGGCATAAAAGCGATGATCTGCGTTGATCCCCCTCCCCTAACCCCTCCCACCAAGGGAGGGGAAACCGTATCAAAATTTCTAAACAATTACTATTACACAATAGCCTCGATGGCTTGTAAAATGTTGGTCTGATCATCCATGGTTTTAGGAGAAATTTTTTGACGCATCACCTGGCTGATGGAGTTAGAAATATCTTTAATCGACGAGGCCAACAAGTACCCCTGCTGGTTTAACTCTAAAACAAAACGGTCATATTTATTGGAGGGCCGCGGCGCATAGGTGCCATTGGGAGCAAAGACGATAGTCTTTTTGCCCGACGCTATAGCCTCCGAAACCATGGAAATACTTTCCCCCGAGACGATCAAAAGGTCAGACAAAGCTAAAATACCGCCGAGTGCTTCGGGAACATTGCTTTCATTGGCGATCACCAAAAAGGGACATCGCTCGAAACGGCGCAGTTCTTTGATGATCATTTCATCCACTTGAGGCGGTGTGCGGCGGGAAGTTGTCACCAGAAGGTCCATATTAAAATGCTGCGCTGCTTCTTTGAGCTGACGAATCAACAAACGCAACTGATTCACATTGTAAAGAACTCCTTTAGCGTTGCCTCCCAATAAAACACCCATTTTGGAGCGTACACTCGTTTTCAAATGCGAATAACGAAGCAAAAGTTTTTCCTGCTGTTGTTTCAAATAATCAGGGCTAATCAAATTTAAAGCCACTTTTGTGAATACCAGGCGTGGGTGGCTTTTGCTGTGAGCCTTGTCATGCTCTGGCAAAACAATCAAAGAAAACCAACTCCAATCCAAAAGCCCTGGTTTTAAAATATGAATAGATTTAACCCCTCCTAAAGGTGCCATTATAAAATTGATCCCCGCTGTTTGAGAACCGCAAGAAATAATATAATTAGCCCTGGTGGCCATCAATGCTTTGTAACAATCCGGCTTGAGAAAAAACCGCAGAATTTCTTCTTGTCTTAAAAAGGTAAGAATTTGAGCTGCGAGGCAATAAACAACAAATATTTTCTGATTCAAAGGATGAATAAACTCAATCGTCACCGTCTTAAGACGTACTTGTTTACCCGCTCTATTCAACGCTGTCTTAAGCACCTCTGCCACGGCCTGGGACTGACGTAAATGTCCTGTTTTACCGTCATCTAAAATCAGCACATCGGCCTGGGTGGTGTATTTGTAGACCTTGTAAAACCACATATATTCCGCAGGGTGTTCACGCAAAAAATTTTCAAAAAACCTTACAGCTTTTTGGGTATTGACTCTTACGTCCTCTTCCATAGGACTGCCCGTCTGCAACGTCAAAGCAGAAAAAAATTTAAGCACATGCCTGCCTTCTGATTGGCGCTCAATCCATACCGGACAAACTGGTATTTGATATTTAAGTCCTAAACGAATGGCCCCTGTTGACATAGAGGCTGTTTTACCCAAAAACTCTACAGGAATACCGTCTTTACCTCCCTGGTCCAGCACCAGAGTGACAATTTCATTGTCCTTCAAAACGCGCATAATCTCACGGATGGCAGAACCAGGATAAATCACTTTTGCTCCCGCCAAACGTCGATACTCATTAAGGAGTTCATTAAGCTTGGAAGCTTTGGGTTGATCATTAACGACAACATTATAGGGGTGGCCGCACATGCTTCCGACTAAACTGGCCAACTCCCAACTTCCTGAATGAACCGCTAAAAGGATACATCCTCTGCCCAAAGACAAAGCCTGAGTGATATTTTCCCACCCCTGGCAAGTAACGAACTTCTCAAATCCTCGGCTTTTAATTTTAGGTACGCAAAGCAAATCCACAAAGCTACAGACAAAATTTTGGAAAACATTTTTAACCAGAGGACGAATTTCCTGCGGGGATTTGATGGTGGATAAAGCTATCCTGAGATTAGCCTCGACAACAGCCCTTTTTTTACCCAACAGATAATAGCCCACCAGCCCTATGCTGCGGGCCATGCCCCGGCTTAAGCAATAAGGCAGTCGGCAGAAACAAGCGCCTAAAAATCTAACGGCGCCGCAAAGAAAGGACTCGTTGAATGAGCTCATCTTGACCTTGAGTGATTTCTAATTCAATATCCAAAATTAGAACAGTTTCCTTGTAAAACACATTTCTAAAAGGTGTTATTTTAACGTCATCTTTGTGCGTCGTCACAATAATCTTGATATTTTCTTTTCTGGCATGGTTGACCACTTTCTGAAGATCATCTTCGCTGTAATGATGATGATCCACAAAAGTAAAAACTTTGGATACCACAAGCCCTAATTGTTGCAGTGTGTGTTCAAACGAAGAGGGATCCCCAATAGCGCAAAACGCCAACACTTTCTGACCCTTAAGAATCTCAAGGTTGGTCGTATGTCCTTCAAAATTATGAAAACGCCGAGGGACATGACGGGATTTGACAACTAAAGCCCCAGGATTAATCTGGTGCAATTGATTACAAAGCTCTTGAGTACTTTGTACTTTATCTGTTTTGGTTAATACAAAAATATCCGCACGCTCCAAGGCCGATGGCTTCTCGCGTAAAATTCCCCGCGGCAACAAATGACCATTACCGAACGGATAGGCGGCATCCACCGTGACAATATCCAAATCTCTCTTTAAAGGCCAATGCTGAAAGGCATCATCGGCCAGAAAAATATCCACCGGCCATTTCTCAAAAATTTTTCGAATACTTTCTTTTCTGTTTGATCCGATGACAATCGGCACTTGCGGTAATAGTTCTTGGAACATCTTGGTTTCATCATTTAAGCCTTCAACAGAACCGTAGCCGCGGCTCAAAACAACAACCTTCACTTGCCTTTCATGGTAAACTTTAGCCAGCCAAATAACCAGAGGTGTTTTGCCAACTCCTCCGCTGGTAATATTGCCGATGCTAACAACCGGTCGGGGGCTCTCATAGACGGACAAAAAGCCTTTTTGATACAACAGCCGCGTAAGGGCAACCATCAGACAATAGCCCAACGACAAAATCCATAAAACCGCCTGAATGATTTTATCAATCAAGCCATGGCGTTTGTCCATCATAAGCTCATAAAAATATTTCTTCATAATAACCATTTCTCAAGCATTTTAAGAATACGCGCGCCTGCTCCTTGATTGGCTTTGACAACGCCGTAGGCTTTTTCTCCCAACTGTGTTCTTAAAAATTCATCCGTCATCAAACGCTTCACTTGTTGTTCAAATTCCATACTATCTTTAACTTGTATCAGGGCCCCCTGGGTTTTAAAAAGCGCGGCGATATCGCGAAAATTGTCCATGTGCGGGCCGATGATGATGGGCTTGGCATAAAAAGCCGGCTCGATAATATTATGCCCCCCGCCGACACAAAGGCTTTTGCCCACAAACACCAAAGAGGATCTGGCGTATAAAGAACGCAAATGGCCGATAGTGTCAACCACCACCACACTACTGCCTAACAGCGGGTCCTGTCCCTGCCTCGGCCACCCGCTGTCTGAAAGTTTGATGGCAGATAAACCCTTCTTTTCAACTAAACGCACAATTTCTGCTGTACGCTCCACATGCCGCGGCGCAATAATCAAATGCCATTGAGAATGCTCTTTGATCATTTTGCCATACACATCCAACACAATCTCCTCTTCGCCGGGATGAGTACTTCCGGCAACCCAAATTCGGTCATCCCCGAAAGCATTAGTCGGAGATCTAGAACTTGTATATTCTGGATTCCCGATAATCCCGCCATGGCGGGACGGGAATGACATCGTTGAGTCAGACGGCAGGTCGTCGAATTTAATATTGCCGACAGTAAAAACTTTATCTTGAGGCGCCCCTAATTCAACCATCCGGCGGACATCTCTATCTGTTTGCATACAAAACAAAGAAACTTTTTCTAAAACCCTTTTAAGCAAAAACTTGATGGCTTTGTAGCGTCCATACGAAACATCTGATATACGGCCATTGATGATAATAATAGGAATGCCATGGCGCGAAAGACAGTTAAAAAGATTAGGCCAAATTTCGGTCTCAACGGCGATATAAACTTTGGGTTTAATCAAACGTAAAAAGGAAGCGGCCACAAAACTAAAATCCAAAGGCGATGGAATCACCACAGCGGTCTGCCTCAGCTTACTTTGAGCTAACTGGTAACCTGTTTTGGTGGTGGTGGTCACGACCAAAGTGTAAGTCGGCCAGCGGGATTTCATCTCTTCCACTAGCGTTACCACCGCCATGACCTCACCGACACTGACCGCGTGAATCCATATCGTGGAAGCCGAAGATAAACGGGCTTTGAGCGCGTCTGTAAAGGAGCCAAAACGCAAACCATAACCCTTATACCAACGGCCCGTTAAAAGCAAATAAGGCAGATAAACAAGGGCGTAAATAAAGAATAAAACATCAAAAAACATAGAGGTTATTGTACATTAAATAGCGTCGGTGAGCCAGCGAAAAACCTACAGGTTCACGCCCTGGGATGGGCCTGGTCGTAGACTTTTTTGAGTTTATCGGTGGTTAGATGGGTATAAATTTGGGTGGTCGATAAATTGACATGCCCCAATAATTCCTGGACACAGCGCAAATCCGCACCGCGATTGAGTAAATGCGTGGCAAACGAGTGGCGGAACATATGCGGGGTTACATGCTGGGCCACGGCCTGTTGGAGAACATATTTATTGATAATGTCACAGATACTGCGGGTGGTTAATCGCGTCCCATTTTTGTTTAAGAACACACATTCGGATTCCATTTTACGCCGGTCGATATATTCTCTGATCGCATCCAAAGCTTTATCACCGATGGGTACCAGACGTTCCTTCTTGCCCTTGCCCATGACCCGCACGATATTGCTGATAAAATCCACATCATCCACGTCTAAGCCGACCAGCTCGCTGACGCGAATTCCCGTTGAGTAAAGGGTTTCAAAAATAGCTTTGTCGCGCCATTGGCTGACCTTATCCGATGGAGGCGCCTCGATGATCTTGACCGCCTCCTCTTCGCTTAAAAAATGCGGCAGGGGTTTGTCTAATTTCGGGGTGACCAGAAGTGAGGCGGGATTGTTCTTAACAATTTTCTCCCGCTGCAAAAATTTAAAAAAAGAACGCAAGCTGGACAATTTGCGAGCCAAGGTGCGCGGTTTTAAATTACGCCCTTTTAACTGTGCCAAGAACCGGCGCAAGTCCACATAGGCCACCGTTTCAATAGCAGTCCCCCTCAAGAATCTGGCAAACTCTTCTAAATCAAGGCGATAATTTAATATGGTATGGCGGGAATAATTTTTTTCAATTTCAAGGTAAGACAAGAATTTAGCGAGATGCTGTTTCATAGAAAGTAAATAATCTTATTGTGCCACAGGTAATTTATTGGCAATGAATTTGCATTCCGGATAACGGCTACAGCCATAAAAGGTGGTCCCGCGCATGGAGCGGCGCTCGACTAATTTCCCCGTGCATCCGGGCAAAGGACAGGCAATATCCGTCGTAAAAGGCTCGGCATGCTTGCATTGGGGAAACCCCGTACAGCTGATAAATCGTCCGCGCCGTCCCCATTTGACCGCCAAAGGTCTGGCGCATTGCGGGCAGAACCGATCGATGGTCGCATGCGTCTTTTGAATATTCGCCGAGGCATAATCAAGTTCTTTTTTAAAGGGACCGTAAAAATCTTTGAGCAGCTTCTCATACTTGGTGTGGCCTTCCTCGATAGAGTCCAGCCCCTCTTCCATGTGGGCGGTAAAACCAATGTCCATGATCTTCTTAAAATATTCCATCAGAAGCTGACAAATCTTAATGCCTAAATCCGTGGCGTCAAAATAACCGCGATCGCGCGCCACGTAGTTGCGGAAAACCAAAGTCTGAATAATCGAGGCATAAGTGCTGGGCCGTCCGATACCATTCTCTTCCAAAGCTTTGACCAGGCTGGCCTCTGAATATCTGGCCGGCGGCTTGGTAAAATGTTGGGATGGTTTAACTTCCTTTAACTGTAAAACATCCCCTTGATGATAATGGGAAGGATCGAGTTTTCTTTGTTCCTCTTCGTCGCTGTCTTTATATACGGACAAATACCCGGCAAAACTCATCAGTGACCCTGAAACGCCAAAAGTAAAACGACCGGCAACAACCTCAATCTTGGTCTGCTCAAAGCTCGCCGCTGTCATCTGGCAGGCGATAAAACGTTTGTAAATAAGATGATAAAGACGAAACTGTTCTTCGGTTAAATAAGTTTTAAGTTCTTCGGGTTTGCGAAACACATCCGACGGGCGAATAGCTTCATGCGCTTCCTGCGCACTTTTTTTGGATTTGTAACGATTGGGAGTTTCAGGTAAAAATTTAGATCCGTATTCTTTTTTGATATATAAGCGTACCTTATCAATAGCTTCATTGGCCATATGAAACGAGTCGGTACGCATGTACGTAATTAAACCCACCGGCTCTTCATCGCCGATTTCCACCCCTTCATACAATTGCTGGGCAATGGACATAGTTTTGGAGGTATTAAAACCTAATTTGGCAAATGCTTCTTGCTGGAGGGTGCTGGTGATAAAAGGCGGCGGGGCATGACGCTTGACTTGCTTTTGACCAATGGCGCTGACCTTGAAAGCCTGTTGTTTAATCTCTTTAACGATTCCCTTAGTCTGCCCTTCGGTTTTTAAATCAGCTTTTTTATCATCGATTTTTTCTAAATTGGCCGTCAGAAGGTCCTGGACACCTTTTTTGTGTAAATCAACCGCAATCTGCCAATATTCCTGCGGCACGAAGCTTTTAATTTCCGCACCTCGATCAACGATCAAACGCAAAGCCACCGACTGTACGCGCCCGGCGCTTAAACGTGAACCCACCTTCTTCCAGAGCAGCGGTGAAATCTGATACCCCACAATGCGATCCAGCACCCGTCGGGCGTTTTGAGCGTCCACTTTTTTACGGTCAAACTCCCGGGGATGTTCAAAAGCCTTTTTGACAGCCTCTTTGGTAATTTCATGAAACACCACGCGCTTGACTTTTTTGCCATCGCCGATATGTTCGATCAAATTCCAGCCAATGGCCTCCCCCTCGCGGTCCGGGTCGGTGGCGATATAAATTTCATCAACCCCCCTGGCTTCATCTTTAAGCTTCTTTAAAATCTTTTGCTTATCGCGCACCACGATAAATTGAGGGCTGAAATCAGTCTCGATATCCACCCCCAATTTGGATTTGGGTAAATCAATCAAATGCCCCATGGAGGAGGTGACTTTGTATTTATTGCCTAAAATTTTATTGATCGTCTTAACTTTGGCAGGAGACTCAACGATAACCAACGCTTTAGCTTTAGCCATAATTTCCTCTATTCTCCGTACGGGCGGGGTCACCCCGCCCCTACACTCTAATATAATACTGCCCCGGCAACTGCTTAATGACTCCTTTAAGTTCTAAGTTTAACACCTGGATCATTAATGCGCCAATGTCCAGGCCGCATCGCGCGGCAATGACATCAATATGATTCGGCTGATGGTCCAGCATTTCATAAACTTTATATTCATCCACCGATAAATTGACTCGAGGCTTTTCGTAGCTTTTCTCTTGTTCTAACTGCGCTTTCATCTCCAGGCCTAATTCCTGCAAAATCTCCTCGGCTGATAAAGCTATTTTGGCGCCATCTTTGATTAAACGATTGGTCCCTTGCGACAAATCGCTGTCAATATTACCAGGCACCGCAAAAACATCCCTGCCTTGTTCTAAGGCACAATCCGCCGTGATTAAAGCCCCGCTTTTTTCGGCCGCCTCAATGATCAGTGTCGCCAGGCTCAAACCGCTGATAATGCGATTACGACGAGGAAAATTATACATCAAAGGGGCGGTATCCATGGGAAACTCGGAAACCAAAAGTCCCCCTTGAGCAATATCTTCCAACAATCGTGTATTCTCTTTAGGATAAATATGGTTTAACCCGCACCCGAGTACCGCCATCGTCGCCCCTTGCGCTTTTAAACATCCTTGATGAGAAGCGGTATCAATCCCCTTGGCTAAACCCGAAACCACCGCTACCCCGACCCGGGCAAATACGCCGGCGAAACGTTCAGCAATTTTTATCCCGTAAAAAGAAGCTCGCCGTGAACCAACCATCGCCACCGCCGGCAATGATAACATCTGATGCTTCCCTCTCATATAAAGAACAAGGGGTGGTGAGGGAATTGCTTTTAAACAAGACGGATAACGCTCATCAACAACAGTGATAACCTCGACATCTTTTTGCCGCAGGTGATTATATTCACCTTCCAGGAATTTGTCTTTAGGAAAATGAACAATATTTGTCGCTAAACTCGGCGCCAGACCCTGCTCTAAAAGCGTTTTATAATTCTGTTGTAAGATTTGATCGGCACTACCAAAAGCGTCCATGAGTTTTCTAATGCCGCTGGCGGCCAACCCGGGGATGGCGTTAAGGACCATCAAAGCTTCTTGGGATGTCATGCGAGAACTTTCTTGAGTATTTCTGCAACCGGCCCGTCAATGGATGCCTCTGAGGCATCAATGGTGTAATCGGCCTGGTTGTAGAGGGGAAGTCTTTCTTTGAAGATGGCTTTTAAACGCGCCTGGGGATGAGGCCCGTTGAAAAGTGGGCGAGTTTTGTCGTCCTTGATACGCCTGTAAATCACCTGGGGTGTTGCTTTCAAGTAAAATATTATACCATTCTTTTTTAAAAGTTCAAAATTTTGTGCCTTCAGCACCACACCGCCGCCGCAGTCGATGATAACACCTTTCTTACGCGAAAGTTTTTTCACCATCTGATGCTCAAGCCGACGAAAATAAGGCCATCCTTTCTCTGTGATGATTTGCGCCACCGAACGATTTTGTTCTTCTTCGATCATCTCGTCGATGGAAAACCGCTCGATTTTAAGCTTTTTCGCCAAAGCTTTAGCAATCATGGTTTTGCCGGAGCCCATAAACCCAATGAGCACAATATTTTTAATCAATTTTTTTGAAGTCATAAGACTTTCGATTGAGAAGGTACAATGACCCACAGAAGGACGTATAAAATGATACCGAACCCGCCTAAAAAACAAATGAGCGCAAAGACCAAACGCACCAGCGAAGGGTCCCAGTCAAAATATTCGGCGATACCGCCGCAGACGCCGGCTATTTTACGATCACCATCTATCCGGTACAGTCTTTTTTTCATCGCCATCCTTTGCCTGTTCGGCTTTAATCACATCTAAACTGCCTTGTGTTGTTCCTCCTTCACTGGCAAAAAGCTGCACCTCCAAATGGTCCCCCGGGTTTGCCGGGTAATCCAGATCGGCGATAAACTTAGCGGGCGATGTCTGACGGGAAAAATAAAATTCTTGGGATTCCTGAGGATTTTTGGTCACCACCACCCTACGAATAAAATATCTATCTAACCTGTCCGTAGGGTGATCCGCTTCCACGTGAAGCGTCTGCTTATCGGTGTCGTAACTTAATTGTATGTTGCTCGCCGGTGCCGCCCCCACCAAAGAAGAATAAACACCAAATACCATAACCCACCAAAGCACATAAATTGTTTTCATAACCGATAAACCCCCCCTTGGATAACCCATTGAATAATGGCCCGCCCCCAAAAAAGGCTCACCAAAGCTCCTAAAACTAAAAAAGGCCCGTAGGCAATGGTGCTGTCTTTGGTGCGGATTTTTTCAATAATACCGACGATCGCTCCAAAGAATGGGGCAATAAAAAACGATAGTAGGGCTGTTTTCCAGCCTAAAAATGCGCCAATCATGGCCATGAGTTTGACATCACCGCCGCCCATGCTTTCTTTGCGAAAGAGTATATCTCCCAATAATCCCATGGCGTAAATAGCTCCTGCGCCTATGATAAAACCAATCAAAGCCGCTGCTAAACTTGCTATCCCAGGTGGCGGTATAAACATAAAATTATTGACAAACGCAATAAAGAGTAAAGATAATAAAACCAAAATTTTAAACGGCTTATCGTTATACGGTTCTTCTTCCATGAGATGTTTGCAGAAAAAAGGATAAATCCAGCTCAACAATAAACACAGCACTACTAAAAATCCGGCGATAAACCCGCCTAAAACCAAATTTTCCGAAGACGGGTGCAGTTGAGGAATGAAGGCACTTAAAATAAGTCCTGCCCACAGACCGCCAATGGAAACCTCATCGGGAATAATCCGATGCTCCAAATCCACGAAGGTCGCCACCATAAAACAGCAGATCATAACCAGATACGCCGGTAAAAGTGGGTTGAAGCCATAAGTGAGATAGAAGACCGCAAAAAAAGAAGCTGTTAAAAACTCCACCAGCCAATAACGAAAATCTATGGTTGTCTTACAGCGACGGCAGCGGCCGCCAAGTACGATCCAGCTTACCAAAGGAATATTGTCATACCAGGCAATAGGTTTTTGGCAACGCGGGCAATGAGATGAGGGAAAGACAACAGATTTGGCTTGCGGCAGACGCACAATGCAGACGTTTAAAAAGCTGCCGACGATCGAACCCGCCATAAAGATAACAAAGATATCCATTATTTAAGGCTGCTCTCCAATGTCTGGCGCATAACTTTTTTATATTTGTCGTCGATATCGACTCCGGACCAATGATTGAGCGCCAGCACTGCCTGATAATACAGCATCCCAAGACCGTTAGAGGTTTTAGCTCCTTTGGCTTTGGCTGCTTTTAACAAATCTGTCTGTGCAGGATTATAAATCACATCGTAGACTAACATATCAGCATGAAAGTGGCCAGGGTCCACCAAAGGTTTTGCTTCAGCTTTTAATCCCACGGAGGTTGTATTAATCAAACAATCCGCCAGTTCCACATTAAGATCCTCTACACTATCAACAACGGCCACTATACTGGTATCCATTTTCTGAGCCAATTCTTCGACCAAATTCCGGGCTTTGCTCAACGTTCGGTTATAAAGCTTAATACCGGCAGGTCTTTGGTTGACCAAACACAAAACACTTAAGATCGCCCGGGCGGTACCACCGGCCCCCAACATCGCAATACGTTTACCCTTCAGAGAAAAGTTTAACTCTTCCAAATGACTTAAAAACCCCGGCCCGTCGGTATTAAAGCCGTGGATTTTGCGCTGGTGGGTGATCGCAAGGGTATTGACGGCCCCTGCCTTCTCGGCAAAAGGATCCAAACTATCCACATAAGCTAAAACTTTCTCCTTGTAAGGAACCGTGACATTAAGACCAAGGATGGGATTACCCTCTTGCTTGAGGTCTTCAAAAAAGAGTTTTAATTCCTCGTCATCTTTAAGTTCAAACAGCTTATACACCGCATTGACTTTCAAAGCTTTGAAAGCGGCGTTATGCATAAGAGGGGATAAGCTATGTGTTAAAGGATAACCGATAATTCCGTAAATGGCTGGAGGTTGATAAGACACATCAAGTCCTTAACTTTTGCAGAGTCATCGCTTTGTTAATCGCATTGATGTAGGCTTTCGCCGAGGCTTCAATGATATCGGTACTTGCCCCATGGCCGATCACACGACGATTGCCCACGATCACCTTCACCGTCACTTGACCCAGAGCATCCTTGCCACCAGTCACGGACTGAATGCTGTAATCAAGTAGCCTGGCTTTGATCTTGGTGATCGCCTCAATGGCTTTATAGCTGGCATCCACCGGCCCGTCGCCAGAGGATTCTTTCTGGTATGTCCTTCCTTTAAACTTCAAAGTCACCTTAACCTTAGGCGCCACGTGGCTGCCACTGGTGTACACCAAATCTTGCAACAAACAAAACTCTTGGAGACTATGGCCGGATTCATCCACGATGGCGATTAAATCTTCATCAAAAATTTCCTTCTTTTTATCCGCCAAATCTTTAAAACGCTCGAAGGCCTTATCCATTTGAATTTCATTCAAGTAAACCCCTAAGGATTTCAAACGATCTTTAAACGCATGACGGCCGGAGTGTTTGCCCAAAACCAACCCTCCCTGCGAAGGCACACCCACATCTGCGGGATCCATAATTTCATACGTACGCTTCTCTTTCAAAATGCCGTCTTGATGAATGCCTGATTCATGGCGAAAGGCATTGGCTCCCACAATGGCTTTATTAGGCGGCACGATAAAACCGGTGGCTTTAGAAACCAGCCTTGAGGTGCGGTAAAATTCTTTAGTATTGATATTCGTCGACAAACCGTAAAAATCCGTACGGGTTTTGATGGCCATAACAATTTCTTCCATGGAGGCATTGCCGGCGCGCTCCCCGATGCCGTTGATGGTACACTCCACCTGACGGGCACCGTTGATAACGCCAGCCAAAGAATTAGCCACCCCCAAACCCAAATCATCATGGCAATGGGTGGAGATCACCGCCTTGTTGATATTAGAGACATTGTGACAAATGCCGGCGATCACCGCCCCGTATTCCTGCGGCGTGGCATAACCGACCGTATCGGGAATATTGATGGTGGTTGCTCCGACCTTGATGACGGCTTCCAAGATACGGTACAAAAATTCTTTTTCGGTACGGGAAGCATCTTCTGGTGAAAATTCAATATCGTCAATCTTACCGCGGGCATATTTGACCGCCTCCAGGGCCATATGCAAAATTTCGTCCTGGCTTTTTTTGAATTTATGCTCCAGGTGAATTTTAGAGGTGGCCAAAAACACGTGAATGCGAGGATGTTTAGCCATTTTTACCGCTTGGGCCGCGGCATCAATGTCTTTAGTCAAACAGCGGGCCAAACCGCAAACCGTCGAGTTCTTAATGCATCGGGCAACGTCCTTGACAGACTCAAAATCCCCTTTGGAAGACACGGGAAACCCGGCTTCGATAATATCCACTCCCAAATGCTCCAGAGCGTAGGCGATTTCTAATTTCTCCTGACGGTTCATGCTCGCCCCGGGCGCCTGCTCTCCGTCGCGCAAGGTAGTGTCAAAAATCAATACTTTATTTTTATTGTTCATAGGATTGTCCCTTGGCCTTTCCGCCAAAATCTTTGATTTTGGCGAGACCTCGCCAAATTGTTTTACAATTTGGTGGGCATCCAGCTCATCATCGCCCGAAGTCGAACACCCACTTTTTCCACGGGGTGATTTTCACCGGCTTTGCGCATTTTATTAAAATTCGGACGGCCTTTTTTGTTTTCCGCCATCCATTCTTTAGCGAATTTGCCGTTTTGGACTTCCTTTAAAATTTTCCGCATTTCTTGACGCGTGCGCTCATTGATAATACGCCGGCCGCGGGTCATATCTCCATATTCCGCGGTGTCGGAGACACGTTTGCGCATACCCTGAATGCCGCCTTCATAAATCAAATCCACGATGAGCTTCAATTCATGCAAACATTCAAAATAGGCAATTTCCGGCTGATAGCCGGCTTTCACCAGGGTTTCAAAACCAGCTTTAATCAATTCGCTGGCGCCACCACACAACACGGTCTGCTCACCAAACAAATCAGTTTCGGTTTCTTCTTTAAAAGTTGTTTGAATAACCCCCGCCCGCGATCCGCCAATACCCTTGGCATAGGCCAAAGCAATTTTGAGCGCCTTGCCCGTGGCATTTTGATGAACAGCTACCAAACACGGCACACCCTTGCCTTCTTCATACTGACGGCGCACCAAAGCGCCCGGACTTTTAGGAGCGATCATAAATACATCCACATTTTTAGGCGGCACAATGAATTTAAAATGGATATTAAACCCGTGGGAGAATGCCAAAGCTTTGCCCTTGGTCAAATGCGGCCGAATCGAACTTTTATAGATATCCGCCTGTAAATGGTCCTGGGTCAAAATAATGATGACATCCGCTTTCTTGGCCGCATCTTCAACGGACGTTGGTTTAAAACCATCTTTAATGGCCTGATCATAATTGTTCCTGCCGGCCGAGTGTAGCGTCGGGGGCCGCTGGGCCACCATCACCTTCAAGCCGCTGTCGCGCAAATTCAAAGCCTGCCCGCGGCCCTGGATGCCGTAGCCGACCACCGCAATGGTTTTGTTTCTGATATCGTTAATGTTGCAATCTTTGTCGTAGTAAATTTTAGCCATCAATCATCTCCTTCTCCAGTCAACTCTGCCTGGACAGCGCGCAAACCTATAGTGACATCCACCGGCTTGACAATAGCCGTCACAAAATCCTTGGTATCCGTGACATTAAGTTTCTTAAAGAGGAATTCAAAATTCTTTTCAACTTCCAGTGCAATGGCCTCTTTAATATTTTCCGGCAGGTTCATCATATCCTTTTTAAACGGGCCCAGCGCGCGCTTGCGGGCTTTGTACAGGAATTGCTCATCGGTGTCTTTGGCTTTACGTTCGCTGGCGCAATTCTCAAACGTCCATTTGTCCATCCGATCTTTGAAGTCCTTTGGGAATTTCTTGCTGTCCAAAACCATATTCTGAAAATTTGTGGCCAGATGAATTTCAATGGTGCCGATTTCCGGGAATTTATTAAACGCGGACTCCGGCAGTGTTGAGGCGCCATGCTGGACCGCACCGCCCAAACCGTATTTTTCTTTGGCGTGCTTGGAAAGCTTTTGTAAAGCATCGAAATCCACCTTAACATCAGCGATCGTTCCGTCCGGCAAAACCACGCCGCCATGCGATGTTCCGGTCTGCACGCTGATTTTGCTTAAACCCGTCACGCCACTTAGCAGGGACTTATGGTAGCCATCCATAAACGCCGCCAATTCCTCAACGGTGCTGTTTTTGCCGCCGACCTCCCCGATTTCCCCGCCCACCGAAATCGTAATCCCTTTGGGCTGAAGTTTGCGGATAAAAGTCGTCAGCTGTGCACAGCTTTCAAAATTATCACGCTGCTGCTCGGTTAACGTGGGCCGTTCCAATTTCACGGTGGTCGAGCTATCCACGTCGATATTGTAAAAGCCCGCCGCCACCGCATCCTGAATCAAATCTTTCAGCGCGGTGATTTCTTTGCCGCGATTTTCAAAATAGCCGGAAGCTTTGATTTGGGAATGATCAGCTTGAATAAAAACAGGACCGTGATGCCCTTCCTTAATGGCCGCGGCTAAAACAACGCCGGCGTATTCAATCGGCGCTTGACTAGTATAACCCATTTCGGATTTAGCGATTTCAAAAATAAACGCACCGGCTTTATGGCGATTCGCCACGCGAAACACAGCCCGGGCTAAGTAATAAGTCAAACAGCGCAAGTTCATGGCCGGCACGGTAAAATTTTTGCCCTTGCCCTTGCCGCGGGCCATATACACGTCATGGATGGAGGCCAAAAAAATACCTTTGGCTTTAGCCTGCGCCTGAATTTCGTGGGCGATAGCTTCCTTGTCTTTAACATGATCACTCAAGACTAATTTTTGCACTGTTGCATCTACATCAAAAGCAGTATTTACTGCCATTTCTATCATCCTCCTAAATGATCCCGCCAACGGCGGGAGAATTTATCCCGAGTCCTGCCTCAGTGGGATGAGGGATTGCCTTAAACCACCGAAAGAAAGATGTACTATAGCAAAACCTGGTTTTCCTGTAAAGGGTGGACTAGGTGAGAATTTTGAGAAGCTCGTAGCGGCGGTCCATATCGGTATGCTCGCGGCGGGTGGCATCTTTTAAATTAATCACATTGATTTCATCCTGCAAAACTCCCACCGCTTTGCCGAAATAACCATTGAGGATTAAATCCACGGCCGCGGCTCCCAATCGGGTGGAAAGGATCCTATCCTGGCCGCTGGGGGTTCCTCCGCGCTGCACATGACCTAAAACGACGTAACGAGTTTCTAACCCCGTATGACGGGTGATATTTTCCGCCACCACGGGTGCCTGCGCCGCCCCTTCAGCCACGATAATAATATAACTGATTTTGCCTTTTCTATTACCTTCAACCATGTCCTGATGCATGGCTTCATAATCAAATGAACGCTCCGGGATAATCACATCTTCCGCGCCAGCGGCCAAAGCCACTTCCATGGCAATGTATCCGCTTTGATTACCCATGACTTCCACCACAAAAACACGTTCCATACTCTGGGCTGTATCACGAATTTTATCAATAGACTCTAGCGCCGTGTTGATAGCGGTGGAGCAGCCAATAGTCTGATCTGTCCCGTTTAAATCATTGTCAATGGTGCCGGGCAAGCCGATCGTAGGGAATCCCCATTTTTCATAAAACCTGGAAGCACCAGCATAAGAACCGTCTCCCCCGATGACAATTAATGCGCCAATGTGATGGCGGCGTAAAACCTCAGCAGCCCTGGCCTTGCCTTCGTCGGTCGCAAAATCCTTGGAACGAGCGGTTTTTAAAATGGTACCGCCACGATTGATGATGTTAGACACCGAGCGGTGATTCATCGGCACAATGTCTTCTTCCAAAAGTCCCTGATAGCCGCGCATGATGCCGGCTACCTCCAGGCCATAATGCAGGGCATAACGCACCACCGAACGTATGGCGGCATTCATCCCAGGGCCATCACCGCCGGACGTCAAAAGTCCGATTTTTTTAATTTTTTGAGACATGATCTAATAACGATAGTGATCCGGCTTGTAAGGCCCTTCTGTCTTAACACCCAGATATTTAGCCTGCGATGGGGTTAACGTGTCAAGGCGTGCGCCTACCTTCTCTAAATGCAGACGAGCGACTTTTTCATCCAGGTATTTGGGCAAGGTGTACACCTTGTTCTCATATTGATGAGCGTTTTGCCACAGCTCCATTTGAGCCAACACCTGATTGGTAAAAGAATTACTCATGACAAAGGAAGGGTGCCCCATGGCACAGCCAAGATTCACCAAACGACCTTCGGCCAAAAGGATAATCTTTTTGCCGTTAGGAAAAGTGTATTCGTCCACCTGCGGCTTGATCTGGATTTTTTTGATGTCTTTGCGGTTGTTCAAATACGCCACCTCGATTTCGGAATCGAAATGCCCGATATTGCAGACAATAGCCCCGCTTTTCATCACTTCCATATGCGCACCCTTGATGACGTCGATACAGCCGGTGGCGGTGACAAAAATATCGCCGATTTTGGCGGCTTCATCCATAGGCATGACTTGGTAGCCTTCCATAGATGCCTGCAACGCGCAGATAGGATCAATCTCCGTCACGATCACCCGTCCGCCTAAACCTTTAAAAGACTGCACACAGCCTTTGCCCACGTCACCGTAGCCGGCCACCACGCAGACTTTACCAGCGATCATGCGGTCAGTGGCGCGTTTAATGCCATCAATCAATGACTCACGACAGCCATAAAGATTATCAAATTTTGATTTGGTGACCGAATCGTTCACATTGATCGCCGGAACCTTGAGCGTGCCCTTGCTCATCATTTCATACAAGCGGTGCACACCGGTGGTGGTTTCTTCCGAAAGCCCACGCACATTTTTTAATAAGTGCGGATATTTTTCATGCATCATCAGCGTCAAATCCCCACCGTCATCTAAAAGCATGTTAGGTCCCTGCCCATCGGGCCAATGAATGGTCTGCTGTACACACCAATCATATTCCCGCAAGGTCTCTCCCTTCCAGGCAAAAACGGCAATACCGCTAACAGCCATGGCGGCGGCCGCATGGTCCTGGGTAGAAAAAATATTACACGAAGACCAGCGCAACTGAGCGCCTAAATACACCAGGGTCTCAATTAAAACTGCGGTTTCAATCGTCATGTGAATGCACCCTGCAATGCGGGCACCTTTTAAAGGTTTTTTGGCACCGAATTCCCGACGCAATGCCATAAGACCTGGCATTTCACCTTCGGCAATGGTAATTTCCTTACGCCCCCATGGGGCCAAAGAAAGATCTTTGACCTTATAGTCCTTAAAATCGGAAGCGGCGGTCTTAGGCATAGACTTTAACTTTTTTGGATTCTTTAATATGGCTGTGGTCATAAGATTGGGCCTCTTTTTTTAACGCCTCGGCTTTATCGGTACGCTCCCATGAAAATCCGGGGCGGCCGAAATGGCCATAACAAGCGGTCTTTTGATAAATGGGTTTAAGCAAATCCAAAGTCTGGATAATACCGCGCGGGCTTAAGTCAAAATGTTTGCGAATAAGCTCCACCAATCTTTGTTCCGAAATTTTTCCCGTACCGAAAGTATCCGCCATGACGCTCACTGGCTGCGGATGCCCGATGGCATAACCGAGCTGTAGCAAACATTTTTTCGCCAGGCCAGCAGACACGATATTCTTGCAGATGTAACGAGCCATATAAGCTGCGGAACGGTCCACCTTGGTGGGGTCTTTGCCTGAAAAAGCGCCGCCGCCATGCGGTACCACACCGCCATAGGTATCCACAATGATTTTACGGCCTGTCACGCCGGTATCGCATTGCGGCCCGCCCAACACGAATTTGCCGGTTTCATTGATATAAAATTTGGTCTTGACATCGATCATTTTGCCCACCATCGGATGAGCGACGGTTTCAATGATTTCTTTTCTGGCTTTTTCAGTGATCCGTTTGCCGCTTTTATCCAGAATCTCCTCGGTATGCTGGCAGGCTAACACAACCGCATCCACCCGCAAAGGCTTGTCATCTTCGTATTCAATGGTCACCTGCGACTTGCAGTCAGGCCCCAAATATTTCAAAATACCTTTTTTGCGTACTTCCTCAACGCGCTCGACCAGATGGTGCGCCAGCATAATCGCCAGCGGCATCAATTCCGGCGTTTCATCGCAGGCGTAACCAAACATAATGCCCTGGTCACCGGCACCGCCGACGTCCACCCCCTGGGCAATATCAGGAGACTGTTTGTTAATGGCGTTTAAGATAGAACAGGTGTTGGCATCAAAACCGTATTTGGGATGGTTATACCCGATATCCAGCAAAACCTGGCGCACCAGTTTATGCACATCCACATAGGTCGTTGTCGTGATTTCACCACCGACAATGACCAGCCCCATGGAACAAAATGTTTCGCAGGCCACACGGCCTTTGGAATCATCCTTTAAAACCGCGTCCAGCACCGCGTCGGAAATCTGATCACACATTTTATCCGGATGGCCGTTGCCGACCGATTCTGAAGTAAATAAATAACGTCCTTTCACAATTGCCTCCCTGCCTGCCGGCAGGCAGGCTTAAAATAATTTTTATCTGAAATGTTCTTGAGCATCCTGAAGGGATTCAAGACTTCCGATATCATACCATTTTCCGCCGAATTGAAAACCATAAACATCTTTCTTGCGGCAGAGCCATTGAATATAGCTTCCGGCGGCATCCAACGCCCCGGACTGACTTACATATTCCTGCAAATAAGCCCGCGTGGTTTTAGGGAAATAATACAAACACATGGTAATCAAACTGGAGACCGGCAAAGAGGGCTTTTCTTCAAAAGAAATAACCTTTTTATTACTATCCAAGGCTACGACCCCGAATTTGCTGGCCGCTTGTGTGTCATGGATATCATAAACACCGATGGTGATGGCCGAGTCCTGTTTTAAAGCAAAGCGCATGAAATCTTTTAGATTTTGATCAAATAAATTATCTCCGCCGATAATCAGCCAGTCGTCCGCTTCTCTTTCCTGCTTCCAAACAAAGTGGATATCCCCCACTGACCCCAGTCTCTGGTGGGGGGTACTGGTTTTGTCATTAACGATACGAATGTTCAGATCCTGATGGGTTTTGGCCCATTGCTTAAAAGAAGTATAAAATTTATTATTCGTCACCACCACGATATCCGTCAAAGACTCAACATCTTTTAAACGGCAAACAATATAATCAATCAAAGGCCGACCATTGATGGGAATTAAAGATTTAGAAGTGTCTTTAATGACGGACGCCAAACGTGTACCATAACCGGCCGCTAAAATGAGAGCTTTCATGATAACCCTAACTTTTGCATTTGCAAAGACACAAACTCTTCCACTTCCTGTGCGGTGGTCAGCTGCATGGTCTCCAGGCAAATGCGCTGAATGTCACTAAAGCGTACGGAACGGATCATCTTCTTAATCGCTAAAATGCTCGAAGGTGACATGCTCAGCTCATCCAATCCTATGCCGATGAGCAATAACGCCATGGCTGGATCGGACGCCATCTCACCGCAAAGGCTCACGTGCAGTCCCTCGCTGTGGGCGGCATCCACGGTTCTTTGAATCATGCGCAGCACCCCCGGATGCGAGGGCTCATACAAATGCGCCGTTTTTTCATTCACACGGTCCACGGCCAGGGTATATTGAATCAAATCATTGGTACCGATGCTAAAAAAATCTGCCTCTTTGGCCAGGGCATCCGCGGTCATCACGGCCGAGGGAACTTCAATCATGACACCGACTTTGAGCTTCGCATCAAAAGGAATTTTTTCTTCATGCAGACCGCGTTTGACTTCAGCCAGAATCGCATTGGCCTGGCGCAATTCTCCCACCCCTGAAATCATCGGATACATCAGCCGCACCTGACCATGCACCGAAGCGCGTAAAATGGCCCTTAACTGCGTCTTAAAAATATCGGCGCGTTCCAAACAAAAACGGATCGCACGCGAACCCAAAAACGGTGACATGTCTTTGGGGATTTGAACGCTGGAGATAAATTTATCCCCGCCGATATCCAGGGTACGAATAGTCACCCCGTAAGGCACCACCGCCTCGGCCACCTGCTTATAGGCCTGATACTGCTCCTCTTCCGAGGGCAAATCCAAACGGTTCATGTATAAAAATTCCGTACGGTAAAGCCCAATGCCCTGCGCCCCAAATTTTTTAACAGCGGGAATTTCATTGGCTAGTTCCAAATTCGCCAATAACAAAACTTTTTTACCGTCGGTGGTTTGGGCCGGGAGATTTTTTAAATCCTCCAATTTCTCTAAAGAGGCATGGATTTGACTTTGTTCTTTGGTGTACAATTCCTGTGTTGCCTTCGTGGGGTTAATGATGACAAGGCCTTTTTGGCCGTCAATGATTAAAGGATCATCGTTACTGATTCTTAACGTCGCATCCTTCAACCCTACTACTGCCGGCACGCCTAAAGATTTGGCAATAATGGCTGTATGGGAGGTACGGCCGCCGATATCGGTAATAAAAGCGATGATTTTCTTATTGTAAAGGCCCACCGCATCCGAGGGAGAAAGATCATGCGCCACGATCGCCAGTTCATTCTGAAGATTATCCAGATCATGGAGTTTGGTTTCATCCATAAGGTGTTTGAACACCCGTCGGGCGATATCATTGATATCGCCGGCGCGTTCGCGCAAATATTCGTCAGGGATTTTCGAAAAGGTTTGAACGTACTTCTTGATGAGTTTGGAAAAGATATATTCGGCCGCGTTCCTATGCTGGCGGATGCCGTTGGCCACTTGCTCAAAAAGCGTTGGATCCTCTAAAACCAAAAGATGCGCATCAAAAATTTGGGCCTGCTTTAAACCCACTCTCTGGCTGATTTTTTCTTTGAGTGCATGTATTTCCCGGCGGGCATAATTGAGTGCTTCTTCAAAACGGGCGATTTCAGAATCCACCTCATGCGCCAAAATCGCGCGTTTGGGCACGATGAATTCGCCCTTGTCCAAAATAAACGCCGGCCCGTACGCAATACCGGCAGCCGCGGGAATACCTTTTAAAACAATCTCATTCATGAAGTAATCTCTTCTTCCTGCTTGTTAAAAAATTTTTCAAACTCTCCCATGGCCTCTTGAGCCCTGTCTCCTTCGATGATTAATTTTAAAACCGTCCCGCAGGAAACCCCCAAACTCAGCAGCGCCATGATGGATTTACCGTTGATTTTTTCTTCACCTTTTTGAATGGTCACGGAAACATTAAGTTTATCCGCCAGCTGCACGAATAAAGCGGCGGGTCTGGCATGCAGACCCTTTTTATTGGCAACGGTTATATCTTTTTCCACACGGTCCATATACTAACGTTTGATCACCCTCTGGGATTCGATCAATTTGATAAGCGCCTGGGTTATTTTCTTCGAATCGTGGCGCACGTAATCGTTAACTCCCAAAAGATCGGTGGCCACCACTTTATAACCCATCGTTTTAATTTTGTCGATATCCGCCGCTACCGGATAAGAATTCTCCCTGCGATAACGCTGCAAAGCTCCTTCGGGCACTAAAGCATTATTGATCACGCAGGCATCGACAATCTGTATATGAGAATATTCTGTCAGAACACGGATGTGATCGCAGGCAGAAAACCCATCCGTCTCCCCTGGCTGAGTCATCACATTGCAAACATAAATTTTATAGGCCGGCGACTGAGCAATAGCCTCCGGTATGCCTTTGATAATCAAATTGGGAATAATGCTGGTATAAAGACTTCCTGGCCCCAACACGATAATATCCGCCTGTGCGATGGCGGTTAATGCCTCGGGGGTCGGCTGCGCATCCCGGTCGGTTAAATACAAATGTTTAATGGGCCTATTAGTTTTGGAAATTTTAGCCTCGCCCTCAGTGCGGGAGCCGTCCATATACTCGGCCACCAAATGCACATTATGCACCGTCGAAGGAATAACTTTACCGCGAATCGCCAGAACCTTGCTGCATTCTTCCACAGCTTTTTTAAAATCACCATGGGTGATCTGGACCATGGCCGTTAAAAACAAATTACCGAAATTATGCCCCTTTAACTGAGAATCCTCGGCAAAACGGTATTGGAATAGTTCGCCCATCAATGCCGGCGCATCCGCCAAAGCCACCAAACAGTTACGGATGTCCCCGGGAGCAACAATATTAAACTCTTCGCGCAAACGGCCGGAGGAACCGCCGCTGTCAGCCACCGTGACAATGGCGGTTAAATTGGCGGTGTATTCCTTCAGCCCTAAAAGCAAATACGATAAACCATGCCCGCCACCGATGGCCACAATCTTGGGACCGCGCTCCAGATAACGACGTTGATATAAAATGTTGACGACATCCCTTTCGCGTTGGGGCAAAAACAACGTCAACAAAGACACAATCATCTTACCCATCCCCAGGATAATAAATACAATCCCACAGAGGATAATAATCGTGGCAAAAGTACGCACAAAAGAGTAAGGGGAAACGAAAAAGACAGCACCAATGCCGACAACTAAAACACCAAATAAAGACATCAGCATCCAGCGCTTGACTTTGATGCCCGGATAAAGCCATTTGGAAAGATTATTGGACATCATCTTTTTTAGTGATGGTTAACTGACACGCACGTCTTCCCGCGAAATCAGCTCCAGCATGTCTTTAGGTATCTTGGCATTTTTAAGACTTTCGCGGAAAAATTTGTCTTTTAAGAGACGGGAAACTCTGGCAAGAGCTTTCAAATGTGGACCGGCGGAATCGATGGGAGCCACCAATAAAAAGAAAATATAAGCCGGCTCTCCATCAAGAGAATCAAAATTGACTCCTTTTTTGCTAATGGCCAACGCAGCCACTAATTGATCGGTGCTGTCAGATTTACCGTGAGGAATAGCGATGCCTTGTCCGATAGCGGTGGAACCCAGAGCCTCGCGCGCCATAAGGGTTTCAACCACTTTATTCTTATGTTTTTTATCAATCGCTCCCGTATCAACCAGTAACCCCACCATTTCTTGAATCACTTCCGCTTTGGTCGTTGCTTTTAAATCGTTCGTCAGCGCTTCTTTGCATAAAAATTCAGTAATTTTCATGAAACCCCCAGAAATACCTTAATATGGAGCGGCGGATGGGATTCGAACCCATGGCATCCACCTTGGCAAGGTGGCATTCTACCAACTGAATTACCGCCGCGTAGTTCGCTCAGAAACCAAATTTTTGTTTTACAAAAATTTGGTGGGCGGAAGAGGACTTGAACCTCTACGGGTTACCCCACATGCTCCTAAGGCATGCGCGTCTACCAATTCCGCCATCCGCCCGTCTTCGCCAAAGTGCTTTCGCCTTTGGCTTCGCCGGGCTCTGCCAGGCGAAGTTCAACACATGAAAATTTTTGAACGAAACCTGGTGACCCACCCGCGACTCGAACGCGGTACCCCTACATTAAAAGTGTAGTGCTCTACCGGGTGAGCTAGTGGGTCACTAAACTTCCCGTAATTCTTTGCTCTTTTTCTCCAGCAGAGTATCAATTTCTTTGATAAAACGATCCGTCATTTTCTGTACTTCTTCTTCCGACTTAAACTTATCGTCCTCACTCATATGGCCTTCGCTTTGAATTTTCTTGATCTTTTCATTCGCATCGCGGCGAATCGACCGCAAGGTCACACGACCGCGTTCAGTCATGTCTTTAATAACCTTGATAAATTCTTCGCGTCGTTCAGAAGACAACGGCGGGAAACTCAAACGCATCATTTTACCGTCATGAGTCGGCGTAATGCCGAGTTTGGAATTTAAAATCGCCTTTTCTATTTCCACAATCGCCGTTGCATCCCAGGGGTGAATGAGGATCATACGTGGGTCCGGCGAAGAAACAGCAGCAATTTGTTTCACAGGTGTGGAAGTACCGTAATAATCAATATGCATATCTTCAATCAAAGCCGGCTGGGCGCGGCCCGTGCGCACTTCGTTAAATTCACGCAAAAGCGTCTCCATACATTTTTTCATTCTACTTTCAGTCTCTTTAAGAATTTCTTTGGCGATCATCTAAGCTCCCTTGAACCCAAACGTCCTTTAATGCACGAACGTCCCGATCTTCTCTCCGTAAATAGCTTTCTTGATATTGCCTTTTTGGAGTAAATTAAAAATGATAATGGGCAGGTTATTTTCCATACACATACTGATGGCGGTGGCATCCATCACTTTCAAATTCTTCTTAAGCACATTAATAAATCTGACCTCATGAAATTTCTTGGCTGTTTTGTCCTTGGCTGGATCCGCTGAATAAACACCGTCGACTTTGGTAGCTTTGAGGATCACATCGCAATTAATTTCCGTCGCACGTAAAGCCGCTGCCGTATCGGTGGTAAAATACGGATTGCCAGTACCGGCAACAAAAATCACCACCCGGCGTTTTTCCAAATGGCGTATGGCCCGGCGTAAAATATAAGGTTCAGCGATCGCATGCATTTGAATGGCCGTCAGCACCCTTGTCTGTACACCGATTTGTTCCAGGGCATTTTGCAAAGCCAGACCGTTCATGACGGTCGCCAGCATTCCCATATAATCCGCCACCGAACGATCCAGGCCGAAACGTTTGCTTTCCACCTGACCACGAAAAATATTGCCACCACCCACGACTAAGGCCATCTCAACCCCTGCCTCATGTACTTCTTTGATTTCCTCAGCCAAAGAGGCGCACATTTCCGCTTCAATACCATGGAGTAGACGACCTAAAAGAGCCTCCCCACTTAATTTCAACAAAACTCTTTTATAAACAGGTTTTTTATTCATTATTCCCCCACCTTAAACCGTACAAAACGGCCGATTTGAATATTTTCGCCAATTTTAGCTACCAATGCATTCAAAAGGTCCTGAACATTCTTGTCGGGGTCTTTAACAAACGGCTGGCTCAAAAGGCCCTGAACATCCGGCGGATTCATAGCGGCAATGTGCATGGCTAACTCACGAGTAAATTTACAAAAATCCTCATTACGGGCCACAAAGTCAGTCTCGCAATTAACTTCAACAACCACGCCAATCTTATTACCATTGTGAATGTAAGCCTCCATCCGTCCTTCTTTGGCGACACGGTCGGCTTTCTTGGCAGCCATCTCAAGTCCGCGCTTTCTTAAAATCTCTTTAGCTTTTTGAAAATTTCCCTTGGCTTCTTCCAATGCTTTTTTGCATTCAATCACCCCGCAGGAAGTTTCCTCTCTTAATTGTTTAATGTCATCGACTGATCTTGCCATGATTTAAACCCTTTTCCTTTAAACAACTATCACTTCCGCAGCCGCGGCCTGTGCTTGAGCTTTTTTGCCGACTAGAAATTCTTTGCGACCTTCGATAATACTGTCGGTCATCAAACTGACAATAAATTTAACGGATTTAACGGCATCGTCATTGCCAGGGATAGGATACTGAATCAAATCCGGATCGGAATTGGTATCGATAAGCCCCGCCACCGGAATACCTAAACGGTTGGCTTCAGCCACCCCGATTTCTTCTTTTTTGGTATCAACAATAAAAACGGCTTGAGGAATGGTAGCCATATCACGAATACCGCCTAAATCGCGCAAAAGACGCCCTTTTTCTTTCATCAAAAGCGAATTTTCTTTTTTGGTCAAACGCGCGGTGATACCGCTGGCTTCCATTTTTTCGATGTCATTTAACTTACGGATGGATTTTTTGACGGTTTCCAGATTAGTTAAAAGCCCACCCATCCAACGGTATTTCACATAAGGCATTTCACAACGGGCAGCTTCTTCTTGGATGACATCCTGGGCCTGTTTTTTGGTACCCACAAAGAGGATTTTGCCTCCTTTAGAGCTCACATCCCGCACAAAGTCGCGGGCCGCACTTAATTTCTCGACGGTTTTTTCCAGGTCAATAATATAAATGCCGCCGCGTTCCCCAAAAATATACTTTTTCATCTTAGGGTTCCAGCGACGGCTTTGATGACCAAAATGCACTCCCGCTTCCAACAACTGCTTAATTAACTCTGTAGCCATACTTGAACTTCTCCCTACCTGCCGGCAGGCAGGCTTGCTTTATTTTGCCGGTGGTTGACACAAATAGTCAGGCTGGGGCAAAACATTAATGGTTAAAAGCCGCGTGTCTATCCAAACCTCATACCCTTAAACACCGGCTTTGACAATAAAGTGAAGCGTTAGTATATCCAAAGACGCCTTCTTTTGCAATAGAATTCTCTTTAAATAGCCACGCGAAAATGCTCGGCACCGACTAGGGCTTTAATCTCTTCCATCAACACTTCCGAAGGCGTCACAAACAAATCTTCTCCCACTAAGATCTGCACACTTTTGTAATTTTTGGTATCTAGCTCCAAATACACCGGCACCTTGCCCGGAAAACGCCGCAGTTTCTCTTTGAGTTTCTCAAACCCCACTTTGCCAGCTTGGGACACATCTACGTGAATAGTTTTAATAAGCCCATAGACCTCTTCAATGCCTGCTATTTCTTGAGCAACCATTTTGGGTAAACCGTCCCGAAAATTAACCCTGCCTTTGACCACGACCACAGCCCCTTCCTTCAAATAACCCGCCATGGTTGAATAGCTCGATGGAAAAATCACCAATTCCATGGTGCCATCCACATCCTCTAAACCGACAATGGCCATACGCTCATTGGTCTTTTTCGTTGTCGTCAATTTTACCGTCTGGATGAGGCCGATCATACGTACTTCCTGACCATCATGGGCATTTTTTAAAGAAGCGGTTGTAAAATCCGCAAACTCTTCAATTTCCGCCCGGTAACGCTCCAAGGGATGACCGCTTAAATAAAATCCTAACATGGCCTTTTCATTGGCTAAAATCTGAGCCTGCGGCCATTCGACCACATCCGGTAATTGATCATCGCCGCGGCCAAACCCACTTTGTTCTTGCTGCATGCTAAAAAAAGAAATTTGTCCGGCTTGCTCTTCTTTCTGAGTCTTGGTTCCGACATCCAAAGCGCGATCTAAAGCCGCCATCAACTGAGCCCGGCGGCCCCCCAAGCTATCCATGGAGCCTGATTTAATCAAACTTTCCAGTGTTTTACGGTTATTCAACCGCAAATCCACTCGACGGCAGAAATCAAAAATCGATTCAAATTGGCCATTTTTCTGACGCTGTTGCGCCATAGATTCGATAGCCCCAGTGCCGATATTTTTTACCGCCAAAAGACCGTAACGGATGGCGTGATCGTTCGCCACGGAAAACTGCGCTAACGAAGCATTGATATCCGGTGGTAAAATTTTAATCCCCATGTTTTCAGCTTCTTTGACATATTCCACCACTTTATCGGTGTTATCACGTTCCGAGGTCAATAAAGCGCACATAAACTCCACCGGAAAATTCGCTTTCAAATAGGCCGTGCGATAAGTAATGAGGGCATACGCCGCCGAGTGGCTGCGGTTAAACCCATAGCCGGCAAAATAATCCATCAAATCAAATAAACGACCCGCCTCCTCCTGGGAGATGCCGCTTTCCTTCGCACAGCCGTCGATAAATGCCTGGCGCATCTTCTGCATTTCCGCCGGGATCTTTTTCCCCATAGCTTTGCGCAAATCATCGGCCTGCGTCATGTTAAAACCAGCCAAAACAGCGGCAATCTGCATAACCTGTTCCTGATACACAATAATGCCATAGGTCTCTTTGAGCACCTCTTCTA
Organism: Candidatus Omnitrophota bacterium; assembly: GCA_016201795.1. Taxonomy (GTDB): domain Bacteria; phylum Omnitrophota; class Gorgyraeia; order Zapsychrales; family Fredricksoniimonadaceae; genus JACQCF01. Next base: position 105,903 of record JACQCF010000004.1, on the reverse strand, counting down.
ATTTAGGATGAGGATAGGTGACTCTGTTCTGACCACGTTTACGCTTGATAAAATCATCCAGCATACCAGAGCCCATCGGTCCCGGCCGGTAAAGAGCCAGGATAGCAATTAAATCTTCAAGCTCCGAAGGTTTCATTTTCTTCAACAGATCCCGCATCCCCCCGCTTTCCAACTGAAACACTCCCAGCGCATTGGCATCGCCTAACATGTCATAGGTTTTTTTATCATCGAGCGGCAAAGCATCAATATTAATATCTACACCTTTATGCTGTTGAATAAGTTTGAGAGCATCAGAGATGACCGTCAGCGTTCTTAATCCTAGAAAATCCATTTTCAAAAGACCGATTTTGGAAATACCGTCCATGTCATAGGCTGTGGTCACCTGTCCATCGGAACTTTTAAATAAAGGTACGTATTCTGTTAACGGTTTATCGGAAATAACCACCCCTGCCGCATGAATGGAGGCATGACGGTTAAGCCCTTCCAGGACTTTGGCGGTTTCCAACAATTGCTTGGTGGTCTTGTCCTCCTCCACCAGCTGGCGCAATTGCGGTTCCACGTTGAGCGCCTCCTCAATGGTAATGCCGATTTCGTAGGGGATGAGCTTGGCGATACGGTCAACATCAGCATAGGCCAGGCCCATGGCCCGGCCCACATCGCGTACCGCGGCCTTGGCCTGCATGGAACCAAATGTGATAATTTGCGCCACGTTAGCCGAACCATATTTCTTGGTCACATAGTCAATCACCTCACCGCGGCGTTCATAGCAAAAGTCAATATCGATATCCGGCATGCTTCTGCGCCCCGGGTTTAAGAAACGTTCAAACAGCAAACCGTATTTGATGGGATCCAAATCGGTGATGCCAAGCAAATAACTGACCAAACTACCGGCGGCAGAGCCGCGGCCTGGCCCGACGGGCACACCAGTTGATTTCGCGTATTTGATAAAATCCCAGACCACCAAAAAATAACTGACAAAGCCCATGTTCTCGATGGTTTTAAGTTCATGCTCCAGGCGTTCGCGTAAATCACCGGCAATCCCCGCGGGATAACGCTTGCGAAAACCCTCTTCACATAGTTGGCGCAAATAGGATTCAGCGGTCTTGGCCGGCGGCACTTCATAACGCGGCAGATGGTATTGGTCAAAATCCAATTTCAAATCGCATTTCTCGGCGATGGCTAGAGTATTGCTGATTGCCTGTGGCGCCCAGGCAAAAGAGGCTTTCATGGCCTCGGCGTCTTTAAAATAAAATTGATCGCTGCCAAAACGCATATGGTTGGCATCATTGAGGGTCGTCTGTGTTTGGATGCAAAGAAGCGTCTCATGCGCGATGGATTGATTTTGCTCGATGTAATGCACGTCATTGCTGGCGACCATGGGAAGATTTAATGTTTGTGCAATTTTCAACAGGTCTTCGTTGACCTTTTTTTGCTCACTCAGGCCGTGGTCCATCAATTCAATGTAATAATTACCCTTTTCAAAAATCTGACGGTAATCCTGTGCAGCCTTGAGCGCCGCTTCGAAATTGCCGCGCAGCAAATGCCCCGAGACCTCGCCTTTCAAACACCCTGAAATGCCGATAAGGCCTTTGGCATGTTTGGCTAAAATCTCCTTATCGATGCGCGGTTTGTAATAAAAGCCGTCAAGGTAAGCAGCGGAAACTAATTTCAATAAATTGGCGTAGCCGTCGCCGTTGGCCGCTAATAAAGTCAAATGACAAATACTTTTTTGGTCGCTATTTTTTTCCAAACGGCTGCCGGGCGTGATATAGACTTCGCAGCCGATGATAGGCTTGATATTGGCTTTTTGACAGGCCTGGTAAAAATGGATGGCGCCGAACATATTGCCGTGGTCGGTCATCCCTAAAGCGGGCATGCCAAGGCTGGCGGCCTTTTGAACCAACGCGTCAACACGACAGGCCCCATCGAGCAAACTGTATTGCGTATGGACGTGCAGATGGACGAATTCTGAGGATAACATAGTCTAAAAGGAAAATCACCGTTTAGGAAGGTATTATACAGCAACAGACCCTGTTGGTCTATTCCCACTCAATGGTAGCTGGGGGCTTGGAGGAAATATCGTACACCACGCGATTGACGCCTTTGACCTCATTGATGATACGGTTAGAAATTTTTCCTAAAAGATCATGCGGTAGCTGGGCCCAGTCCGCGGTCATACCGTCGAGACTGTTCACACAGCGTATAGCAATAACATTTTCATAAGTACGGCTATCGCCCATAACTCCGACAGTTTTAATGGGAAGCAATACCGCAAACGACTGCCATAAATCATGATAAAGTCCGGCCTTTTTGATTTCATCGAGTACTCTCTCATCCGCCTCTCGCAAAATATCCAAACGCTCCTTGGTTACTTCCCCAATGACGCGAATAGCCAGTCCCGGCCCCGGAAACGGCTGTCGTTTTAGAATGGAGTCCGGCATCATCAAATTCTTGCCGATTAATCGCACCTCATCTTTAAAAAGTTCACGCAAAGGCTCCACCAGTTTAAATTTCATGTCTTTGGGAAGCCCCCCGACATTATGGTGACTTTTGATAACAGCTGTCGGACCGCCGTGGGCGGCAACGGATTCAATCACATCCGGATACAAAGTCCCTTGACCTAAAAATTCAACGGCTTTGATGCGTTTGGCTGCATCTTGAAAAACCCGCACAAATTCATCACCGATGATTTTACGCTTTTGTTCGGGGTCTTCCACACCTTTGAGGCGTTCCAGAAAACGCCGGGGGGCATCCACCACCGTCAGATTCATTTTAAAATTACCTTTAAACGTCCGCTGAACGGCAGAAGCTTCATTGTGACGCAAAAGACCGTTGTCGACAAAAATACAGTAAAGTTTATTGCCAATGGCTTTATGAATAAGCAGGGCGGCCACCGAGGAGTCCACTCCACCGCTTAAACCTAATACCACCTTTTTATGGCCTACGGTTTCTTTGATTTGCTTAACCGTCGCGTCGATAAAACGGTCCATGGTCCAGCGTGGCAGGCATCCGCAAATAGTGTAAGCAAAATTCTGTAAAATTTGCAAGCCTCTCTGGGTATGCACCACCTCGGGATGAAACTGGACACCCCAGATTTTACGGTTACGGTTGACAATGGCCGCGTTGGCGGCATTAAGGGTATGCGCAATACGAACAAAGCCCGGCGGCGGTGTAGCAATTTCATCGCCATGACTCATCCAGCAGGTTAAATTCGTGGATAGATTGACAAAAAGGTCTTTATTGCTGTCAATAAAAAGCTCAGCCTTGCCGTATTCACGACCTTTGGCTTTGGCGACTTTACCTCCTAACATATGGGTAATCGCCTGCATACCGTAGCAAATTCCCAGAATCGGGATACCTAATTTAAAAATTTCCGCGAGCGGCAGAGGAGATTTTTTGTCGTAAACGCTCTGCGGCCCACCGGAAAGAATAATCCCTTTGGGGTGAAAATCTTTAATTTCATTAGCGGAAATATTGTAAGGAACGATCTGGCTAAAAACCTTGCTTTCGCGGATACGGCGGGCAATCAATTGAGTGTATTGAGAACCCAAATCCAAAATAAGAATAACGTCACGGCTTCTTTGTTTTTTAACCTCCATGGGGATAATTTTGGAAGAGCAGCGAAGCTTGATAGGCTTCATCAGCCCGTGCACCGATTTTTTTCTTCTAACAGGTTTTCGAACTCTCGATTTAACAATCTTCTTAATAACTCTTCTAATTGGTTTTTTGACGGATTTTCTGACTAATTTTCTAACTGATCTTTTAACTCTCTTTTTAAGCGTCCTTTTAACCATTTTCCTAGAAATTTTTTTAAGAATTTTTTTAGCGGCTTTTTTAGCCATGAAGAATCTCCTATTTTCCCATCCCTACTCTTTGTCCAATCTGAAATACTTTCCCCTCCGTCTGAATGGAAGGAGCTAAAATCATTTCCACGTCGTGCATTTCACTGATATTACGCGCTCCCAAAGATCCCATGGAGGTCTTTAAAGCACCCACTAAATTTTGAGAGCCGTCATCCACCTTAGCCGGTCCCAATAAAATTTCTTTAAGCGTACCGCTGATGCCAACGTGTATTCTTGTGCCGCGAGGCAAATTGGCGTGGGAAGTCGCCATGCCCCAGTGAAATCCCCGTCCGGGCGCTTCTTGAGCTTTGGCAAAAGCGGAACCAACCATCACCGCATCCGCCCCGGCGGCAAAGGCTTTACAAATCTCTCCACCGATGCGCATACCCCCATCGGTAATAATGGGGATATATTGACCCCGTCGTTTAAAATAATAATCGCGTGCTGCCGCGCAGTCGACGGTGGCGGTAATTTGCGGAACACCAATGCCTAAAACCCCGCGGGAGGTACAAGCCGCACCAGGACCGATACCAACTAAAATGGCCGAAGCACCGACTTCCATAAGATCAAGGGCCATCTCATAGGTGACCACATTACCGACAATGATCGGAATTTTGGCACCGGTACAAAATTTTTCTACATCCAAAATTTTATATTCACTGGCAATATGACGAACAGTGGCAACCGTCGATTGAACGATAAAAATATCCACCCCGGCATCCAGGGCTACTTTATAAAAATTTTCGGCATTTTGAGGAATACAGCTGACGATCGCTGGCACTTTGGCTTTTTTGATTTCTTCAATGCGTTTGGTAATCAGTTGATTTTTGACTGGATATTTTTTATTGTCATAAATGCTTTGAACGAATTTGGTGGCTTCTTCAGGGGAGGCTTTGGCAATTTGATCCAAAACTTCATCGGGATGTTCATAACGGGTTTGCAGACCCTCGAGATTTAAAACGGCCATGCCGCCTAATTGACCCATGGTTATGGCAAATTTTACATCCACCACTCCATCCATGGCTGCGGCTAAAATAGGAACTTCAAATTTATGTTTACCTAGGACAAAACTGGTATCGATTTCATTGGGGTTAACCGTCACATCACCCGGTACTAAAGCCACTTCATCAAATCCATAACATCTGCGTGCCCTGCGGCCAATACCAATCCACTCAGCCATTTCATAACCTCCGTATTTTCAATAGGATAGAATATGAAAACGATCAGCAAAAAACGTATAAAATTTTTTTGAAGCGAAATTATACAAGAAATGAGAATAGTTGTCAATAATTAAAAACCCCCCACTGCTTCGCTTTGCCTGCCTGTCGGCAGACAGGCGAAGCAAAACGGTGGGGGATTTAACTTAAAAAAATAATTAATTAATACATCCCGCCCATGCCGCCGCCTGGAGGCATGGCTGGCATAGCCGATTTTTCCTTTTCCTGAACATCAGTAACCAAACATTCGGTTGTTAGCAATAAACCGGCAATACTGGCCGCATTTTGCAAGGCGGTACGGGTTACCTTTGCCGGATCAATAACTCCACAGACAAACATATCAATATATTCATCTCGGTCAAAATCATAGCCGACATTATTATCTTTTTCATGCTTCAAATGTTCCACAATCACCGAACCTTCCAATCCGGCATTGGACGCCAGTTGGCGTATGGGTGACTCTAAGGCTCGACGCACGATGTCGGCACCGGTCTTTTCATCGTCTTGAAGTTCAATATTTTCAAGCTCTTTCATACAGCGTAATAACGCCACCCCGCCTCCGGGGACAATTCCTTCTTCTACGGCCGCACGGGTTGCGTGCAAGGCATCTTCCACACGGGCCTTCTTTTCCTTCATTTCACTTTCGGTAGCAGCCCCGACATTAATAATGGCCACACCGCCGGAAAGCTTAGCTAAGCGTTCTTGTAATTTTTCTTTATCATAAGAAGAATCGGTAGTGTCAATCTGATTCTTGATCTGGGCAATGCGGCCTTTGATATCCGCCTGTTTGCCCTGACCTTCAACGATGGTGGTATTGTCTTTGTCAATCTTGACCTTTTTAGCTCGGCCTAAATCGGCAACGTCCAGATTTTCCAATTTTAAGCCTAAATCCTCGGTCACCGCTTTACCGCCAGTTAAAACGGCAATGTCTTTGAGCATTTCTTTACGACGGTCCCCATAGCCCGGGGCTTTAACCGCAGCACAATGCAATGTGCCACGCATCTTATTGACCACCAAGGTGGCTAAGGCCTCGCCTTCCACATCTTCGCAGATGATTAACAACGGACGGCCAGATTTGGCCACTTTTTCCAGCACTGGTAAAATGTCTTTGATGCTGGAAATTTTCTTTTCATAAAGCAGGATATAAGGATCTTCCAGTTCGCAGATCATTTTCTCCATATCGGTGGAGAAATACGGAGACAAATACCCCTGGTCGAACTGCATCCCTTCGACGATTTTTAACTCCGTGTTGATCGTCTTGCTTTCCTCAACCGTGATGACGCCGTCTTTGCCAACGGCCTCAAAAGCCTCGGCGATTTTCTTACCGATCACGGTATCGCTGTTGGCCGCGATGGCGGCTACCTGCTCGACTTCTTTGGAATTCTTCAAATCAACTTTCTTGGAAATTTTCTCGATTCTGCTAACCACTTTCACTACAGCTTGCTCAATACCGCGCTTGAGTGCCATGGGGTTAGCGCCGGCCGTAACGTTCTTTAAACCTTCACGGTAAATAGCCTCTGCTAAAACCGTCGCCGTGGTGGTGCCGTCGCCTGCTATATCGGAAGTTTTCTCGGCCACTTCCTTGACCATTTGAGCGCCCATATTTTCAAAGGGATCTTCTAATTCGATTTCCTTGGCCACCGACACCCCGTCTTTGGTAACGGTGGGTGAGCCGAATTTTTTGTCCAAAACCACGTTGCGGCCTTTGGGGCCCAGGGTGATTTTAACCGCGCGGGATAATTGTTCCACCCCGCTTAAAACTTTGCGGCGTGCTTCATCATCGAATAATAACTGTTTTGCTGACATATGAATCCTCCATGTTTTAAAAATGTCATGACTTCGACCTTAGGTCGAAGTCATTTAACGATCGCTAAAACGTCTTCTTCCTTCATGATCAAAAGTTCTTCACCATCGGTAGTGGTAATTTCCGTGCCGCTGTATTTGCCAAATAGCACACGATCCCCTGCCTTGACTTCCAAGGGCACAATGTGACCATTGTCCGCCATACGGCCTTTACCAACAGCGACGACTTTGCCTTCCTGGGGTTTTTCTTTGGCGGTGTCCGGAAGCACGATACCACCTTTGGTGACCTCTTTGGCTTCCAGCACCTTGAGCACGATACGGTCAGCTAATGGTTGAATCGCCATAGATCTTCCTCCTTGTTACATGGTTAATCTATAAAATTCGTTTAGCACTACCAAATTTAGAGTGCTAATATAACCAGAGATCAAAATTTTGTCAAGAAAAAATTAGCGGTCAGATATTTGGAGTGCTAATCCCTCCTAAAACTATTCGGGATTAATCCCGAGTGACTAGCATGAAGAATTTAAGTTGCGAGGGACTAAAAAATAAAGTCCTTTAAAAACCAAGTCTTGGTCGATAATACGGATTTTGGGCGAGACGAATTTTTTCATAAGCTGGGTATGCCCGCCGGTCATCACCACCTTAGGCCTTGCCCGAAGTTGACGGGCTAGAAGATCAATAAAACCCTGGCATAAAACCCCATAACCATAAAAAAGACCGCTTAAAATACTCTCCTGAGTTGTTTTACCAATAGGGTTTTGAGGAGTGCGAATATCTATTTGCGGCAATAAAGCGGTCTTTAAAAACAATGATTCTGCCGACAAACGAATTCCTGGAACAATAGCTCCTCCCAAATACTCTCCTTTTTTAGAAACCACATCGAACGTAATCGCTGTGCCTAAATCCACTATAATCAGCGGTTTTCCATATAATTTCAAAGCTGCATAAGCTCCCACCAGCCTGTCCTGACCTACTTGAGAAGGTTTTTTATAACAGTTCTTGATAGGCACAATAATGTCTCTTCCTACTACATAAGGATCAATACTAAAAATTTTTTTGATATATCGCTCTACTAATACCGTAGTTTCAGGAACCACCGAGCAAATGACCACCCTTTGACAATCATATCCTTTTTTAGAAAAATACTTAAATTGTCGACTTAACAAGAGCTTGAGAGTATGCGGCTGATGGATAGTGTCCATACGCCTAGATGCCAAAACTTTACCGTTTTGAACAATCTCTAAACCAATGGTTGTATTTCCTATATCAATAGCCAGCATTAAGCAATTCCTTGTAATTGGCGGATTTTATCTCTGATTTTCGCGGCCCTTTCAAATTCTAAATTACGTGCGGCCAAGTCCATTTGTCGCCCCAGTTCGCTCATGTAATGAGACACCTCGTATTCTTCTTCACTTTGTCCTGTCAGGGATCTGGTAAAATCTTCTGCTTCGGCGAATTCTTCAATCCCCTGCTTGATGGCTTTTTCAATAGTTTTAGGCGTAATGCCGTGTTGGGCGTTAAATTCCATTTGAATCTGACGGCGGCGCTTACTCTCAGCCATCATTGCTTTCATGGCAGCGGAAATGGTATCGGCGTACATAATCACCTGGCCATGAATATTACGCGACGCGCGACCCGCCGTTTGAATCAAGGACGTTTGCGAACGCAAGAACCCTTGCTTATCGGCGTCAAATATAGCAACTAAACTGACCTCCGGCAAATCTAAACCTTCGCGCAAGAGATTAACCCCCACCAGGCAATCAAATTTCTTAAGCCGTAAATCCTGAAGGATTTTGGTCCGGTCAATGGTTTCAATATCAGAATGCAAATATTTCACCGCCAGGCCAGCATTCTGCAAATACTCACACAAATCCTCAGACATGCGCTTCGTTAAAGTGGTCACCAGCACACGCTCTTTTTGACGCGCCCGCGCTTGCGTCTCTTTGATGAGGTCTTCTACCTGTCCAGCCGTTGAACGTACCAGGACTGGTGGATCCACAATACCTGTAGGACGGATAATTTGCTCCACCATACGATGATGCGCGTCTTTGCGCTCATACGGTCCCGGCGTGGCTGAAACATAAATCCTCTGCTTAAACAGTGTTTGTTGTTCATGGAATTTCAACGGCCGGTTATCCAGACAGGATGGCAGACGAAAACCGTAACGCACCAGCATCTCTTTGCGCGAGCGATCTCCCTCATACATCCCGTTAAGCTGAGGAATGGTCGCATGGCTCTCGTCGATAATAGTGATAAAATCCGACGGGAAATAATCAATCAAACAAAAAGGCCTGGAGCCCGGTGGCCGACCGGAGAGAACGCGCGAATAATTCTCAATGCCTTTGCAATGACCGATTTCTTTGAGCATTTCCATATCATAGCGAGTACGGGATTTCAACCGCTGTGCCTCAAGCAACTTCCCCTGGGCTTCAAACTGAGCCACCGACGCATTGAGCTCTTGTTCAATTTCAACCAAAGCCTGGGACAATCGCGGTGGTGAAACCAAAAAATGTTTAGCCGGATAAACAGCGGCTTTTTCCAACTCGGCAATCACCTCTCCCGAGACAGGATTGATTTGGCGGATTTTTTCGATTTCCTCATCGAAAAATTCGATGCGCAGCGCATCCTGACGATACGCGGGGTAAACTTCCAGCACATCGCCTCGCACGCGCATTTTGCCGCGGGTGAATTCATAATCGTTGCGCTCATACTGAATGCCCACCAGTTGTTCCAAAACCGCGTCGCGGTCCATACGCTGGCCTCTTTTTAACTGCACCATATAATTTTGATAATCTTGGGGCGAACCGAGATTATAAATGCACGAGACGCTAGCGACAATGATGACATCCCGGCGGGACATCAAAGACGTGGTCGCTGCCAGGCGCAAACGATCTAGGCGGTCATTGATGGAAGAATCTTTTTCGATATAAACATCGGTTTGGGGAATATAAGCTTCGGGCTGATAATAATCGTAATAGCTGACGAAATACTCGATGGCATTATAAGGAAAAAAATCCTTAAGCTCACTATAAAGCTGAGCTGCCAGAGTTTTATTATGAGAAATCACCAAAGCGGGACGATTGAGGTTAGCAATAACATTGGCGATGGTGAACGTCTTACCACTGCCCGTCACCCCTAAAAGCACCTGGGCATCAAGACCTTGATGAAGCCCATCCGTTAAAGCCGTGATAGCTTTTTGCTGCTCTTCGATGGGTTTGAACTGACTTTTAAGAACGAATTGATCCACCGCATTATTTGCTTTCTAAATTAACAAATCTTACCGTGTTTATAAGGACGGGCCTTATTCTTCTCGGATTTTTTGATGATTTCCGCTTCAATATCAATTCCCAGACCGCCGCAAAGATCAAAAAGACGAATAAAAGTATCAGCAAGCTCTTCTCTGAAATTTTCGTGGTCTTGATGACGGTAACCTTCCATGGCCTCAGCTAATTCCGTGACAATGAGCATCAGCGCCTCTCCCATGTTGCGCTCCTTGTCCCAGAATCCTTTTTCTCTGGCCATACGATGGCAAAGTTCACACCACTGTTTAATGGTCAAATCTTGGTTCATTGGTTCTCCTCCTTAATTATTGCATCTGCGACTAAGACCACATCTTTCATGGCAGATACATCATGTACCCGCACGATATGTGTCCCTCCAGCCACCCCCAGACTAACGGCGGCGGATGTTCCCATCAATCGTTGGGTGGTGTCTTTTTGAAGAATATGCCCGATAAATGATTTGCGGGAAGGCCCGATCAACACCGGACAGCCCAAAACATGAAATTGATAGAGATCCCTTAAAATTTCCAAATTATGCTCTCCCGTCTTGGCAAAACCTAAGCCCGGATCGATGATGATTCTATCTTTTTTTATACCCGCCTCCAAGCATTTTTCTAAAGAGTCTCTGAGTTCTTGAAGAACCTCTTTGATCAAATTTTTGTAAGAAGCCTTTTTCTGCATGGTCCGTGGATTGCCGCGCATATGCATTAACACAATGGCGGCTTGATAGTCACGCACCATTTTCAAAAGCGGCTTATTGATTGGAGTGCCCCTAATATTGTTGATGATACTAGCCCCGGCCTCTAAAGCCTGCCTGGCCACTTGCGGTTTATACGTATCAACGGAAATCGGCACATGGACGCTTCGGGCTAATTTCACCAAGGTCGGCATCAGGCGATCAAGTTCTTCCTTAACAGAAATGGTCTTAGCGCCGGGACGAGAAGATTCCGCCCCCAGATCAATGATGTCTGCCCCTTGAGCAATTAACTGTTTGGCAAAACGAACATTGGCGGCAGGATCATGACCTTTGACTAAACGGCCATCGTCACTAAAAGAATCCGGAGTTAAATTAACCACGCCCATCAAAAGCGTCTTATCCCCCACCTTCAGGGTATGGTGACGGGCTTTAAGAAGATAATGGGGTCGAAGGGGGTATGCCGTTAGACTGCGGCTCTTCATGATGCAAATTTAATTTATGTTCGGGGATATTTAAAAATGCCCGGGCTTCTTCAATATCCAAGGTTTCTTTTTCAATCAAACGCTTGGCCAGCGCATCCAGCTTGTCGCGGTTTTGCAGCAAAAGATTCCTGGCCCTGTCATAACATCCGTGCACGATATTGTGAACTTCTTCGTCAATTTTGCGCGCCGTCTCCTCACTGTAATTCTTTTCTTCAAAAAAATCACGACCTAAAAAAATCTGTTGATTATGTTTACCGAAAGCCAGTTTATCAAGCTTATCGCTCATACCGTATTCGCAGACCATGCTGCGGGCCAGTTGAGAAACTCTCTGCAAATCATTGGAAACACCTGTCGTAGTATCTCCCATATAAATTTCTTCGCCGACCATACCGCCTAAGAGTACCGTCATCATCCCCTTCAATTCCCTTTTGGAGATGTAATGTTTATCTTCTGTCGGGGGCGTTAACGTATAACCACCGGCCATCCCGCGCGGAATAATAGAAACTTTAGTAAAGGTGTCCACTTCATCGATTAAAACAGACAACAGGGCGTGTCCGGCTTCATGATAAGCGGTCATCTCTTTTTCTTTTTTGGAGGTCACGCGGTTTTTCTTCTCGGGGCCCATGGTCACACGTTCAACCGCGGCTAACATTTCATCCATACCCACCTTCTCTTTATTACGGCGGGCCGCTAAAAGAGCGGCTTCATTGCACACGTTGGCCAAATCTGCTCCGGAAAAATATACGGTTTGCTGGGCTACACGTCTTAAATTTACATCTTCGGACAATTTAATATTCTTGCTATGCACTTTCAAAATACCCTCACGGCCATTAATATCCGGCAGGCCCACGACGATCTGACGGTCAAAACGGCCGGGACGAAGCAGGGCAGGATCCAGCGTGTCAGGACGGTTGGTGGCTGCAATCAAAATCAAACCGCTCACGGAATTAAACCCATCCATCTCCACTAACAAAGCATTAAGGGTCTGCTCGCGCTCATCATTGCCGCCGCCGATACCGGCAAAACGCTGACGACCCACCGCATCAATTTCATCAATAAAAATAATACACCCTTTGCCTGAGGTTTTGGCGGCCTTACGGCCCTGTTCGAACAAATCGCGCACGCGCGAGGCGCCCACCCCCACAAACATTTCTACGAAATCCGAACCGCTTAAAGAAAAAAACGGTACGCCCGCCTCCCCGGCCACAGCTTTCGCTAAAAGGGTTTTACCAGTTCCCGGGGGACCGACGAGCAAAACACCTTTTGGGATTTTACCGCCTAAGCGTTCAAACCTCTTGGGGTCTTTGAGAAATTCAATGACTTCCTGTAACTCTTCCTTGGCTTCATCCACACCGGCCACATCATTAAAAGTCACCGGCCCACCGCCACCCAACTGCGCGCGGGATTTACCGAAAGAAAAAACCTTATTACCCATCTGGCTGCCCCGATAAGACAAAAACCAGATCAAAGCAAAAAAACCGATGACAGGTATCAATTGCAAAAACAACTGTCCCCAGAAAAGTTCCGGCGGTACCACCGTAAAATCACTCACATTGTCACGGGTGAGTTTAACAAGGTCTTCGTCATGCTGCGGGATATTCAAATGGAATTTACTCTGGTCGGCAAAAACACCTGTGATACTATTCGCCGGCCCTTCGGTTAACTCTACTTTTTTAATCTGATGGGTTTTGGGATTATCCTTAAGAATATTATAAAATTCACTGTAAGAAATTTCCTGCTCATTCTTGACAGTATATTGACTGTTGCGAATAAGCAATAAGAAAACCATCCCCAAAATCACCCAAAACCAAAAAGTGCCGTTGGGTTTATTGTTGCGATTAAGACGAGGAGGCCTTTTACTTGTTAAATTCGGCTGCGGCATCTACAATCTCCTAAAATAACCGTGACCTTCTAACTTGAAGATTGAATTATAACTGATCTTGAGATTAAATCAAGGGTTTGCTTCGGGTCATGTACAAAATCAGTGCGTCTTTGGATTTAAGAACCCCGACAGAGCCGGGCCAATGTACCACAGAACCGGCGGGCCTTCTTTCCAACAAATCTTCCACTTCCTGCATATGCGCAAAACTTAACTGATTGATATCTTTAACTAAACGTTCGAAAGCTAATCTTAAAAGCATGCGCTGCATCGATGGATGCTGTCTGAGAAAAATTTTAAGTTTCATTGTAACTTTTCTTTTGGAAACAACAACGGTTTTTTCGAAACATCGTCGAGCTTGTTGTAACAGATAATCATAATCTATCTGGGCCGTATGCGCTAAATCAACCAAAATATGAGCTAGATTAGGATTATACTCCTTCACCAAAAGCGGTAACAGTTTCAAACGGATTTTATTACGAAAATAATGCGTTTGCGCATTGGTCGCATCACTACGGTAGGTTAAACGATGTGTTTTAAGATAACGCTCGATGTCGCGGCGCCCAATGGATAAAAGCGGCCGAATCAATTTGATCTGGGCCATCTGATGCTCACTAGCAATACCCCTTAATCCCAATAACCCTGCCCCCCGCAACAGACGCATGAGTACTGTTTCAGCTAGATCATTTTCGGTATGCGCCAGAGCAATGGCCTGGGCTTTTACGTGGCGGGCGACCTTGAAAAAAAAATCAAACCGCCATTGACGGGCCTGATCTTCAGAAATAAGGCAGGATTTTAAACGGCCACGTCGATGTCCAACGCTAAAAGGTAAATTCAGCCTGGTTGCCAAATCTTTCACAAAAGCTTCATCGGCCCCTGCCTGAAAACGCAAACCATGATTAAAATGAGCTACATGAAGTTTGACACCCAAACGATGACGTAGTTGATACAAAATGTGTAGTAAGGCTGTGGAATCTGCACCGCCGGAAACGCCCACCACCACCGTATCTGCAATATTGGTCAGCTGATCTTTAATCATTATGTAGAAAACTTTGGTGGCTAAATCCATGGGCAGGGTTAATCACTTAAAAAGCCGCGTTGTTCTTTTCTGCCTTCTTGATAAGCATTTCTAAACAAAGCCGCGTGCTTGACATTGGGAGGACGAATCTTCAGACGCACAAAACCCTGGCGCAAAAGCTCCGTATTGGCCATGTGTCCATCGGGTAAATAGACATAAGCTGTTTTATAGCCGCGATCGTCGCGGGACTCCACGTCATATTCCAATTTTACTTTCTTGCCTTCCATCAAATTTTGAGCAAAAACAATCGCCTGCTCTTCTAAAGGAATAGTGGCTTCGGTTTCTTTGTTTTCAATAGGACGCCCCTTATCGTCATACTTAATGTATGAACGCGGGGGCAGGCCGAAAGACTCGATACCGAGAAGTTTAATTCTCTGACCATTCTCTAAAATAATAGTATCGGTATTGGTGACTTTAACGACCAGCACCTGTTCTTGTTTGGAAGTGGAATGAATCAACTCATCGCCTTCTTCGGCCGCCACCACAGAAGATGTCATCAAACATAAAATCACTAAATAAAAATACCTTGACATAGAATTTATTCTACTACGAAGGTTTCCGGGGTTCAATCTTAAGGATGTAATTGACTCCAGCGATTTTTAAAACATCAATGTCAAAATGGTCCGCGTAGTTCTTAGTTAAATATTGATAATAGGATTTTTTAAGTATGGCGAAAATCTGAGGCTGGCTATGAAGAAACTCAAGCAATTTCTCTTTGGTGTTTAAAATAGGAATAGGATGCGGACTAAAATAATTCTGACCGCCTAAATCCATCACTGCCACATCCTGATCGGTGTAATAGTGCACGCCCCGGGCATAAGCTTTGGCGACTAAAATCGTGGTTTTATGCATTGCCGCCGATGGCACATACAGGCAAGGCTCATACATGGAAATATACGGCTCCAAATCAGAGCTGATCATAAATGCCGTCAAGAAAACCGGCACCAGGCAAAAACTCAACAATGCGACCGCCTGGCGGATTTTATCTTTAAACAATAAGGTTAAACTAATCCCGCTGATAGAAAGCAGACTCGCGGAAAGCCAATAGGCCGGTATCATCGAGGACACATAAGGTTTATAGGCTTTATAGGCAGCTACCGAAGCAATTCCCAGTATCGTCAAAAAACCAATCAGCACATAACTTAACTTTTTAATCATTCCATAGCGCAGTTGCTCTATTCTTTCATCGACAAAATTGGCCGTCAACAAAGCCAGGGCCGGAAACATCGGCAGGATATAACTGGCCAATTTCGAATGCGCCAGCTGAAAAATGACAAAAACAACCAACATCCAGCTAAGCAAAAAATGTTCAAAAGGTTTCATCGCTCCTTTGAGTCTCTTATATAAATCCACTACAGCTGCCGCCAAAAACAAACTCCAGGGAAACAGGCCCCCTATCATGGTTAGCGGATAAAAAAACCAGTGGTCGTTACCTCTATGCTCCGCTTCTATAACGCGCCGCCAGTGATCGTTATAAAAAAATTCACGGATAAAGGCCTGGCCATACTGGGCTATCATGTACCAGTACCAGGGAACAGCAATCAAAAGACACAAAAAAAATCCGACCACAACCCCGGGATCAACTAAAAAAGATAGTTGACGGCGATATAATAAAAATCCCACCACAATCAATACCGGAATCAAAAACCCCAGAGGCCCTTTGGTTAAGACAGCCAGAGCCGCAAAAAAATAAAAGCTCAAAATCCCTAAGCGTTTGTACGCAGGATTATGAAATCCTAAATAAAACGATAAAAGCGCGTAAAGAACCAGCACCGCAAAAATCATATCCGTAAAAACGGTTTTGCCCATGGCCAGATAAAAGGCTGAGGTGCAAAGCACTAAAGCGGCCAGAAAAGCCTTTCGCTCATTGCCAAAACCCAATAAACCCAACGCATACACTGCTAACACTCCCAGACTGGCAAATACCGCCGAGAAAAACCGCGCCGCAAACGGCGTCTGGCCAAAAACCGCAAAAGCGACTTTCATCAACCAAAAAGTCAAAACAGGTTTTTCAAATTGGGGCTGGTTAAAAATATACGGGGTCAACCATTCCTGACGCGCGGTCATTTCTTTAGCTGTTAGCGAATAGAACGCTTCATCCGGATCAGTTAAATGCACAAGATTATTACCGAAAAAAAAGAAAAGACCGCAAAGTAATAAAAGTATTGAGGAACGCTTCAGAAGAAATTGATTCATAGGGTCGATATTTTACAGAAAACCTCAAGGGGTGGGAAGAAAAATAATGACAAAGCTAATGCTTTATCGCTTTGTATATGCCATAACCAATACCCGCACTGATGACAGTGCCAATGACCGCACAGCCCGAGGTGGAAAGTATAAGCATACCAAGGACGATGAAATGGAAAAATCTTCGCACTGATTCAGTCTACTCTATAAAGGCTGCCTGTAAAGATCAAACTGATAAAAATGGTGGCGGCGAGTGGACTTAAACCACTGACCTGTCGGGTATGAACCGAATGCTCTATCAACTGAGCTACGCCGCCAAAATCTATCTTCGAGAAGGGCTAATTTTACGTGAAAGATTTACCGCACGCAAGGAATTTCTGGTTATGGTTACGTCAAAAAAATGACGTACAGCAGGCTTAAGATAACCAGGGAAGAAAAAATGTAGAAATCATTAAAATAAAAAAAATCTTTAACCTTCTGGGCTGTGGTGTAATCGTGAGGAGCATGTTCGCTTATCACCTGGCCGCTGGTGCGCACCTGCGCCACTTCATTACGTTTGAGACGTAAAAATTGCTCGGCAATGCGGTAAGCCTGCAATTGGCCGGCTTCAATGAGATCCATGACTTTCTTCTCGGAAACACCTAAAATCTGGGCTGTCTCGCGTACGGTAATATATTGCCCGCTCATGACTTCATCACCTTGACAGACGCGGCCCATTGGTCAATTTTAATCCGCTCAAATTTCCATCCGTGATCGTCTTTAATCGCCGGAATTTTGCCGGTCGTAGCCAGTTCTTCAATGGCCGCGGATTCAATTTCCAAATATTGGGCTAGATCTTCCACATTCAAAAATTCATCCAACATCTGGCAACGCCCTTGAAACACGGCCCCCTCGACGATATTTAGTTTTGGCGTGAAAATATCCCCCGTTAAAACAGCCGTAGGCATAAGGACCAGCATTTTCTTGGCTACCACATTACCTTTGACTTTACCGGCGATGACAATATTTTCACCTTGAATCTGCGCCTCCACATAGGCTGTTTGGCCGACGGTCAGCGTCCCTTTGGTATCCAATTTACCCGAAAAACGCCCGGTGATTTTTAAATTGACCGGATCGCCAAAAGAGAGCACTCCATCCATTTGAGCATTGATTTCAATGACTTTTTCCTGTGAAGTTTCTTTTATTTCCCGACGAGTAAATGCCATAATTCACCCCCTTAATGACCCCCACCGTTTTGATTCGCTTTGCGAATACAAAACGAATCAGTGGGGGGAATTAATCCCGATCCCGCCAACGGCGGGAGAGGAACCACCTTTAAACCATATATACCAAATTCCCCTGTTAAAGTCAATGCTACATCAGATGATATCCCAGCCCCGCAATCATAGCGGCGTCATCCAGACAAAAGGCCATGGGTGGAAAATGCACCTGAATGCCTCGGGACTCTGAAGCTTCCATTAAATATCGTCGTAGAGCGGAATTGGCCGCCACTCCCCCGCCAACCAGCAAAGTCTTTACCTTTTTACGGCGGCAGGCCTCAATGGCTTTATCGGTTAAAACCCTGACCACACTTTCCTGGAAAGCATAAACGACTTGTTCTACACGAAAATCTTTATGCTTACGGGTATAATACAGCACTGCTGTTTTAAGACCGCTGAAGCTAAAATCATAACTGCCCTCAAGCCCTGAGCGGGGAAAACGAATCTGGTCATTAACCCCTGTTTGAGCTAAACGGTCAATGGCCGGCCCGCCGGGATAACCTAAATTCAACAGACGGGCCACTTTATCAAAAGCCTCCCCGGCGGCATCATCGCGGGTTTTCCCTAAACATTTAACCCGATGAAAATCTTTGATATCAAAAAGGCTGGTGTGGCCGCCCGAGACCACCAGCCCTACCGCCGGTAAAACTGGCAAAGGTTTATGCTCAAAGGCCAAACGCAAAAAATTAGCATACCAGTGCGCCTGAATATGATCGACCTCAACGAGCGGCTTCTTGGTGGCATAAGCTAATCCCTTCGCAAAAGAAACACCCACCAGCAAAGAACCAATCAACCCCGGCTTGACCGTTACCGCCACCGCATCAATATCCTTCAAACTCATATGTGCTTGCGCCAGGGCTTGAGCCACAACGCCGTGAATCCATTCGATTTGTCGTCGGGAGGCGATTTCGGGAATAATACCACCGAAAGGCGCGTGTTCTTTAAGGCTGCTGGCCACCACGTTGGAGCGCACCCGCACCCCATCCGTGACAACGGCAGCGGCAGTTTCATCACAGGAAGTTTCAATACCTAAAATATTCATCGATGGCGTAAAAGGTCTTTGACGTGAACGATTTCAAAACCTTGAGTTTGAAGAATGGGAATGTCCTCTTTAATCACTTGCAAAGTCAACGAACGGTCATGGCCAATGGCAATGGCATAGCCACGACGACGGGCTTTTTGGGCAAGTTCTCTTATTTGTTTTTCGATGGCTTCTTTGGTGTTAGTGTTATCCAAAAATACATCCCTCTTAACAAAGGGAAGCTGCATTTCATCGGCTAGCTGCCCACAAATGGAATGATGCGGAGCTGTCATACTGTCAACGAAAAACAACCCTTTGTTCTTAAGTTTTTGAAAAATCACCTTCATCAAAGCCCTGTCCTCGGTGGCTTTCGAGCCCATGTGATTATTCACCCCCACGATCAAAGGCATTTTTGTCAAAGTCTCCTCCAGAAGCTTCTCGATCTTATGGACAGGCATAGCGGTTGTAAGCACATAATTATCCGGATAACTATCAAGATTATGGTACGGCTCCAGCGGCAGATGCAGCATGATATCTTTATTATTCACACTGGCGCATTTCATAATATCGTCGCTATGACGTAAATTGGGCAGCACAGAAACTGCCAGCGGCGCTTTGATTTCCTTTAGATAATGACAATTGCCCATATGATAACCCCAGTCATCGAGAATAAAAGCAATCTTGCCTGCTGATCCCGGCGGGATTTTCTTAACCATTGATTTTTTATGAACTTTTACAGGGGCAACGGCGCTGGAGATGGTTGGAGGAGTTTTTTCTTTATGAAAAAATAGGAAAACCACGGCGACCAGGGCAAACAAAAATAAAATCACCAGCATGGTCTTGATATCTTTTTTGTGGGAAGAACTTTTTCCTTTTTTAGCCATATATTTTATGGTGAGTCTGCTGCGCCATTAACCAGGATTCATAGATGTACGGTAGACTTTAATACCCTTGATCACATTCACTGCCGTTTGCAATTGATTATCCTCTTGATCTTTTTTCTTTTGTTGAAGCTCTTTCTTTTTCTCTTCGGTTAAGTCTTCAGCTTCTTTCTTATCTTTATTTTCTACATCCTCAAAAATTTGATCCAGGTTCTTCTTGTCCTTTTTGTCCTTGTCCTTGTCGGCCTCTTTATCCTTATCTTCCTTGGGATAAATGCGTTCAATCGCCACATCCGGCGTAATGCCAATGCCGTGGATGCATACACCTGAGGGTGTAAAATATTTAGCGGTGGTCAAACGCAAACCCGAGCCGTCCGGCAAAGGAATCACTGATTGCACAGATCCTTTGCCAAACGATTTGGTTCCCACCGTCACAGCGCGTTTATTATCTTTAAGGGCCCCGGCAAGAATTTCACTGGCTGAGGCGCTGCCTTCATTGATCAGCACCGCCATGGGCCAATCTAAAAACCCACCATCACCATTATTAGATTTCATGACCGTATCGCTCACCGGATGCCTGCCCTTGGTGGAAACAATCGTTTTACCCTCTGGCAAAAAGTCTTCGGTAATTTTGATCGCCACATTCAAAAGCCCGCCGGGATTATTACGCAAATCGACAATTAAACTATCCGCGCCCTGCTCTTTAAGTTTTTTAACCGCCTTATGAAACTCATGATAAGAATTTTCTCTGAATTCCGTCAAACGAATATACCCAATATGATCCTCCATCAAATGCGGCTCTTTCACATCCTGCACGTGAATCAATTCCCTGGTAATCGTGTAATCTTTAATAATGCCTTCGTTTTCACGCAAAACGGTAATATGAATAACTGTACCGGGATCTCCTCGCAATCTTTTAACCGCATCGTCCAAGGTCATGTCACGAGTCAACTCTTTCTCAATTTTGACAATGCGATCGCCGGCTTTAAGCCCTGCTTTCCAGGCCGGGGTATCTTCAATGGGTGTAATGATCGTCAACAAACTATCTTTAATGGTAATTTCAATGCCCAGCCCGCCGAATTTCCCCTGAGTTTCCGTCTTTAAATTTTTGTAATCATCCGGATTTAAAAACTGGCTATGCGGATCTAGCGACGCTAACATTCCTTTAAGCGAACCGTAAATCAAATCTTTGGGAGTCTTTTCATCAACGTATTCCGATTGAATAGTCGTTAACGCATAACTGAACAATTCTACTTTGGAATACAAATCCTCCCTGGCATCTTTATTTTCTCGGCTTTTCTCATCGGCCGCCCGTACCGCCACCGTCAAGGTTAAAACCCCTACTGACAAACATAAAACAAAAGCCAAACCAATGGCCCACGTCTTTTTAGGCATGGGAAATCCTCCTTGTGATAAGTTCATTAAGTTTTTTAGGATTGGCTTTGCCGCCACTTTTTTTCATGGCCTGGCCTACCAAAAATCCCGCCGCCGCAAATTTACCCTGTTTAATCTGCTCTACCGCCGTCGGGTTTTGCTGGATAATCTCGTCCACGATAGCCATCAGCACCGCATCATCAGACACTTGCGCCAGGCTTTGTTGTTGAATAATCTGCCCGGCACTTTTGCCGGAATCAAGCATCAGTGTTAAAACCTCTTTGCCCGCCAAATGGCTGAGGACTCCATCTTCGACGGATTTAATCAATTCAATCAAATTGACCGACGTTAAGCCAAGCTCACTGATACCGACTTTGCGTTCATTCATTTCTTTAAGCATAGCGCCGTTAAGCCAATTGGCAATCTTTTTTGGCTGATTGTAGGACTCACAGCAGCTTTCAAAAAAATTAGCCGCCGCCTGATCC
Source organism: Candidatus Omnitrophota bacterium (assembly GCA_016201795.1). Lineage (GTDB taxonomy): Bacteria > Omnitrophota > Gorgyraeia > Zapsychrales > Fredricksoniimonadaceae > JACQCF01. The sequence goes on along the minus strand of JACQCF010000004.1, from coordinate 84,417 downwards.
ATGACCAAAACCCCCGCATCGTATTCATTCAGACCATATTGCTTAATAAAACGCTCTAATTTAACACCGGGCAACTCCGGCAATTCGGCACGCACCTGATCAAGCACTTTATAATCAACGGTAAACGGCACTAGATCGGGGTCGGGAAAATAACGGTAATCATGCGCCTGTTCTTTGGAACGCATGGCGACGGTCACACTTTTTTGGTCATCCCAGAGCAGAGTTTCCTGCACGATTTTACCGCCGGATAAAATAACCTGCTTATGCCGCCCGACTTCATATTCCAGCGCAGATTTAACGGCACGGAAAGAATTCATATTCTTAAGCTCGGTTTTGGTACCAAAGCTCGTCGATTCCGCTGGCCGAATGGAAACATTGGCATCGCAACGCAAACTTCCCTTTTCCATGTCACAGTCGGAAACGCCTAAATACTGTAACATCAACTTGAGTGTATTAAGGTAATCATAGGATTCCCCGGCAGAGCGCAAATCCGGTTGGGTGACAATTTCAATCAGCGGTGTGCCGGTGCGGTTGTAATCCACCAAAGAACAATTGTCTGTGTTGTCGTGCATGAGTTTGCCGGCATCCTCTTCCAGATGCGCGCGTTTGATGCCGATGCGCTTGGGACCTTTGTCGGTTTTGATCATCACAAAACCATCTTTAGCCACGGGAAAATCGTATTGAGAAATTTGATAGCCTTTAGGCAAATCCGGATAATAATAATTTTTGCGGTCGAATTTAATAAAAGGGTTGATGTGCGCGTTTAAGGCCAACCCCACTTTGATAGCGTACAACAGCGTCTGGTGATTTAATACCGGCAAAGTCCCCGGCAGTCCTAAACATACCGGGCAGACATTGGTGTTAGGTGCTGACCCAAACATATTGGCGCATCCGCAGAATATTTTGGTCTTGGTGGACAACTGCAGATGCACTTCCAAACCGATGACTGTCTCGAATGCTTGACTCATATTTTTATGTGTCATTGCGAGGAGCAAAGCGACGAAGCAATCTCTTTAAAAGATTGCTTCACTTCGTTCGCAATGACACCTTTATAAACTTGGCTTTTTCAAATGCCACTCTGTATTTTGCTCATAAGTATAGGAAACCCGAAGCAGCATTTCTTCATCAAAAGCCCTGGCCATCAGCTGCAAACCGACGGGTAGCCCTTGTTTGGAAAATCCGCAGGGAATGGATATCGCCGGAATCCCAGCTAAATTCGCCGTAATCGTATAAATATCCGACAAATACATGCTCAAAGGATCGGAAATTTTCTCCCCTACTTTAAACGCGGTCGTGGGGGCCGTGGGCGTTAGAATCACGTCGCACTCTTTGAAAGCCTCATCCAAATCTTGTTTGATAAGCGTACGGACTTTTTGACCGCGCAAATAATAGGCATCGTAATAACCCGACGATAAAACGTAGGTGCCAAGCATTATGCGGCGTTTGGCCTCATCGCCAAAACCCTTGGCGCGAGTTTCTTCGTACATGTCCATCAAACCGTTCTTGCGCATATTAGCCGGCGACTGGCGAAGACCGTAACGCACACCGTCGAAACGCGCCAAATTGGAACTGGCCTCGGCGGTCGCCACAATATAGTAGGTTGCCACCGCATAAGGCGCATGCGGCAAGGAAATCTCTTTAACCGTCGCCCCTAATTTTTTTAACTGATCAATTGCCCCTTCAACCGCCGTGCGCACCTGGGCATCCAACCCCTCGACAAAAGCTTCTTTGACCACACCGATTTTAATCCCACGTACATCATGGACTAAAGCTTTAGTGTAATCCGGCACAGGTTCATTCACAGAAGTGGAATCCCTCTCATCATAGCCGGCGATGATGTTCATCAGCATGGCGCAATCTCTAACATCTTTGGTCAATGGCCCGATTTGATCCAAACTGGAGGCAAAGGCAATCAAACCGTAACGGGACACACGGCCATAGGTCGGTTTAAGCCCGACGATGCCACAAAAGGACGCCGGCTGGCGAATCGAGCCGCCAGTATCCGAACCTAAAGCCCACAGTGTCTCATCCGCCACCACCGCCGCCGCAGAGCCACCGCTGGAGCCGCCAGGCACGCGGGATAAATCCCAGGGATTATAAGTTGCTCCGTAACAGGAAGTCTCGGTGGATGAGCCGAAAGCAAATTCATCCATATTGGCAAAGCCGACAATCATCCCTGCGTTTTGTTTGATTCTTTCAACAACAGCGGCGTCATAAGGCGGACGAAAACCTTTTAAAATCCTCGAGGAGCAGGTGATTTCCTCATCTTTAGTGCACATATTGTCTTTAATGGCAATCGGAATCGCACAAACCCCTTGAGTTAAATCATTCTGACTGCTTAAACGGGCATAGGCATGAACTCTGGAATCAATGAGCCCGATGCGAGATAAAACATCTTTTAAAACTTCCTGGGGGGAAGCCTTTTGAGTCTTATAAAGATCCAGAATCTGATGAGCGGTTAAACTGTGCAGTTTCATTCGATAACCAGCGGCACTTGAAAACAGCCACCTCTTGTCTGCGGCGCGATGGATAAAGCTTTTTCGTTAGACAGAGAGGGTTTGACCGTGTCTTGACGCAAAGCATTGGTCAGAGGCACGGCATGGCTGGTGGGTTTGACGTTTTTAAGATCCAATTTTTGCAATTGTTCGACGTAGCCGACAATATCCGCCAGATTTTTGGTTAACCCTTGCAGCTTATCTGGCGACATATGAATCCTGGCTAAAGCGGCGATATATTGAACGTCTTTTTTGGTGATCATAGAAGTTTAAATAATACCATCATCGAAAGCCAAAAACAAGATTTAGTTAGTGGGCCGATTTTCATCTGAAAGCTTGTTTCGCTAATTATAGCAACGGCTTAGGTATGGGTTGTCGGCCGGCATAGCCGTCCTGATAGCCGTGATACCAGGTTACCTCAGGTTCGTCGGAACGCCAGCACAATAACACTTCTTGCTCGTTGATCATAGCTGGGAAATCCACCAGGCCGATTTCAAAATTCCAATCCTTAAAATAACAACCCACTTCTTCCAGCTCCGCTGTCAACACTTGAACTTGTTCTTCCAAAACCTGTTGTTGTTTTTGAATCTGTGGGGTCTGATGCGGCAGTAAAACCAACGCCTGTAGGTGTTTGCCTTTATCCAACAAATCCTGCACCACCGGACGAATATATGCCAGTCGCCGGTTGGCTTCTTGTGGGGTAAAATATTTAAATTTCATCTTTTAAACAAGCAGTTTTTCTTTTAAATCATCCGGAATAGCTGTCGGTTTAAATTCCGTGTTTAAACAGACTAAAACAACTTCAGCCTCAACGACTAAACGGCCGTCTTTTTTATCACAAATGGTCTGTTCAAAAGTAAGCTGGGCAGCGCTGGCTACTTTGAGTTTCGCCAGGCAAATGAGCGTATCGCCGTAACGGGCGGGGCTTTTGTAAATCACATGGCATTCGCGCACCGCATAAGCTAACCCGCGTTCTTTAAACATCTGTACGCTTAAGCCCTTCTGCTCTAAGAATTCCGTACGGGCTTCTTCCAGATAACACAAATACTGACCGTAATACACAATGCCGCCAGCGTCGGTGTCGTGATAGTAAATTCTTTTAAACATAGTGGTAATTATACCACGAGAGTATTGGAAAGCTTGATGTAATTCAACAAAGTTAAATCCTCAGGTCTAGATTGCAGATCAATCCCTAATCTTTGGAGTTCATCCATCAGCCGCTCTTGCCCCACCGTTTTTTTAAGAGCGTTGACAATAGTCTTTCGTCGCTGTGTGAAAGCTTTTTGAATAAGGTTAAATAATTGACGTTCATCCCTCGCCGCTACCTCGGGTTTGGATTTCATGGTTAAAGAAACAAAACAAGAATTCACCTTCGGCTGAGGATTAAAACAATGGCGGCTGATCTTAAAAAGAACTTGAACATCCGCATAATACTGGACAAAACAAGATAAAGAGCCGTAATCTTTACCCCCGGCGGTGGCGGCCAGACGAAGTCCAAATTCCAACTGTACCGTTAAAAATGCCCGTCGGATTTTATCTTTATGCGCTAAAATCTTTTCAATAATCGGCGTGGAAATGTAATAAGGGATGTTGCCTACCACGACTACCCCTTCCGGCAACAGACTCATGTCCCATTTTAAAAAATCTGCCTGTACAATTTTTACCTGAGGCTGTTGGAATTCGTGGGCTAACAAAGCGGCCAAGGAACGGTCTTTCTCCACCGCTATAAGCCCTTTGACCAACGGGCATATCCGACGGGTAATAGCCCCCTTGCCCGGGCCGATTTCCACTACCACCTCATCGGCTTGCAAAGCGCAGGCTTCAACAATTCTTTGCTGCATGCGACCATCAACGAGAAAATTCTGGCCTAAACTTTTTTGGGAACGATGATAGGAGGTATTCATGCCAGCTGAAAGGCTAATTTAATGGCCGCAATCATAGAGGAAGGATCAGCTTTCCCCAAGCCGGCAATATCAAAGGCCACCCCGTGCACCGGCGAGGTACGCACAAATGGAAGTCCGGCGGTAAAATTCACCAAATCTTTAAAATACAGCCCCTTCATCGGCGCTAGCCCCTGATCATGATACATCGCTACAATGCCGTCAAAACCTTTATCGTGGCAAAAAAATGTATCGGCGGGAAACGGCCCTTGAGCTTTAATCCCGTGATGGCGAGCTAAACGAATCGCCGGTATAATATGCTTAATCTCTTCTTGACCCAACAACCCCCCTTCACCAGCGTGGGGATTTAACCCTAAAATAGCAATGCGTGGGTCTGTAATTCCAAATCTTTGCTTTAAGGTATGCTGCATCAGTTCAATGCTTGAAAAGACTGCCTTTTTCGTAATGAGTGGAGCAACATCTTTCAAAGGCACATGACGGGTTACTAAAGATAAACGTACCTTAGAAGATACAAACATCATGTCAAACTGCTTAACGCCAAAGCTCTTTGCTAAATATTCGGTATGACCCCGAAAATCTTTTTGGTAACGGCTGACGGCCTTTTTGGATAAAGGCGCTGTCACCAAAGCATCAACCATCCCCGCTTTAATAAGTTCCACCCCTTTTTCTAAAAATTTCAAGGAACCTTCACCAGGCGTACGATAAGCCACATCCATCACCTTGGCTTTGGTTTTGGCCAGCAAGGCGCGATCACCGACGACAACAAAATTCCCCAAACGCGACACCTCTTTTTTGCCCAGAGCTTTCACAATAACCTCTGGAGCGATCCCGCGGGGATCACCCATGGTAATGGCAACGCACTTAATGCTCCTAACTGCGGATTTCGACATAAGCTTTTTCGTGTAACTTATCAATCCAGGCCTTAAATTTTTCCTGAAATTGTTGATTGTAAAGTTTATTGTAAACGCTGTCTCTGGCCTCCTGAAGCGATTGCACCCCTCCTGCCAAAATACCGGTCACCTTAAATACATACACCCCGCCTTCGACCGCCACCGGCTGTGAAATATCTCCTATTTTAAGACCGAATACTTCTTTTTCGACGGCTGGGACCATTTGTCCTTCTTCGAGTGTTCCTACCGAAGGCGCCTCGGAATATTCTTGGGCCATCTTCTGAAAATCTTCGCCAGCAGCTAACTTCTGACGGGCTTCACCAATACGCTTGATAGCCTGATCTTTATCCTGGTCGAAAGAAATATAAATCGAATCAAGATTGTATTTAGTTTTGTGTTCAAATTCATGGCTATGATCATTGTAATAACGAGTTACGTCCTGAGGGTTAACAAAAATTTTATTTTTGACTTCGATATCCACCATATATTTGGCTTTCATCTGACGGATGAGCTTATTTTTTAAATCCGTCACCGTCATACCCTGAGTATTAAGGGCCTCCAAAAATTGATCCTCCGAAGGATAACGGTCTTTGATATCTTTAAGCTGTTTTTCAATAGCCTCCGGTCGGATTTCCAAACCCTTCTCATCCGCCGCGGCTAAAATCAATTTATCTTCCACCAGCTGATCAACCCCCTTTTCTTCATAAGAGGCCATGGTTTCCTGAATTTCCTTAGGGTCTTTATTCTCTACTTTCAACTGGCGGTAAACACCGCTCATGTAATCTTTGAGATCTTTAAGGGTAATCACATCATCGTTGACAATGGCGATAATAGCGTCATGAAGGGGCTTGGCCGCCGCCAGCGAAGGGATCATCAAAGCCAAGACAATACAACTAAAAACTCTAAACCAATGTGTGTTCATGGTCTTTGATCTCCAATTCTTTTTTGAGATGTTCGATAGATTCCTTGAGCATTCGGCAATACAAATCAAAACCAATCGAGGATATAAACCCATGCTGCTGGGCGCCCAGTAAATTGCCGGCGCCGCGAATCTGCAAATCTTCAAAGGCGATATGAAAACCGGCACCTAAATCGCTGTATTTTTCAATGGCCTTCAGTCTTTGTTTGGACACTTCGGATAATGCTTGGTTTGACGGTACGATCAAATAGGCCCAGGCCTGTACATCCAGCCGGCCCACGCGGCCTCTTAATTGATGAAGCTCCGAAAGCCCGAATTGATCCGCCCGATTAACAATCAAAGTATTCGCTGAAGGGACATCAATGCCGGATTCGACGATCGTCGTACAAACCAGAACGTCGATTTTTTGTTGCAGAAATTTTAACATAATTTCTTCCAAAAGACGACCACTCATTTGCCCATGAGCAATCTCGACCCTGGCCTGCGGGACCATATACTTTATGCTTTGAGCGATTATTTCAATATTATCCACGCGGTTGTGCAAGAAAAAAACCTGGCCATGACGGGCCAATTCCCGCCCAATAGCTTCTTCAATAATCTCTTCATCAAAAGGAATGATTTGGGTCTTTACGGATAAACGATTCGTCGGCGGGGTTGCAATCACCGACATATCCCGTGCCCCGGCAAGCGCCATGTATAAAGTACGTGGAATGGGAGTAGCCGAAAGAGTCAGCACATCCGCCAAAAGCCGAAATGTTTTAAGTTTTTCTTTAGATTTAACGCCAAAACGCTGTTCCTCGTCGATAATGACCAGCCCTAAATCTTTAAAGGCAATGTCTTTGGACAAAAGCCGATGCGTGCCGATAATGATATCCACCTTGCCCTCTTGAAGCTCCCGGATAATCGCTGTCTGCTCGGACTTGGTACGAAAACGCGAAAGCATGGCCACTTTCACCGGAAAACCTTCCAAGCGTTTGGTGAAATTGTAATAATGCTGCTCCGCTAAAATCGTCGTCGGCACTAAAATCGCCGCCTGCTTATGATCCATGACTGCTTTAAACGCCGCACGCATGGCTACCTCGGTTTTACCGTAACCGACATCCCCACAAATCAGCCGGTCCATGGGCCCGGCTTCCTCCATGTCTTTTTTGACTTCCATAGTTGCTTTCATTTGATCCGGAGTCTCCTGATAAGGAAACCTGGCTTCAAATTCCCTCTGCCAGTCGGTATCTTTGGAAAAGGCGTAGCCGGCCAACTGGGTGCGCAAAGCCTGAATGCGTAAAAGCTCAGCGGCCATCTGTTTTAGTTTTTTCTCAATGGCCCGACGGGTCGCTGCCCATTCTTTACTGCCCAATTTATTAAGCCTGGTGGTCTTTTTAGTAAAAGTAACATATTTTTGCACCAGATGAAGGTCGTGTTTGGGCACAAAAAGCCTGTCCCCGTCTTTATACTCAATGATCAAATGTTCTTTTTTTTGCCAATTGAGTTCAAATTCACGGATGCCCAAAAATCGGCCGATGCCGTGATTGTTATGCACGACCAAATCACCTGCTTCGATGTCTACGAAATTATTAAGAGGAATTTCCGACGAAAAAACCGCCTGGAAAGATGTTTTAAACGGCAGGATGATCACGATCTGATGCTCTTCAATCATCTTCCCGCTGGATAAATCGAACCCGGTAATGGAGTGAATCACGTCATCTTCGGTATCAATACGTAAGGGAACCTCGAAATTGGCCGGATAAATGTCGAGAATGCCGCCGCGCAGGGCAAATTCACCCTCTTTAAAAACTTTAGTCGCCCTGAAAAAACCAAAGGCGACTAGAATTTTGATGACATCATCGAAATGAATGTTCTGGCCGACGAGAAGCTCTAAAGATTTAAACATTTACCATTTCTTTTTGCCATGCCATGCCAAAAACAGCGGTGAGACAATGTAAACCGTGGAATAAGTTCCGAAGATAAACCCGATAATGAGTACCAGCGCAAAGCTATTGAGCACCTCGCCGCCAACAAAATACAAAGCAAACACCGACAGCAGGGTGACAAACGTCGTCAAAATAGTCCGCCCCAGGGTTTGATTGATACTGTCGTTAATAATTTCTGCCAATGATTTATTGCGTGTCTTGGGGACGTTTTCGCGCACGCGGTCATAGATGATGATGCTGTCATTAATCGAATAACCCGCCACCGTCATCAAAGCAGTGACGACCAGCAAATCCACCTGACGGCCAAAAATGACAATTAAGCCTAAGGTGATTAAAACGTCATGGAAAATGGCAATCACCGCCGCCGCGGCAAAATCATAATGCTTAAAGCGCAGTCCCACGTAAATAAGCATACCCAAAAGAGCCAGCCCAATGGCATAAATAGCTTTGGTACGCAACGCTTTACCAACGACAGGGCCGACCTTTTCAATGCGCAATACCTGGAAATGGTTATCTGGCATCTCACGTTTAAATATTTCCACAACTTTATCATGGGTATCTTCCGGTGTGCGGATGATGATATTGCTCGGCGCATTGGCAAAGTCCTGAATAACCGCATGTTCCATTTTTTCTTCTTTGAAAATTGTACGCAGATTTTCAGAAGATACCGATTTGTCGAATTTAAATTCTTGAATTTGACCACCGGCAAAATCAATGCCGTAAGCCGCATCTTTCTTGGCAACCAAAGTGACCATCCCCCAAATCAATAAAGACGCCGACAAAGCAAAACAAATATATTTCTTATTAAGAAAATTAAAATTTGGTCTTGTAAAAATATGCATCATCGGCAAGGATTTAATCACGCGGGTCTCGGTTAAAAAGTTAAACAGTGTCCGGGTGATAAAAATTGAAGTCAGCAGGCTGGCTATAAGGCCGCACGAGAGCGTCACCGCAAAACCTTTGATCGGGCCGGAACCGAATTGAAACAGCATAAACCCGGCAATGAGCGAGGTCACGTGAGAATCAATGATGGCTGCCAGCGCCCGTTGGTAGCCGGTATTAATCGCCGCCGTCAAAGGCCGTCCATTGTTGAGCTCCTCACGGATACGCTCATTAATCAAAACGTTGGCATCCACCGCCATACCTAAAGTTAAAATGATACCTGCAATACCCGGCAGGGTTAACGTCACCTGAGAATCAGGCAGAAGAATATTGATAAGCCCCATGCTGCCTAAAATCATCAAAAGGTTAATGGCCAACGCCAAAGAAGCGATGAAACCACCAATAAAGTAATAAATTGTCATAAAAGCCACGACCAATAGACCGCCTAACATAGTGGCTTTAAAGCCGGCATCAATGGAATCCTTCCCTAATAAGGGGCCGATGGTGCGTTCCTCCTCGATTTTCATAGGCACCGGCAAAGAACCCGTGCGCAAAGCCAACGCCAGGAGACTGGCTTCTTCAAATTTAAACTGTCCGGTGATTTCCGCGGTACCGGTTAAAATCGGCTCGTGGATATTGGGGGCGGAGAGCACTTCACCATCGAGCACGATGGCCAAACGGTCATTGACGTGAGCGGTGGTTAAATCCCCAAAATTTTTGCTCCCTTCATCGTTAAACGATAAAGAAATCTTTGGCTGCATGCCGGTGCGATCAAAATCCACGTGGGCATCTTTGATCGTATCCCCGCCTAAGGCCGTTTCTTTAAAAATTAAAATCGACTCGTTACCGTCTCTTTTGGCTTTTTTAAGCTCATAGCCATCGGGCACATTGCCGGCCAAAGCTTCTTTAAGACGGATCGGATCAGAATCCACCACATGAAATTCTAAATGCGCTACCCGGCCGATCATATCAATGGCTTTACTGCGGTCCGTCACACCGGGCAATTGCACCAAAATTTGATTATTGCCCTGACGTTGAATAAGGGTCTCACCTACGCCTAAACCGTCAATGCGGTTGCGCAAAACTTCCATGGAACGAAGCACGGCATCGTTTTTAGCCGCATCCGTGGGCAAACTTTCATTTTCCACCCTTAAAATCAAATGCATACCGCCTTTAAGGTCAAGCCCTAGGTTGATGCGTTTATTGATGGGAAAAAGAGAAGCCAGAGAACCTGCGATCACAACGAAGATAATCAAAAACCTTTTGCGTAAATCTGCGCTCATGCTATGCCTTTCTATTCCTGTACGGACGGGGTTACCTCGCCCCTACTTTACCACTTCAACTTTGACGCTATTAGATTGGACCGTGGTGACAGCGTCTTTATCAAACTCGATGCGGCAATTATCATCCACCCGTACCACCACAGTTTTATCTTTGACGATGACAACGACACCGTGAATACCAGATGAGGTCACCACTTCATCATTCTTCTTCAAGTTCCCCAGCATGGTCTTAAGTTCTTTTTGACGCTGGCGCTGGGGACGAAATACCAAAAAATAAAAAATGCCTATGATCACTGCATAGACGACAAAAATACCATTATCTTGGGGCATAATAACCTCGCTATTTAGCCTTCTTGAGCAAACTACGCACGGTGTCGCTTAACTGCGCGCCTTTAGCCACCCAGGCGTTGATCTTTTCTTTCTCCAGCGAATACATGGCTGGTTTTTTGGTCGGATCATAATAACCTAAAATATCCAGCGTTCTGCCGTCACGGCCCTCTTGGCGCGGCAAAACCACGATACGGTAGTTATAAGCTTTGTTAGCCACTTTACCTGCTTTTTGTAATCTGATGCGAACTTCCATTAATCGTCCTCTCTTTTTGTTTCCCTCCCCCTTGTGGGGAGGGTTAGGGTGGGGGACAATTCCAGCTATTTCCCCCTCCCCTAGCCCCTCCCACCAAGGGAGGGGAATGCTAATTTTTTAATGTGCCAATTCAATAGCCCGAATCTGCGCGCGGGCTTTACTGACGGTTTCCTGATACTCTTTTGAACCAACAGAATCAGCCACGATCCCGGCTCCCGCCTGCACATAAGCCTTGCCGCGATGCACGACTATTGTACGTATAGTTATACAAGTATCAAGATTTTTTGAAAAGCTAAAGTATCCCACCGCCCCCGCGTAGGGCCCTCGTCTTTTGATTTCTAAATCTTCAATGATTTCCATGGCGCGGATTTTAGGCGCTCCCGCCACTGTCCCCGCCGGAAATGCCGCTTCCAGCACATCCAAAGCATCTTTATCTTGCCGCAGTTGACCCTGCACATTGCTGACAATATGCATCACGTGCGAATAGCGTTCAATGGCCATAAACTCAGAAAGTTTAACCGTCCCCTGTTGACAAATGCGGCCTAAATCATTGCGGCCCAAATCCACCAGCATCACATGCTCGGCCTTTTCTTTGGGATCCGCCAACAGGTCTTTTTCCAAAGCTTCGTCTTCGGCTTGAGTTTTTCCTCGAGGACGCGTACCGGCAATCGGACGAATTTCGACCAAACCATTTTCACAGCGCACCAAAAGCTCCGGGGAAGCTCCTACCAAATACAAACCATCAAAATTCAAATAAAACATATAAGGCGACGGATTCAGTGCGCGCAAGGCCCGATAAATCGTGAAAGGATCAACTGAAATCTTGGCTTCAAAACGCTGGGACAAGACCACCTGAATAATATCTCCGTCGTGGATATATTTCTTGGCGGTTGCGACCATGTCTTCATACTGTTTTTGCGTACAGTTGGATGTCACTTTGATCTTTTTCTTACCCGAAAGCTCAAGGCTTTTGACAGCCACCGGCTGGCGCAGTTCTTGAATTAACCCATCAATCTTTTTGATCGCTTCATTGTATTTTTGAATTTTAACGGCCTGTGAATCTTCTGCTACCAAATGCGCACAGGAAACCACCTTAATGGTATGGTGGCGATGGTCAAAAACAACTAGGTCCTGTGCTAGAGCCAGAACCATATCAGGCAAATTCAAATCATCCTGTGTGTTTTGCGGTAGGCGTTCAAAAAAACGCACACAGTCATAACTTAAAAAACCTACCATACCGCCGTAGAATCGGGGCAATGGCGCTACATCAACCGCTTGATAAGCTTTCATCAATTCCCGTACGATGTCCAGCGGTGAGGATTGAATTGGTCTTTTCTCTGCCTCAACTTTACCCTTGACTATACGAATAATCTCGGCAGTGCGGCCCTTGCTGCGGACGATCAAAGAAGGATTGCGGGCAATAAAAGAAAACCGTGCAAACTTCTCCTGGCCCTCGATAGATTCCAAAAGAAAGGAATATTTAGCTTTTTTAGCCAAATGCAGATAGGCCGAGGCCGGTGTCAGACAATCGCCCAAAATCTCTTTGTAAACGGGAATTAAATTCCCCTTTTGGGACAGTTTTAAAAAATCTTCTCGAGACAAACAGTTCATATTTATTTAATCTTTCTATAAAAACAACTTCTCTTATTCATATGGCAGGCTGCTCCGATTTGACGCACCTTAATCAACAGGCAGTCGCCATCGCAGTCATACCAGATGCCTTTGACAAATTGAAAATGGCCGGACGTTTCCCCTTTCACCCAATATTGGCCGCGTGAACGCGACCAAAAACAGGTCTTGCCTAATTTCAGCGTGCGCTTGATGGATTCCAAATTCATGTACGCCATCATCAACACTGTTTTATCTTGATAATCCTGAATGACGGCTGGAATCAGATCCTGTGCGTTGAATTTTAATTTATTTAAATTTCTCGTCGTAATTTGTATGGTTTCAGGTATTATTTTACTCATCGCACATTCACCCGTCTTTCTTTAAGATATTTTTTCACTTCTGGAATCGAAATTTCACCGTAATGAAAAACCGATGCCGCTAGCGCCGCATCCACACCGGTTTGAGTGAAAACCTCATAAAAATGCTCCAGGCTTCCCGCACCGCCGGAGGCAATCACCGGAATATTCACCGCCTCGGCCACGGCTTTGGTTAAAGCGATATCATAGCCGTTTTTAGTACCGTCGGCATCCATGCTAGTCAAAAGGATTTCCCCGGCACCCGACGATTCTGCTTCACGAGCCCACCGTATAGCATTTTTTTTCGCCGGAGTGCGCCCCCCGTGCGTAAAAACTTCATAAGTGTCGCCAACACGTTTGGCATCGATAGCCACCACAATACACTGGCAACCAAACATATTCGCTGCCCGACGCACAAGTCCGGGCTCATTCACCGCTGCGGTATTGATAGACACCTTATCCGCTCCAGCATTTAACAAAGCGCGGATATCGCTGACATTGTTAATCCCGCCTCCGACCGTCAGCGGCATAAAAACCTGTTCAGCTGTTTTTTGTACCACCTCCATAAAAATTTTACGCTTCTCAAAACTAGCCGTAATATCCAAAAAAACCAATTCATCCGCACCAACAGCATCGTAAGCTTTGGCGCAGTCCACAGGATCGCCGGCATCCTTAAGCTGGACAAAATTAACACCCTTGACCACCCGCCCGTCTTTGACATCCAAACATGGAATAATACGTCTGTTTAACATACCTTTAGCGCTTGCTGAAAGTCCAATGTTCCTTCATAAATCGCTTTACCGGTAATGGCCGCTGCAATAGTCTTCATCGAAGCTAGTTTCTTGACATCATCCAGAGTTCCAATGCCGCCGGACGCAATGAGATTAATTTTATCGACGGTTTGAGCCATCAGTTGCAATTGCTCAAAATTCGGTCCTGCCAACGTGCCATCGCGGGCGATGTCGGTGTAAACCATCCATTGAAGCCCTAAATACTCCAATTCTTTAGCTAAATCCACGGCTTTAATATTCGTCATCGACACCCAACCGCGCTCGGCCACCAGACCATTGGAACAGTCGAAGCTCACGCCAATCTTATGGCCGTAAGCAGCCAGTATCTTCTTTAAAAAATCACGATCTTTAATCGCCCTGGTTGCCAGAATCACCCGCGCCACTTTGGCCTTTGAAAAAAGATATTCCACCGTCTGTTCATCGCGGATACCGCCGCCGACTTCAATAGGGATATCAACAGTCTTAGCTATGGCGGCAATGACATCCTGGTTTTGCATGGCCCCTGTTTTGGCCCCATCTAAATCCACCACATGAAGCCATTGGGCTCCCAATGATTCCCATTTCTTAGCCACGGCCACCGGATCCTGGTCGTATTCGGTTACCTCGGCAAATTTGCCTTGAAACAAACGCACCACTCTGCCGTCTTTGATGTCAATAGCTGGTATTAAAATCATAAGGCTACAAAATTTTTTAAGATTTGAAGACCGACGGTTTGACTTTTTTCCGGGTGAAACTGTACGCCCCAGATATTACCCTTTACCACCGACGATACACAATCAATGCCATAAGTGGTGATGCTGGCGGCAATAGCTTTATCTTTCGGTTGTACAAAATAGGAATGACAAAAATACACATTCTCGCCGCTGTTAATGCCTTTAAACATCGCCTGCCCTGCGCTTTGAATATTAATTTGGTTCCAGCCCATATGAGGAACTTTAAGAGAAGTAAAACGCTCAACGGTGCCGGGAATGATGCTTAAACCTTCCACATAGCCGCCTTCCGAGCTTTTCTCAAACAGCAATTGCAAACCTAAACAAATCCCTAAGAACGGTTTACCTTCTTTGATCACCCGGCGCACAACATCCACCAGCCCCAACTCTTTCAATTTCTGCATGGCGGGTGCCATAGCTCCGACACCGGGCAAAACTACTTTTTGTGCTTTTGAAATATCCTCAGTGTTATGGGTGATTTGCGCCCGGGCGCCGACTTTCTCCAGCGCTTTTTGCACGCTGCGTAAGTTCCCCATGCCGTAATCAATGATTGCAATCATATTTGCTCTAACAGATTGAGCGGGTCCTGTCCTCAGGTATCCCCATTTTTCTCACTAACGTTACGAAAAACGGGGATGCCCCTCCTTCGGCCACCCGCTCAATCGATAATCCCTTTGGTGGAAGGTACTTGACCTACCCGACGAGGATCAACGGTAGTAGCCTGATCTAAAGCCAGCCCTAGAGACTTAAACATCGTCTCTAAGTTCGTATGTAAATCATTACTCGGATTTTGCAAGTTTAAGATTAACGTTGCCCCCAAATTGTGGGCAAAGCTTTCCATAAAATGCTCAAGATGGGAAAACCCATAACCATCGGTTCCCCGTTCATCAGGCATACCAGCTACACCATTAAACTTAAAAAATCCACGACCGGAAATATCGATCACACAACGACCAACAGTGGCCTCCATCGGCGCAAAGGCATAGCCAAAACGCTTAATCCCAGCTTTACTCTCGCCGAGTGCTTTCTTAAAAGCTTTGCCTAAAACAATACCGATGTCTTCATTGGTGTGATGAATGTCGATATGAGTGTCCCCGGCTACAGACAAATCCAAATCAAAAAGCCCATGAAAAGCAAACAGCTCGAGCATGTGATCCAAAAAACCGATAGGTGTTTTGATCTTTGCCCGGCCTTTGCCGTCGACATTCAGAGAAACTTTGATTTGAGTCTCTTTAGACTTACGTTCAATTTTTGCTTTGCGTTGTATCATGTTTTAAACCTCACATTAACAGAATCCGCATGTTTAGTTAAACCTTCCAAATGTGCCACCTTCTCTACGGGTCCGCGCACCCGTTCCAAAGCCTTTTTCGAATACGCGATCACGTGGCTGGTCTTGGTAAAATCCGACAGACAAAGCCCGGAAAAAAATCTGGCTGTGCCCATCGTTGGCAAAACATGGCTGGGACCGGCCGCATAATCACCCAAAGCCGTCGGGCTATAGGGGCCTAAAAAAATCGCGCCCGCGTTTTTAATTTTCCTGGCGATGCTCACCGCATTATTGGTGACAATCTGCAAATGTTCGGGAGCGATCTGATTGGCAATTTCAACAGCCTCATCCATATTCTTGCAATAGATGCAATAACCGTTGGCCACCCTCTCGCGTACTTGTTGAATCAATTGTTTGGAAGTGCTGACTAAAATCGACAAACCACCCACGTGTTCCATTTGTGCTTCCAGGTCGGCAACCACGTAATCCACATTGCTGTAGCGGGTGGCGATCACCAGCAACTCCGTCGGACCGGCTAACATATCAATATCCACGTAACCGAATAATTGGCGTTTGGCTTCCGTTACATACATATTACCAGGGCCGACGATTTTATCGACTTTGGGAATTGTTTTTGTTCCCAGCGCCAGGGCGGCCACGGCCTGCGCCCCGCCTAATTTGTAAATCTCGCTGACCTTCAAAAGATTAGCCACCGCCAAAATATAAGGATTGACTTGGGCCTCTTTGTTAGGCGGAGTAACGATCACCACGCGTTTGACACCGGCGATAATCGCCGGCACCGCGGTCATATACACCGAGGAAACCAGAGGCGCGGTCCCTGCCGGAATATAAATCCCCACCGATTCCAAAGGCCTGATTTCCTCTTTTAAAAGAACACCGTCACGTCCTTTGACTTTGCAGGGCTTTTTGAGCTGTTTCTTGTAATAATTAGAAACATTATTGATAATCGTTTTTAAATGCTCCACGAAATCCGGGGTAATGTTTTGAAACGCGCTGGAAATTTCGCTTTCCGCCACCTGAAGCTGACGCGGCGTCAATTCGACACCATCAAAACGCCTGGTGTATTTCATGAGCGCGTCATCCCCGTTAGTCCGTACATCATCGATAATGCCGCGAACCTTTTCTTCAATGCGTTTCTTACGAAAAGACAGGTGACGATTGCATAGCTTCTCAATATTCTGGCCGGTTTGTTTAATCAGTTTCATAATCTTCGTCGTTATACTCCTGGTAATGACGCCTCAATAATTTTTTTCGCCTTGGCTAAAGCAGTGTCCAGCTTATCCACACCCTTCCCGCCTGCCTGGGCCATATTCGCACGCCCGCCGCCGCTACCGTCAATCAACAAGGCGATTTGGTCTACCAACTCATTAGCCTTAATCCCCTTAGTTACCAGGTCATCCGTAACAGACACAATCAAGGAAGCGTCCTGCTTACTTTTAGCACCTAGGATAAAAACTCCCGACGGTAACTTTTTTTTTAAAAGATCAGATAATTTACGTAATAAAGCAATATCCGCCCCTTCCAAACAACGGGTAATAACGCTTATCCCTTTGACATTTTCGGCCCCGCGGATGAGCTCATCCACCGAGGATTTGATCAGCTCAAAATGGGAATTTTGCTTTTGTCTCTCCAGCTGCTTCATGCGCTGGCTTTGTTGTTTGGCCGACTCTTCTTGTTGTTTCTTTTTCAAGAAAGCTTCAACCGCGGCCTTACCGGTCACGGCTTCCATACGACGAATCCCCTGAGCCACCGATCCTTCACTAACAATTTTAAAAGGACCTGCCTGACTGGTAGAATCTAAGTGAGTACCGCCGCAAAATTCTTTGGAATAATTACCGATAGAAACAACCCGCACGGTATCGCCGTATTTCTCGGCGAAGAACGCCAAAGCCCCTTTCTTCTTAGCTTCTTCCAAAGGTAAAACTTCTTTAGTGACCATATCGTCATTAAGAATAAACCCGTTAATCTTAGACTCAATTTTTTCAATCTCCTGCGGTTTGATGCCTTGCGGATGCGTAAAGTCAAAACGCAAACGATCCTGGGCCACCAGAGACCCCTGTTGTTTAATATGACTGCCTAAAACCTCACGCAAAGCTGCTTGCAATAAATGCGTGGCGGTGTGATTGCGCATAATCGCCAGACGGCGTTCTTGATCAATGGCCGCCTGGACCTTACCCTTGGCTTGAATGACACCTTGCTCGATGGTACCAAAGTGGATATAAATATCATTGGTCTTTTGCGTATCCGTCACGCGCACTTTTGCCTGAGCGGTGGTTAAATAACCGGTATCACCCACCTGACCACCAGCCTCAGCATAAAAGGGCGTACGGTTTAAAATAATTTTAACGGCCTGACCTTCGGTGGCCTGGTTTATTTCACCAGCTTCGTTAAAAATTTTTACCACCGTCGCATCAGCCTTGAGCTGGCTATAGCCTAAAAATTCCGTCTTGGGCACATTGAGAGCAACATTCTGGTCGGCAAATACATCGCCCATCATTTTACTGCCGGCACGGGAACGCTCTTTTTGTTCCTGCATCTTCGCTTTGAACACTTTGAGGGCCTGGGCCAACTGGCTATCCGAAATGCCTGCCTTCAGCGCCACGGCCTCAATCGTCGACAAAGTCAGCCCGTGGGTGTCACGGTACAAAAAAAATAATTGGCCTAAATCCGTTGCTTTCGTTTTCACCTGAGCTAAACATTCTTGCAATTCCAAAACCCTTTGCCGACGCCCCTTGATAAAACCCTCTTCAATACGCTTGATGATAGCAGTGATTTCCGACGATTTTCTAACAATTTCCGGATACGGCTGGCCCATCACTTGAATGACCGCATCCACCAAAGTATGGATCACCGGCTTATTAATCCCGGCACGTATGGCTAAATCCGTGATATCCACGATGAGTTTACGTATCACATAGCCGCGGCCTTCATTGGAAGGCATAACCCCGTCGCTAATACCAAATACAACAGCCCTCATATGATCCGCAATAATCTTTGTATCCTGTTGAGAAATTCCTTTGATTTTTGATTGAACCTCTTTTAAAATCGGCTCAAAAACATCCGTCTCATAATTGCTCTTTTTGCCTTGCACCAGTGCCGCCAAACGCTCCAGCCCCATGCCGGTATCAATATTCTTCGCTGGCAAAGGTTCTAGAACACCTCCGTCCTTGCGGTTAAATTGGGTAAAAACTAAATTCCATACTTCCGAGAAGCGGCCGCAAGAACATAGGGGGTCGCAATCTTTGCCTTTGGGGCAATGAGGATTGACGCCATAATCGAAAAAAATCTCTGAGCAGGGCCCGCAAGGGCCATTAGGGCCATTGAGCCTGGCATTGGACGGCCAAAAATTGCTCTGATCGCCAAGTTTAATAATTTTGTTGGCCGCAACTTTGATTTCATTAAACCAAATGTGGTGGGCTTCCTCATCATCCTTATAGACGGAAACCCACAGTTTCTGCATCGGTATCCCCAATTCCTTGGTCAAAAACTCCCACGCCCAATGGATAGCATCCTTCTTAAAATAATCGCCAAAGGAGAAATTGCCCAGCATCTCAAAAAAAGTGTGATGGACATCGCTGTGACCCACTTGATCGAGATCATCCGTGCGTAAACATTTTTGACAGGTGGCCGCGCGCGTAGGGCCGTCGATACGGCCTAAAAACTGCGGCTTAAACTGCTGCATGCCGGCGGTGGTAAAAAGCACGGTCGCATCATCCTTAGGGACCAGCGAGTCGCCGGTGATAATCTTGTGTCCTTTCGATTGAAAAAAATTTAAAAATCGCTCTCGTATTTCATTAGTCGTCATAATTGCTTAAGCACCTTAAAAATAACATCCGGACCAAAACCCCGTCGGGATAAAAAATCAAAAATGCGTTTCTTTTTCTTTTGCGGCTCAATGCCTGTCAGTCTTTGCCATCGACGTTTGGCTAACTCCAAGGCTGTTTGATGTTGGTCGTCCTGAACCTTGACCGCGTCGATTTCTTCCTCGATGATGGCCGGATCAATGCCTTGATCCTTCAACTCCAGAACAATCCTTCTAAAACCAAACGGCCGGGCTAAACGATACTGAATCCAGCTTTTCGTAAAAGCCCGGTCGTCGAGTAATTTAGTGCTTTGAAGCCATCCGATGGTCTGGTCAATGTCCTTTGCTTCAAAACCTTTTTTCTCAAGTTTTTCTTTAAGTTCCGCCACACTTCGAGGGCGAATCTTCAGAAATCTTAACGCCCATGGACGGCATGAGACGAGCATCTTAAACTTTTTGGTTTTTGAGCTTTTCGACGATGAGTTTCTCAATTTTGGCCATGACTTTGGGATTATCCTTCAAAAACTTGCGCGCGCTTTCGCGGCCCTGGCCGATTTTTTCATTTTCAAAAGACAGCCACGCCCCGCTTTTCTGAATCACGTCCTGCGCAATACCCAAATCCAGAATGTCACTGGCTTTGGAAATCCCCTCATCGAAATAAATCTCAAATTCGGACTCTTTAAACGGCGGAGCCACTTTATTTTTAACCACCTTGGCCTTAACGCGGTTGCCGATAATCTCTTCGCCGACTTTAATGGATTCTATTTTCCTAAGATCAATACGTACCGACGCGTAAAATTTTAAAGCCCGTCCGCCGGTGGTCGTCTCCGGATTACCGAACATCACGCCGATTTTCATGCGGATTTGATTGATAAAGACGACACAGGTTTTGGATTTATTAATAGCCGCGGTTAATTTACGCAGCGCCTGGCTCATCAAACGCGCCTGCAAGCCCATGTGCGCGTCGCCCATTTCCCCTTCGATTTCCGCGCGGGGCGTTAAGGCCGCCACCGAATCGATGACCACCAAATCCACGGCATTGGAACGCACCAGGGTTTCGACGATTTCCAAAGCCTGCTCACCGGTATCCGGCTGGGACACTAGAAGATCATCCAGCTTAACACCCAGCTTCCCGGCATAACTGCTGTCAAAGGCATGCTCAGCGTCGATAAAAGCCGCCACGCCTCCGGCTAGCTGCATTTGTTTGATAATACTTAACGTAAGCGTCGTTTTACCCGAGGATTCAGGGCCGTAAATTTCTACCACACGGCCTCGGGGAACGCCCCAGACTCCCAGCGCCACATCCAAACTCAAAGAACCGGTAGGAATAACCGGAATATCCACGACCATCTTGCTGTCCAAGCGCATAATCGAGCCCTTGCCAAACTGCTTTTCAATTTGAGCCAGCGCCAGCTCCAGAGCTTTTAAACGATTTTCTTTCTCGGAAGAAATTTTCTCAATCACTGCTTTGTCTTGAGCCATAATACCTCCAATATTTAAATTAAATGAACGTGGGATTATACCTTGTCGGGGATTGTATTGTCAATTCCAAAGGGGTTTGGAAATAATTTTAGAATTATTCGTAATGCGTCCACATCCTTATAATCTTTACCGTTTTAATTGGAATGAATACTTGATAAATAAGCCTGTGCTGAATATTAATCCTGCGTGAATAAGATCCTTGAAAATCTCTTCTTAATTTTTCATAAGGAGGGGGATTTTGATAGGGGTTAGCCTTAAGGATATTGATCAAATCTTCTGTTTTATTTTTTAATCCCGCTCTGGAAATCTTTTGAGCATCTTTGTACGCTTCTTTGGTAAACACAATCTGCCAAGACATAGCCTACCAATCTAACTTCTTAACGCATTTTCTAATTGGCGTTTTCATTCCCTTAATAATAGATCTTCGTAATTTAGGTTTACTCATTAAATACATAGTTTCTTCTATAGAACGCCAATCCTCCTGCGAAACAAGCACAGCATTATGACGCTTGCCCGTAATCTGAATGGGCTCATGGTTCTGCGCGGCTTGATCCAAAAGGCGATACAGTTGGTTACGGGCCTTGCTGGCTGTTAATGTAGTCATCGTCAAACCTCCTTACCCAAAGCGTACCATATTACGTACGTATTGTCAATCCCCTAGCATCAAACGCACGAAACTCACCGCCGCGATTGCCGCGGTTTCCACCTTCAACACCGTGTTGCCCAAAGACACCGGCACACAGCCGGCATCCAATGCCCTATGCACCTCGTCGATAGTAAAATCCCCTTCCGGCCCGATAAAAACCGTCACGGATTGATGACCGGAGGCTTTGCGCACCACTTCTTTGATATGCTGCGGATGACCGTTGAGCGAAGGAAAAAGATGAAGCCCCTGAGGATCCAAACTTTTGAGCACCCCGGTTAAATCCGTCATAGGATGAATGATTGGAACAGCGGCGCGTTTGGATTGTTTGGCCGCATTGACCGCTACTTTTTCAAAACGCGGCAGTTTACTGGCCATCTTTTCCGTCGAAAATACTACCTGTCCACGTTTGGTTTTGAGCGGAATAATTTCATCCACCCCAAGCTCCGTGCACTTTTCAATGATCCATTCGAATTTGTCTTTTTTAGGCGGCGCGCAGGCCAAGGTGATCTTGGGTCTACTGAAAGACATTTGGCGCACGGATAGAACGCTGACATTCAAACCCTGTTGGCTAAACGATTCAATAACAACGTCCGCTGCTTGATTTTGACTGTTAAAAATTTGAATCACCGCACCCTTCTTAAACCGTAAAACATCTTTGATGTGATGAATCTCGTCGGAGTCGGTGATGGTGAAATATTTTTTGAGGAAATCAGCGTTGGCGCAATAGAATCTATGCATATATTTGAAGGGGACACTTTATTCCTGGTGGATCGGGGGGGGATCGAACCCCCGGCCTCCTCATTGCGAACGAGGCGCTCTCCCAAACTGAGCTACCGACCCAAAACTCTCAAATTTTTTAATTTCAATAGGTTATAAAACATTGCTCATATCCTGTTTCTTATCAAAATCAGAATGTGCTAAAAACGTGCTATTGTTGGAATCCGCATGATACACATTATTTTTAGATTGCATATCGATTCTTTCAATAGCTTCTTTTAATTGATCTGATCTTAAATGGGCATAACGCTGTGTCATTTTTGGTGAAGTGTGACCCAATAATTTCTGAACAACATAAAGGTCAACCCCACATCGCACAAGCTGAGAAGCGAATGTGTGACGCAAGTCATGGAACCTAAAATTGCTAATTTTGGCCCTTCTCAATGCTGTGTGGAATGATCTTTTTAAACTCCCCATTGGCTTTAAAGTCGTCGGGTTGTAAAAAATATAATCAGTGTTTGGAATTCGTTCAAGTCCCTGCAATGCCATACGAACAGCATCACTTAAAGGAATATGCCGAGAGCGCTGGCTCTTGGCCAAAGACTCATGAACAAAAATTACACCATTATCGAAATCCACATAGTTACTGCAGGCCGCCTGTTTCCATTTTAGCGTAACAATTTCTCCCCAACGCATACCTGTTTTAAGCGCGACCAGAATTATTACTCTTGTAAGGTTATTACTACAGCAAGACAAAAGGCGTTCCTGTTCTTCCTCCGTAAGCCACCGGCAACGGCTGTTATTTTGGGGAACATTCTTAATGCCCACGGCAGGATTACTGCCAGAGTACATACCCCATTCTATTGCTCGGTTAAACATGGATTTAAGAGTTTGAAACTCCCGATTAACTGAAGCAGGACGCACAACCCTCAACCTTCTTGCCATATGTTGACGAATCATAAGTGCATCGATTTGATGCAAATATTTTCCACGGAATTGAGTAGCCAAACAATTAATCATATATTCTTGATTTCTAGGATTCTTCAATTCCAACCTGACATGAGTTTTAATATACTCTGATGCAAAGTCCTCAAAGAAAATCTTTTCATATTTCTTAATATCGAGGTATTTACCCTCTACTATTTCTGTTTCAATTTTCTTGAGGATGCGCTCGGCGGTTTCTTTATAAGAAGAAACCATTTTTCGTATTTGCCGGCCGTGAGAATCAATAACACTAATACCCCATTTCTTACCGCGTTTAAATGTAGTTCCCATTTGACTTTCTCCTTTCAAAACCTCCTTTCTTGCAAATGGGCCTACCACCGATAAACATTCTCAATTATAGACCATTTGCAGATAATTTCAACGTCGATCGAATGTTTTGCTTGGAGATTTCAAGGAATAATCTCATTTTAATTTATGTGTGTTTTTTCAAGCCTCTCGTTGGCCCATTGGTCAATCAATTTAAGATCGAAGCGGATATTTCTTTGGAATCTGTTAAATGGTATTCTTCCCTGGCGAATCCATTTACGAATGGCGCTTGGTTTAAAACCCAAGTATTGTGAAATCTCTACAACTGTTAAATATCTTTTTTCCATATATTCACCTCGCCGTTAATTATCGTAGCTTATGGTTGGACTTACTTTTTGTTCTAATATTAATTTTTCCGTAGGTTCCTCATCTAGCTGCACATAATAAGTTTCAAAAAGCCTTAACCCCTCCTTCTTGTTGTCTCTGGCTCTTTTATTGTAAGCCATTTCCGGCAAGTCCTTGAAATGGCCAAAATTCACGCAAACCTGGCTGTTTTTCCCTCGATGGATAAAGTAGCCCTGCCATTGTTCACGCAAATTCTTGATCTTGTCCGGCGGAAAGTAAAATTCATTAACCATACGATCCGAAGATTCTCCCGTATAAATCTGGTTGCCGAAACGCCCTCCGGTCATGCGGTAGGTCTTTTCCTGTTTGGTGTATGTCCCCATGCTCCTGGCAATCAGCTCGCACAATTCCGGGTCGGTTTGTTTAAGGTAAATCTTATTGAGGGTGTTTTCATCGATACGCTTCATAAAACTTTGTGATATGGCCCTTAAATCGCTTAAGCTTTGATGGGCGATTGTTACCATCATGCCGCTGCTGCGGGCCTTATTGAGGACTTCCACAAATGACTCTTCCGCGAATGACCCATATTCGTCAATAATGACGCTCACCAAAATATCTTTGGGAATCTGCCCCGTTTGAATCAAGGAAGAAACATACCTCAAATTAGCCTGCACCATACGGGCAATACCAATGGCCTGAATAGGATAAGCGTTTGTGGGAAGCTGGAAGTAAACTACTTTTCGATTGCGAATGGCATCGGTCAGGACAATGTCGCTGTCCGCTTCATTAAGAATACCTTCCTTGTGGTCCAATAAATAATTATTAAATCCGGTAATGACGTGCTGCCAGCCCTTGTACTGTTCAATCAAACGGTAGATATGGGTATTAAGAAGTTTGAGATATAAAAGCCCCTTCTTGCCGTGGGATTTCACCTGTTTATTGATTGCCTTGCGGCAGGTGTCATTGGTTAAATACGTGTAAACATCCATGACCGTAAAAGGTTTATCCAATGAATGAAGGACATAGAAAGTATTCGTAAAAATGGTGTGCGCTGTCTGCCGGTAAAAAGAATTCTCGTCCTTAAAATTACTAAAAAAGGCGTCAATGACAACTTGCGGGTCGCATTCCCCCACATAGAGCGGATTATAGGTGCAGGACTTGTCTTTATGCACAAGTGAAAACAATAAAAAGTCCTGGCTTCGGCCAATAGAAGCCAGCAAGGCATTTAACTGGTTAATAAAGGTCAATTCCCCTTTGGCGTCCAGAATAATGACCGGACGGTGCTTGAAAGCGTCCTGATAAATCAAAGGTAAAAAGACGCCCGTGGTTTTGCCTGTTCCGGTCATGCCTAATACCTGTAAATGCTGACTTCGCTGAATATCGGCGACACTGACCACCTCTGTATTTTGTTTTTCCGCGTTTAACCCTAAAAATGTCCGGTCACGATTCTTGCCATTTTCGTAGAAGGTGTCGGATTCCTGTTGCAGGTCAAAAGGAATGGATGGAAAGGAAATACTCTCGTTTTTATCCTCCAGCGTGATCCCTCTTCGTTTCATTTTGATTGTATTGAGGAATTTCTCGATTTCGTGACCGATAGCATAAAAAGTCAACAAGAACAAGACAGCTGCCGCTGCCAATAACGATACCAGGAAAGGTTCCTGCAGTTTTTCTTGAATGACCGTTTTATATTGATAATAAAAAACGGCCATGATAAGCAAAGCAATGATAGCATTATCACTGACAATCGAGTTAGTTTTGTTGTCCCTGGTTTCCATTGACCACCCAATGCCCGGGTTCTAAAACAGTGTTCTTGTAATGGCCTTCCACTAAATCCCCGTTTTCATCCACATGGGGATTCACCCATATGCGGCTGGTTCTAGCTTCAACCCAGATTTTTTCTTCTTTAGGTTTGGTTTCAATATTTTCAGGAATGGGAATTAACGGCTTATTAAAATCCATGTCTTGCAATGTTTCACATCCGCTTAAAAGAATGACCGCAAGTAATAATGTTATAAACCGCATGTTCTATCCCCCTTGAACATCTGCTTCTTTCTGGAAATACACGACCAAATCGCTACCTGCCAAAACGATGGCATATCCCTTTGATCCTTCTACGTCGCTTTGAATATGATCAGCCTGTTTTTGGAATGTATTGGCGACCCCATTAAGCAAAGCATTACGGGAATTGGCTTCCACCTGATTGATTCCGGTTAAAGCATTGGTCGTCGTCTGCTGAAACCCTAAGGCCATGCCGCTTAAAAGATTCATGGCCATGCCGATGATCGTTTTTTTGGTGCTGTCATCAACCACTATCCCTGTTAAGCCTCCGGAGCCGTCTTTGCTTAAGGCGATGGCATCAATCTTGATAGTTCTGCCGTCTTGAAAGACTATATTTTGAAATTTCACAGTTATCCTGTCTCTTTCCTTACCGGCCGAGGCTGTTCCATAAATGCGCGTGCCAAAAGGAAGCAGTAGTTTACCGTCAAAATAAAAATCCTCCCACACCTGGGCTATGACCGGCGCTTCAAAATTGTTAGTGACGATATTATGGATAAGAAGGCATTTGACCATGCTTCCCAGAGGTATGACCCAATTGCTTTGATAGGCATTGGTGTTATCGAAGACGATCATTTTTGCATTTATGGATAACGCCGGTTTAGCTGAAGGCGGCGGGGTTGGTTTAGGGGCTAGGGGTAGTGGTTTGATTTCGGGTGGTTGTAAAACGGTGTAGTCGAGTTTGAAGGCTTTACCTTCACTGCTTAAAGGGTTATTGGCGGCCTCAATAATGTCTTTTTCTTTGATAATACTTTCTTTAACTTCTTTCTTGGAATGCGGCTTTCTATTCTGTGAAAGCAAACATGAACCAAATACCAGCAGTCCAATCAAAACGCAGGTCAAAAGCGTTGGCTGCTTTTTGCCGGTATTGTCCGTTTTAAGAAACAGACGGCCTACAGACATATTCTTGATCCTCTATTCCAAGACTTATGGAAAATTTATTATCAATGGAAACATAACTATTTTCCAAAACCAGCCAGCCATCGGTTTTATCTAAAGGGCCTACCTGATTGCTGTCGAACAAAACATATTGGGGAGTAAACTTATCATCGCCGATAAAAAGATTAGTGTTTTGTTCGCTTAAGTTAATGGTTTCATCAGTTAAATTGTGGATGACAATATGTAAAAGCAGATAATGCGGATCCTTATTGCTGAAGGCCTCAATGACATCCACATTGGCATTGGGATAGGAACACTGGTAAAAGAGATTCTTTTGAATGAATTCCCTCTTATTAATGATGTGGTTACGCTTAAAAAAATCATAGCCTCTGGCTATTTTTAAAACTGTACCTAGAGATAGCCTGCTTGCCGGTTGATTCTTATCTTTGAACGATTCTTTAGCGTCCAAAACGTAATCCATTTGTTCAGCGCCGCCTATGATGACTTTATAGTTAAATCTTTGGTTGGGCGTAAACACAAAAAGGTTGGTTTCCCCTGATTGCTGCAAAGGTTTTATGACCACACTTTTGGAATTTTGGGGGATTTCGACCTGGATGAGCGAGTTGTCCCCTATGGTTACCAGCATTGGCTTTTCTGGAAACTCCAGCACCGTGCAGTAGCCTATAGACGTGTTGACCTTCATCACATCTTCTTCCAGGGGTTTTTCAAACCAAACTTTGCCAGGGTCCAGATAGCGATTATCTGGCTCTGCCCAAAGCGGACCGGATAAAAACATAAACAGAGCTAACAGGATTGTTTTCATGGTTTTTGTCCTTTTTGATTGAGTTTATCTTTCTCGATAATGTCCGTCATGAGAAAGCCGTAGGGATTATTTTCTGTTGATTTAACCTTTTTAACCTCCACAACGTAGGTCATAGGCATATTTTTATCCCTACCTGCGGCATGGATATTTCGCACACCTTGGACTTCCACCCAAAACGGACTGTTCTTTTTAGTAATGGTGATGCTATCAATGACAAATTGCTGGGATATGTTGTTCTTTTCAATGGCAGCCTGATTGTTTTTAAAAGAGGCAAGAATGTCCTCAGCTGGTTTAATGGCTAAGTATGGTTTTATACCCTCAATCTGCTTTGGTAAGGAATCGACCGTAAAGGACAGATATTGACCAAGAATAAATTTAGCAAAGTCGCTTAACAAGGCTTCATCGACTTGCAAAGACTTTGTTTTCAAGACGGACACCTGGCCCTCCTGGGCATAAACGACTAAAGGCGCCTTTTGACCGATTCGGATTATTCCCAGCACTAAAACAAAGTTAAGCACCAATGACATAACGGATAAGACCATCAAAATCCGGTTATTGTTCTCCAAAATCACGCGATTAAACGCCAGTTCGCTCACATCTATCCTCCTGAATTATTATCGCCTAACATAGTGTCTTTAAACTTGCCCGACGAAGTGGTGGGATTTTTCATAAATCTATCGTCAATAAAACCCGTAGCAGTCTTAAAACCCGCCAGGCCTGTTTGGTTTAGTAAGTTAGTCGTTGCGCTGGATGACATAAGACCTGCCAGACCCGCCGAGGAACCGGCGCCGACACCTGACACAAAGCTGTTAATAATAAACGGCGAGAAAACAAGCACAAAACAAACGGCGAAATTTAAAGCGGCGAATTGTTCCAGGCCTCCATTGGTCATAATCTGACTGCCGATAGCAACGGCAATGGACAGGACAATATGCCAGAGAATGGGCCAGCAAAGAACAGATACGTAACTGGTAAACCAGCCCTTGACCACCCTGCCCGTTGACTCGAATAGAACCAGCGGAATGATGACCGGTCCCGTCTTATATAAGATCGCGGCCATGGAATATCTAACCGCTTCCATGATCTTGGAAACAAGCGCATAAAAGATAAAAGAAAGGTTAATAACCAGATTGCGCAGGGTATACCGGAAGAAATTCACTGTGGCATTGGCTATCTGGCCAAGGATGCTTTGATTGGTGGTGTTTTCATTTTTGGTCTGCATGGTCTGGCTCATGCTGGCGTATTGACTGACAAAGTCTTGCTGTGGGTTAATCGTTTGATCCACACCGGCAACGATGTTTCGAGTGGTATCCATGATCCAGGTGTAGTTTTGTAAAAGCACAAAGCCAACAACCAGCCGTACAATAACATCCGCCCAGGAGACATGATGGCTTAAAATGCCCGCATAACGGACAAAGACCGCCAGCATGAATAAAGACGCAAGCATATACCGGCCTGCATTCAAGGCATTGGCTAAATCTGTTTTAACGACGGATAGGACTAAGTCCATAAATTAAACTCCGAAGGTTTTATCATCCACAATGCTCATAAAGCTGCGTATCCCCTGGTTCTCCTGCTGCAGCTGAATGGCTTCTTCCTTGCGCTTTAGATTCTGGTTGGAAGCCTCAATGCTTTGGTTTTTCAATAATTGGGACAAAAGATAAATCACATTGTTTTCCATCTGGATAAGCTGGGCGGTCTCAACAGCAATCTGCTTTAAAGCGCCCTTTTCGCTAACCTCTTGGGCGTTAGCCATAAATTGACTGACTGTACCTGCATTTTGTTCATAGAAACGCTGATAACTGTCCCCCACCAGATAACTGCCAGAGTTCATTTTGTCGGAAGCGTCGATATTGGCAAAAGCCGTATTTGAGTTTTGAATCCACGGGTCTAACGTGCCGAATAAATTCTTCCACTGCCCGGATAAATCACCGGATGCGTTAATATCAGATTGAATGCTTTGGATAATACTGTTGTTTGACAGCATGACATTGCGAAAATCCCCCATCGTTTGCAATCCATCCACTCCTTGGGCGTTGTTTTGGGCCAATTGCAAAATACCTTGAGTACTGCTTAACTGTTGTTGCAGAGTTTGGACCGTTTGAATAGCCTGGGCCAATCGGCTCAAATGCTCGGCGGTTTGGGTCGCGGTCTGCTGTAAAATAGCCGCTAAAACGGCTGGATCGGTAAAAGCCATAGCTGTGGCAGAATGAGTAAAGCTGAGAATGGTCAATAGAGTTATGATAAATATCTTTTTCATTGGTAGTCCTCCAGGGTGATTTCCTTTTGGTCGTAAATAACGCCGTTTTCCTCGCGTTTGGGTACCATGATGCTGACGAGTTTCTTTCTGGGTTCCATGCCTTTGCCCGTGTTCTGGTCCCAATTTTTATTGGCCATGTCCACCTTGGCCTGGGTATAGCCTTCCTGGTAATTCTTATCATGCTTGGCATTTGCAGCTTTATCCTGCCATTGACCGGCCAGATTACCGGCCAATGCCCCGCCTAAACCGCCCAAGACGGCGCTTTTAGCATCATGGTGTATGGAATAGCCGATCCCTCCGCCCGCAGCCGCGCCTGCCGCTGTGTATCCGGCCTGGCGCAGGCTGCAGCCAGTCAACAAACATACCAAACCGACTGAGCAAATATATTTGTCCATCATAAAAACTTCCTTTCCTAATCCAAGGGCACTTCTTCATAAACCTCTTCCACAGGCGCCTCAGGTTCCGCTGGGTTGGTTCGTTTTTTAGGCAGAAAATGAATGGCGCTTGCCACTATCTTGACCCGGCTGTGGGTTTTGCCGTCTTTCTCCCAGCGGTCCTGGACCAGGCGGCCCTGCACAACAATGCCGCTTCCTTTGGCTAAATATTTAGAGCAGTTTTCCGCGGGCGTTCCCCAGGCTTCCACATCGAAATAGGAAACCTCATTGACTTTTTCGTCGTTTTTCAGGTACGTGCGATTGTTGGCCAGGGAAAGACTGCATACGGCCTTTCCCGAAGGCGTTTGTTTGATTTCAGGTTTGCGTGTGAGATTGCCCATGATGTTAACGGTGTTGAGACTCATGTGATTCCCCTTTCATTTTTTGGATTGTTTACTTTTGGTAACCAATCCCGCGCGGATAATTCTTGGCGCATTGTTTTAAAACCCCGTACATGTCTGCTTTCGGGTTTTCCATCTTTGTTTTTTCGTAATAATTCAAGTCCATGGCGTCTGTTGTGGCCACCCAGTATTCGATGGGGGTAGGGCAGATGACCATCTTGGCGCTGATATGCTGTAACTGTTTCGACTGCGAAAAGAACACTTCCGAGTACTCGCCTTTTTGAATACGCAAAGACTCGATAAGGCGCCGTTCCTGTTCGTTGAAATTGAAATACTCAACGATTGACTTAACGGCCGGGGTGGAGTTTTGTCGCAGGATAAAGCGGGTATTGGAATTGCCTAAAATGGCATGTTCCAGGCCGCCGGATAAAAAGTCATTCAAGGACTGGGTCACGGATATGGCCGCGGCCCCGTATTTACGAAACGTCCTGTAACACTCCGCAATAAACCTTGCGGATTCAGGGGTGGAAAGAAGCTTCCAGCATTCATCGAAGATGACGAACTTGCGCCGTCCCGGCTCGCTCATGATCTTGCCCCAGACGAAATTAGTGACGATAGTGAGCATGGCCGCCTGCAGGCGTTCAAACTTCTCAAGGCCTTTTAGGTCAAAACAAATAACGTTTTTATCCAGAGAAATGGTCGATTTGCCATCCGTGTAATGGCCATACTGTCCGCCGGCAAACCAATTCCCTAAAAGCCCAACAACCTGCTCATAAAAGGGTGCCAGGATTTTATGGGCCTCGGCCGTGGCTTTTAAAGCATCTTTTAAATCCCGAAGGATTGGGTAATCAACTGTTCGATACAGCCTTTGAATGGAACGAAAGATATAATCTTCAACGATCTGGTCAGAGCCGTTAAAGCGGGCCACCCCGCCCATCATCTGTTCGATGGTTTTGGTTTTGATGATGAGAATCTCATTTTGTTCTTCTTCGCTAAAATCGGATAACTTTTTGCCAGAAGATAAGTCGAAAAGATTGATGGTGAATTTTTCTTTTAACCCCAGGTCTATATATTCCCCGCCTTTTAAGATGACCTGGCGTTTGTAGGAACCGCCGATATCGATGAATATTTCAACAGGATCGTTCTTGCTGTATTGATTAATAAGCTGGTTAATGGTAAAGCTTTTGCCTGAACCGGTAGCCCCCACAACGACGGTATTAAAGGCGGAAAGCTCTTCGCAAAAAGGATCATAGGAAGCCAGGCCGTGAGTGGTGTTATAAAATAAACACTCGGCTTTTCCGCTTCCTTTAAATTCAGAAAAAAACGGCATGAAATCCGCCAGATGAGCGGATTTGAGTAATATCCAGCGGGATGATTCCCTGGTCCAGCCTGGCAGGCAGCTGATAAAAATAGGTTTCACAGAGCCCCAGCGTTCATCGTGCATTTCCGTGCCGTTAAGAGAAGAAAACAACCGGATGACTTCCGCTGTTTTCTTTTTGACTTCCTCATATTCTTCGGCGTAAACGTGGACGGTTAATTGCGCGCGAAACAGCTTTTGACTGCTTTGCTGGATTTCCTCAAGGAGATATTCGTATTGGCCGACTTTTGTCTGGGCGTCCTTATTGACAATGCCAAACATACCCTGCATGTTGCCGTATTCGCGCTTGCGCATGCTTTCGATTTTTTGTCTGCCCCATTCTTTTTCGGGGGCTTCAAAGTTGACTATCACGTCAAATTCAGGGAAAGATAAATAATCAAGCCTGGAAAGCATGGCCGGGGATGTGGCTTCGGGAAGGACTTTAAGGGAAATATACTTGTGGTAAAACCCGCCAAAATGGATGTACTCGCCTTTCTTATCATCTATGTTCATGTCGCTGCAACAGACTTGTTTAACGAACGAGACATTTTCTTTTGGCTTTGGACATTCAATACTTTGCTTTAAGCGGTCGGGGTTCAGGTATTTGTAAATGAGCTGCATAAGCTCGACCTCACCTACAGCTTTAAAGGCGAATCCCACTCCGTTGATGCCTTCCTCTATATTATTCAGCACCAGCCTGAAATCTTTTTTGGATTCCTCTACCTGGGTCTCGGTTATTTTTTTCACATTCTTAAAATAATTGAAACGGTTTGATCCCAAGATTTTCTGGGCAAAATTGACCAGCAAATAACAACGCCTGCGCCGGAAGAGTTTCTCTTTGCCTAAAGCTTCAAAACGTTCAATACGCTGAGCATGCATGGCTTTAATCAAAGGATGATTGGTCTTTATGGTCTTATGTTCGGTGATTTCTTTACTGTAATCGCTGTCCAGGGTAAAAATGACCTGATAGGTGGCTCTGTCGCTTAAACCATTAAGGAAAGTCTCAATCTTCCCTGAATAGCCAATAAGCTCTTCAGGTGAGAGATTATCCAGGGTGGGACAAGTGATTTCATAGGCAACGGATAAAGAATCGTCTTTAAAGACAAGAAGTCCGTCTTCAAAATGACTGTAAGGCAGTATCTTCTGCAGGCCATTGAGCTTGATATCGAGCTCACGGCCTTTAATCGTATGGGCAAAGCTCTGCTCAAAGGCGCTAAAGCGTTTATCCTTAAGGAACCAGTCCAGATAATGTTCGATCGCATGCGCTGGTTTGCCCCTTTTGATGAAAATAAGGAAACCGCTCATTGCCACGCAAACTACCCATATGACAAGGTTAGTGACCTTGCAAATTTGCAGAATCAAGGCGGTCCCCAAAACAATGAAGATGTCCCATCCTTCAAAGCCAAAGACAATCATCCTGTCCTGTAAATTCCTTAAACATTTTTCTGAATAAGATCGCATGGCTTATCCTCAAAATCCTCCAAAGGAAGTGCTGACGAAATTGACAATCTGGGGCGCTGCAAACATGACAACCGTGCCTATCAAAGCCAGGATAAACATCTGGCTGTTGCCCATGGCCTTCTGCCAGCCGGCTATAATAAGGAAGATAACCGCCAAAGGCTGACAGATGACCCTCACCTTTATCTGCAGGTCCTCCATACTGCTTATCAAGTCCGCGTAGGCGAATTGATGGGTAAAACATAAAAAAACCATGATAAGCCAACAACATTTAAACCACAGCGCTTTGTAAAGCTGTTTGACTAACTTCATCGAAGACCTCCTTGTTTTGTGCATGGGATTTATAGAAACTCTCTAAATCGACAAATTGAAAATGCAAGCCAGCCGCTTCCAGTTGGCCGGTTTGCGCCAGTCGTTGTTCTATGCTCATCAGGTTTTGTCTGATGGCTGGCGTATGGCATAAATAGATGACATTGCGGTTGGCAACGTCTTGCCTTTTAATGTAGGCCCTGAAAATCTGTATGTAACGCTCGGGGTTCTTTAAACTGCGCTCGTATTCAAGGAAGAACTTCTGACGGCTGCCATCCGCGCGTTTGCGCCAGAAAATGGCATCCGGATAGTTAGTACTGTTAAAATCGCCTTTTAAGGACGCCGGCAGGGCCCGGATGTAATACTCTGACCACCATTCATCCAGGATAATTTGACTGGTTTGTTCTAACGTGATACGGACTCGATTAAGCTCCAGGTAATGCGGGATATGATGGTCGGCAACAGGAATGACTTCCATCAAGGGATAGCCGGGGAAATAGGAAGTCAAAAGCTCATACAATTGCGGCTTGTCAATAAACCAGACGCCATGCTCAATGTGGCGGTATTTCATGTGGGAAATACCCAGCTGATGCATGGTGATGCGAATGGCGGCGAATTTGTCGGGCTTTAATAAATGGCGGGCTACATCGGAAACGGTGACAATTCCCTGTTCACCCACGAACTTCAAGATTTTGATTTTTTGCGGGACCGTATACATAAACGGATACCTTTACAAAAAATACATCTTGCAAGTTCAATTTCTTTATATGGGTGAAAAGAAATTGAGCTTCTGTTAAAAAACTATAAAGACTGCAAACCTCTTTCTCTAATAATTCTCAGAACTAAATCCCCAGACTTCGGGGTCATCCTCTTCTAAGGACTTGCTATATCTTTCGATATCCTCTTTCAATAAAGGAAAACTTGGATCGTACGCATACGCTGTCTTTAAATCATTTAATATTGTTTGAGCCACTTGCCGTTGGCAGGCCTTTCTTACGCTATGATCACTATTGGAACAAGAAGCAGAATTATTCCATTCCTCCAGGGCTTTTAAGACATAGCTATCGGGATACCCTGGGTCTAAATTTATCGCATTCAGGCAGTCGCGATAAACCAGGCGATCATCTTTTTGATAATACAAAATGGCTCTTTTAATGTAGGTTGGGGCATCAGGGGTAATACTTAACGCTTTGGAGTAGTCATTCAGTTCCGATTCTGTATCAAGCTGGGATCTGTAAAGGTAAGCTTCTTTCTGCCTTGTCCCCAGCTCTATGGCCCTGCTCAAGTCCCTGACAGGCTGCTGGACGATATCATAAGAGGAAGACATGGCCCTTTGTTGATAGGAGGCGATTAATTCACTGGTGTCCGCGATTTTAAAACAATCGGGATGAGTTAATATGACACCTTTCATATCCTCCCGCACGCCCTTGGCCCTGTCTTGCAACACTGAAAAAAGGCCGTAGACTTTCTTCTCTTCTTTATGACCAGCGGAGTCTTTATAAAGCCAGCATTGCGATAAAGCATCCCGTAAATTGTTATTTTCTATCTCAAGAAGGGCCTTCCGATAAAATAAGTCCGCGGAATGGTCGTTGTGCTTAATTTCATTGGCAAGGTGGTTGATTTCTTTTTGCCTTTCCGAAACCATTTTGTCATATTTTTTAAGCAAGTCGTCTCTAACGCCACCCTGGGCTTGTTCGGTCTCGGGTGCTTGCTGTAAACAGCCAGAGAGTATCCCTATGAGAATAAATACCAGAAATGAAAAATTTTTAAGCATGTATTTCCTGAAGATTGTTTGGGGAAGTTTTTAAAACTTTTCACCGATGGGGAATCGGTATCAGTGTTTCTTGACTGCTGGGAATGATATTACCAGAATCATTTATTTTGTCAACAACTTTCTTGATGTAAAGTCAAATTAAGCCTTGTATTTTTTACATATCAAAAATATTCGATAACTTTTCGTCGGTGTTGATGGTATCTAACAATTTTCTGGCATCCTCAAAATCATGAGCCGCCAGCTTAAAAAAATTATCTGACACCGTTTTAACATCGGCCAAGCGCTCCAGCACCAAGCTCTAGATTTATCAATATCATATAACTATTGTTGGTTTTATACATTAAGTTTGGCACCCTGAGGGTTTAATGATAATAGTACTACTGGTTGAAACAGGTCTTGCTGAAAGAGAAGGAAGACTTTGCATTCCATAAGAAGTTGAATTGGCAGGGTATCTAATGAGAATCCCTCCTTTTCTTTTAAATTCCTGAAGCTCATTTATGAAAAGCAAGTCAATTTTATTTACAAGTTTCTCCATTTTTTCAATATCTTCTTTAAGAACGTTTTGTAAAGACACCCATTCTTTCTTATCTTCAGCTAATAATTCAGAGACAGTCTTATCATTTCCTTTGGGATTTACCAAGCTGAGAGGAATTTTAATATCATTTTTATGAATAACCATTGGCATAACCGAGTAAGCATGCGCCAAAATGTTTCGTTTCTTCTTTATTGTCTCTTCCAAAGGGAGGTACTCTGGCCAAGCTAATTTAAGCTTCAAATATTTTTTGAATTTCTGTTTACCCTTTTTATTGACTAATGTTAATACATTTGCAAATAATCTCTCAAGCAAGTCGAATATATTCCCCAAATTGGAATATATCGAATTAATGCATTTTAGATATAAAAAATATTCTTTGTCATTTTTCTCAGCTGGGGCCTTAAGGATTAAATTAAAATCTTCGTGAGCTGATGCAAAATTAAAGAAAATAGAATAATGAACGATGGATATTTGTTTGTACTCCTCTTGTAATATTATTTTTATTTCTGAGGGTGTGTTTGGAAATTCTGTCTCATAGGGCTCCAGTATTCCACCTAGTTCTCTTTCTCCTATAAATTCATCCCATAAGGTTTTATAAGCAGGAAAATTCGAACAAATTTGTTTTCCATATAGTTTTTGTACTGTTTCATTTGAATCATTGAATAAATCCATAATTGATTCCCCTACTTATCATAATCCCCTTCCTACTGGAACATTGGTCTATCTGTTCCGCCTGAGCGTCTCAAAAAAGGCTTCCAGAACTTCATGTTTCTCTTTCGCTGGAGGTATCTCCACCCCTCTTAACTCATCCAGACCTGCCAAAAGGTCCCGCATCCGCTCAATTGGGTAACGAGAATCTTTGAGTGTCAATTCCCTGCGGAAATCCAGTCCCGCAAGAAACTCATCATGCACTCGCCTGTCATCAGGATGATAATCGCCAGTACAGCCCAATTCAAAGAGACGCCGGTTAACCAGGGACACGATCTTTCGGTCAATGGTCCGCCCTATTTGAATATTCTCAAGATGCTCATTAAACAGCTTGATGACCGAAGCAGGGTAATGCTCATCAAACAGGGCCCGGCCAAGGCATTTACCAAAAAGGCCTTTAATGTCATTTAACTGATCCCGTGTCCGGTCAAAGGCGAAGAAACAAAACCCTGTCTTTGCGTGCATAAAGATTGCGCTCTTTCTGCGAGGATAAAGAAAGAAGATGTGCGCATACCATTCATCCAACGGATGCAAAACTCCGCAAGATTCGGCGATCTCTTTTTTCTTAAGGCGAAGCTCGGTGAGAAATTTTTGAGTACAACGAAGAAGCATGGCAAGATCTCATCTTAATAGGGGCGGAGAACACTAACCGCTTAAAGAAGCCAGTTGTCCTGTCAAGTATTTATGGATGACGCTGGCAACAAGCGTCTGGTAAGGGATGCCTTCTCTTACGGCTTTGGATTTAAGATTAAAAAAATCGCGTTTGGTTAACCTGATATTAATACGGGCGTCTTTCCTTAAAGTTTCCCGCGCGGCTTCCCGTAGGTGAAGCAGTTCCTTGCTTCTGTTTTTCACCGGCTTCCATTCACCGCGCTCCACCGAGGCGATAAGGTCCTTTTCTTCCTTTCGAGTTAATGGTGTTTTCATTGTTTGCCTCCTAAATAAATCCTGGTCAGTTCCCTGCTTGGAAAAATGGTTATTAAATGAATAACTTTTTCATCTTCAAAATAAGGGACCGCGTAAGCGTAACCGTTGACGTTGACAACCAGTATTCTTTGATGCGCGTATTTTGCTTTATTGGGATGATCGATATTGTCTAATAAAAATCCTTCCTCTATTTTTATGACGATATCCTCAAAACAAATGCCCCGTTCTTTTTCCAGGGCCTTGCTTTTGTTGTCATCCCAGTCAAATGGCTTCATACCGCACCAGCCAAAGTATAACTTATTGTGTGCCTATTGTCAATATAAGACGTTTATACCCTGAAACCGCCTTAAAATGACGCACAGGAATGGAAAGACTAAAAAGGAAAATGGATATGACTATTTTGAAACAGAATTGATTTTTAACTTCACCATACCGCTGTTGTCGGAATAATCAAAATCGCTGACCCAAAACCTGACCTTTTTGTTTTCTTTGAGTTTAAATTTGAGGAATGTTCCCGGCAAGTTGTCTTTGGTGGCTTTAAGCGCCTGCTCTTCGGCCTGGGCTTGGCTAAAGACAGGAGGTTTGGGTTCAAAATAAATCGTTCCCAGATTGGGATCATCCTGATTGCCTTTCACGTCCGTCCCCACGGCCACAGCGACGAGCCAGTGATAATTGGGGTTGATGGGATAAAAAAGCGTGATAGCGCCCCCTGTGATTTTCACCACATACTCCCCCTTTTTTAAATCCAGGGTCGTGCCTTGTGGATTCTCGGCCGCAACGGTAATGATTTCTTCAGAAGCGAAAAGAGGGCTGTTCAAAAACGGTAAGAAAAAAGAAAACGTGAGAAAAAAAAGGACAATCTTATTTGTTCGTTTCATCTTTTTCGGTGACCTCCTGATTTTGGGTAACGAAATAGGTTTTGCCGCCCCCTGTCACCTTCCAGTACGGATAAAAAGGCGACGAGGAATAGCCGTTGGGCTGCCAGACCAGTTCAATGGCCACCTTCGCGTTTTGCAAGGCGGGTTCCTGGGCAAAAACCAGTTCCAGCGCCTGGTCTCTGGTGACCTGCACGAAGCGTGCCGGATCCTTGACCCATGAGGCTTGCTGGAAGCTGCCATCCTGCGCGTTAATGATAATAGCAGTATAAGTCAAAAACTGCCCCTTGACAAATTTATCAAAAGGTATGAGGTAATAGAAGCTGTCTTTCTGGTCTAATCGCCTGACTTTAATAAAACCTCTGGCCTGGCTGCCGTCAAAGGCCTGAAGGAAATTCTCATCCGTCAACACGGAAGCATCGACCAGCTTCTTCCAGTCCAGCGTCAGAGGCGACAGGCTCCTGTTAAACATAACATCCAGGGCATTGTCATCATAAGCTGAAAGCGCGTTATTGCCGGCGGAGGGCGCGTTCTTTTGCAAATTGACCACGAAAGCGGCGTCATAGAGGTGTTTCCTGGCCGCTTCCAGCCTGTTTTGGGTGTTGGAAAGATTATCCGGGATATTTTCTTCCAGTTGTTTGAATATCTGTATTAACTTAAGGGTTTCTTCGTTGACTTTCGCAGGGGCGATTTTCACCTGCGCTGTGCTTAAAACTTCAGGTGGTTCCGCCACTAAGACAAATTGCCCGTTGTACTGATCATTGGATGTTAAAGCAAGAAGAAAAGTATTCTGGGCTGTTTGGGCCGTGACATACATATCCTGCCCTATGCCGCCGGTGGCTGGATCCGTAATCCATAACCCATAGGCCGTGAAATTCGGCGTATACCACGGATTGGTGTGCGGCTGAGGAATGGGATCTTGGTCCGCGGCAGCGCCGTTGACCACGACCCAATGATTGTAAGTCCCGTAGGCGGGCACGGCATCAGGCGTGTTGGGCCACTGCACCAAAGGACCGTTGAGCCACCAGTTCCCTATAGTCACGGGATAGGCCATCCAATGGATGATATCCCTTAAATAATCTGTTGAGTGACTGCTGTCAAAGACATCCGTACTGAAATTATAAGCCGCGTAAGGATCTCCTTCACCGGTCGGATCAGAGGTATCATAAGGATCAAAATGGCCAAGCGCAAATTCCACAGCATGGGAGTCCATCTCGGCAAGAGTGCTGTTGGCTGACAGGTTATAAGGATGACCGTAATTATAAATTTGATCCTGAGTAAGATTGTCCTTGAGGCCATTTCTGATGTAATTGGAAATCATCACCGCCGTGGCCGCCCCGCTACCGTCACTGGCCATGGCCGAATAAGGAACTGTCAAATGCAACACCCACCCCTGCAAAACAGACACGGAGGATGTGGCGGTGTTACCGGCCAGGTCGGTCGCTGTCGCAGCAATGACATTCATCTGGCCGCTGCTGTTGATGGGTACGGCTGATGCCAAGAATGTCCCGTCACCCTTGTTGGTCGCGGAAATCGTATTGGCTGATCCATTAACCTTTACTGTAATCGTAGCCTGGGGATCATCGATGGTCCCTGAAACATCCACTGTTGTTGCCGATACCCCCGAATTATTAGCCGGACTGGTAATGGCAATATGAGGTGGAATGGTTTTTAGCTGGATATTGCGTGTAATGCTTATACTTTGATTGCCGCTGGAGTCTTTGGCCAGGACAGTTAAGGTATTGGCCCCTTCGGTTAAAGTGACATTCGCCTGCCAGGTAAGGTCCGCTCCCCAAGGATATACCTGCACGCCATTGACCCAGATGGACGTGCCGGCAGACTTTGTACCGGAAAGAGCAAAAGGATTGTGATTGGTAATGGTTGGCGTAGTGTTTAAAGTAGGCGCACTCGCCAAACTCACGGGACCAAGTGAAGTCACCAGTTTATATTCATTGCCTGCGGTGTCGGTAGCAGTCACCGTGTAATAGTAGCTCTGCCCGCTGACAGCTGTCGAGTCTACAAACTGAGTTGTTAGTTTGTTGGTGATCGATTGGTCCATGGGAACCATCCCCGAAACATTGGTGATGGCACTGGAAGATCGATAAATGTTAAAATGGCTAAAATCGTTATAGGTATCGTTGAAGGCGTTCCAGTTGACTTTAATATTCAAAAACCCGCCATCCAGCGAGGCAAGTTGCACGGGCAAGGGTGGTGTGATATTAATAGTGAAATTACTTGTATTGGAGAACACCCCTTCATTACCGGCCAAATCCTTGGCGCTCACCCGCCAGTAAATCACACCTTGGGGCAAATTCGTTGTCGGCGTATAACTGGTTGTGGGAACAAAAGAATCTACTAAAAGAGACGAAAAATTACTGACAGTACTTATCTGAACATGGTAAAGATTGGCATTGGCCACACTATTCCACGTTAAAGTGGGTTTTTGAATGTTGGTGGGATTGGGTGTATAGGGTATTAGAGTCACTTGCGCTGGTGGGTTTATCTGAATTACAAAGCTGTCGCTGGCAGAATAGGCCCCCTGATTGCCCAGAGTATCAACCGCCGCCACCCTCCAGTAAATAGCCCCGGCAGGCAAAGCCACAGATGGCGTGTAGGACGTGGTGGCGACACCTGTCGCATCCACCAAAAGCGGACTGAACGTCGAACTGCTGCTTACCTGCACGTGATAACTGGCAACACCGGCCACGGCATTCCAGGTCAACAAGGGTTTTGTGGTGTTGTCCGGGTTAGGAGAATGCGCAATTAAAACAGGAGCAGGGATAGCTATGGTCGTGAAATTCCAAACACTGCTTGACGTACTGAGAGCGAAATTATCCTTGGCATTGACTTTCCAGTAGTATTTTGTATTGTAATTTAAAGCTCCTGAAGTAAAGGACGCGGCCGTCTGGCCCTGCGATACCAAGACCGACGGGTCCATATTCGTAACCAGCGTCTGATTGGTACCCAAATACACGTCATACGTTAAAGGATTACCCTGCGGGTCACTACCTGTCCAGGTCATGGCCACCCTTAAGGGTGTTCCTACAATGGCCTGACTTGTAGCGCCATTGACCGGTGTAGGACTCGAAGGAGCATTGGGTGGTAAATAAGTTACCTGAATGGTCACGGGGATAGTTTGCGTGATTCCTTCACATTGAATGAAAACATTTCCGGAATACGTACCAGCAGGCAACCCATTCTTATTTACTGTAATGGTTAATACTGTGGAAGGATACGTCGAAGGAGCTGGTGAGGGAATCGAAATGTTTCCAGGACTTACCGAAAGCCAGCTTGCGTCAGCGCTATTCGACAAAGACATTGAGTTTTCCCCTGAAATCATATTAACTTGAAGGGTTTGACTGGTGGTGTTTATGCCAAAATTCAAACTTACAGGCGAGACACTCAAATTATTAGTAATGGCCCCTACTCTTTGAGTGCGAATATCAAAATTTGATCCATTATAATATTCATAAGAGACCAAAAATTCATTATTGCCATTAAAGGCAGCTGCGCTTTTTCTCTTATTCTGTGAATCAAGGGAAGATATAGCCGTTGTCACGGACGATAAAGAAGCCACTGGATTTTCAGAAAAACGAAATGTTCTTATATCAGATTCGCCGGTGTTTGGGTCCGAGAATGTATACGTAACAAAATATTCACCCTTTGTCGAAAAATATACAGAGTTCGGCCATAAACAACTATATCCGCTAATGGCGGAATAGGGGGCTGCTAATATATCTCCTGCGGCATCCAACTGAACTAAAAGCGCGGCATATTGATTGCCATTTCCTAAATAATCATACTGGGCAGTTATGATATACTCATTTCTGGGGGGATTATAAAGTATCTGAGGAGAGGATACTTTCTGGGTAAATGGTGGCACACCAGCACCTGTGACTGCCCCTGTATTATTCACTTGAAAAATAGCTATTTTTACATAGTTCGCATTATCGGTAAAATCAGTGACGATAAAATATGAGTTTACCTGACTGTTAAAAGCAATCTTAGGATTTTCAATATTATAATTATAGGTATTGCCTTGACCTGAAAGCCAATTGCCACTGGAGTCTAAAACGAGATCCAACAAATCATCTATCCCATCATTATTTAAATCAACTGCAAACGCAACCAAATATCTGTTTTGGATCAAATTATAAACAATTGAAGGAGCTTTTTGCGGTTTGGTAGTCGGATAAATTGTAATCGGAGATCCTACAAGAGAACCGGTGGCAGAAACCCTCTGTGCTCTAACTTGAGTCAGCCCCGCACCATTGGAATTATATTCACAAACAATCATGTATTCGTTGGTGGAACTATTCCAGGCCACCTGCGGTTTTGTTTCACTGTAGCTGCTGTTAAAAATTTGGAAAGCATTGCCTATCTTTTGTCCAGTGCTTGAAATACGCTGAGCGTAAATGTCAATGTTAGTTCCGTTGCTGGAGACATCATTCTGATACACAACCAGATACTCCCCCGCTGTGCTGTTATAGACCTCCGCAATGTTATTCTCATTATTGGGGGGTGCGGCAAGATTAATAACGTTTCCTATTGATCCTAAATTAAAGAAATTGACAGGCCCGAAGGATTGCATGGTGGTCAGAAGATTACCTGAGGTGTCAAAAGCCGCCACCGCGTAATAATAAGCCGAACCTATGACGATTGCGCCATTGGGATCACCGGGATCCAGATAACTTAAGGTTGAGATATTGGGAATGGTCGTAATAGGCGTTAAACCCGAAAGACTTGTAATGGTACTGGTGGATCTGTAAATACTGTAATGGTCAAATGTGCCAGTGCCCTGATATTTGCTCCACTGGACAAATAAGCCATTAAGCTGAGAACTAACATTGGTATTCACTACAGGGAGAATGGCCGTGCCCGTTAAACTCACAATAATCGATGGGGATTTGGTATCGTTGGATTGGATAGTTAAATTTCCGGTCGAGGTGCCGATGGCCGGGGATGTCATTGTGATGGTAAAGGCACTCTGGCCGCCGCCGGCAATCGTTGCTGTCTGCGGGCTGACCGTAAAGACACTGTTGCTGCTGGAAACATTCGTGATGTTAAGTGCGGCGTCCCCAGCGTTATAAACCATTAACTGCTGGGTTACGGGAGTTCCCGCGGGAACTGAACCGAAATTGATAGTGCTGGCCACAACCGCGATACGCGGCGCTGGAGCAGGTTTCGTGCTGATTTCCATGATAGGCCGGTTGGCTTCATCATAAGTAATCTGTTTGATGGCGCCGTTGGGCATGGTAATGGCAGTGAGTTTGTTGGTGGTGTCATAAGTATAATTGGTGGGATCATTGAGCGCGTCCGTGACGGTAGTGAGATTATTGTTGGCATCATAGGCGAAATTGGTGGCATAATTCCTTGCGTCGGTCACGGTGGTGAGATTA
Source organism: Candidatus Omnitrophota bacterium (assembly GCA_016201795.1). Taxonomy (GTDB): domain Bacteria; phylum Omnitrophota; class Gorgyraeia; order Zapsychrales; family Fredricksoniimonadaceae; genus JACQCF01. The sequence goes on along the minus strand of JACQCF010000004.1, from coordinate 40,403 downwards.
CCGTTACCATCATAAATATAACTGGTCCCTCCGGCGGCGGTTGTGATGCCGGTGATCCTGTCGACATTATCATAAGCGAAGGAAGCATTGTCCCCCGCCGGGTCAGAGACGGAGGAAAGGCGCGAGAAGGCGTCATAGGTTTTGGTAACCTTGTATGTACTGGCAAAACTTGTCACCAGCGGCATGCCGTTGACATCGTAGGTGGTATTGACAGTCCTTCCTTCTGCATCTGTAGTCGAAAGCAAATTGCCGTTTGAATCGTAAGTAAAATCAATAACATAAGCCGGATCATAGGAATAGCTTACAAGGATAATGGGATCCGTTGTAGGTACGGATGGAGGATAGTCTATAACAGCAAGATAACGTATTTCAGTGACCTTGTGGTTTCCATCATACACATAAACTGTATCATAACCAAGTTCATTGCGCGTTGCCACCAGATCAAAATTTATATCGTAAAAAAAGAGCTTTGTCCCTCCATTTATGTCCTTAATAGACGAGAGATTTCCTACAAAATCGTATTGGTATGTCGATAATTCTCCGTTAGGGTTAGTAACGCTGCTCGGACCAAAATCCGATGGATCATAAGTAATGTTGGTTGTATTGTTAAGAAAATCTTGGTTCTGGATAAGACGATAATCCGCGTCAAACATCTGGGTGGTTGCGGCGCCATTGGGGTCGGTTGTGGTCGTCATGCGGTCATACAGGTTAAAGGTTTTGGAATACTGGGCCGCCGCCCCCAAAGTCTGGGACGTGGCGCGGTTATAATCATCGTACACGGCCTGATAAGAAGCGTTGCTTCTGGGGTCGTTAATTTTGGTGATATGCAAATCCGCGTCATAAAAATAGGTGGTGGTCTGATTAGCCGCGTCCACGACGGTATTTAACTGCCCGTTGGGATAATACGTGTAGGTCACCGTCCTTGGGTCCGGGCCCACAGCGCTTGTTATGGTATTGCCGGTATAATTCACAGTGATGGTCCGTCCGTTCTGGTGGACAATGGAAGTCAACTGTAAGGAAGGATTATAATTATAATTGATGGCAATACCATTTCTATCTACTACACTGGTGACCTGTCCCTGGGAACCAAAAAAAACCATCCATTTGCTTCTCCGGTTCAATCGAAATGTCCCATCCATATTATCTTTCAAAGCATCATTTCCACCATCGCGCATATACAAAGGTTTGCCATCAGTATCCAAACCCAGAAGGGTATAGAGATACTCGTTTTCTCCTTTTCTAACGTATATCTGGTAATGAGCGCTGACGGAGATGGCTTGATTGCCAAAGGTAAATGTCCTTGCCGCGTCGGGAAACCGCAATCCATAAGGTGTATTCTGCCAGCCGTAGCCAAAGCCGGATGCTTTATCATAAAAAGAGTTGTAGTATCTGACCAGTGCCAGCGGATTGTCGCCCACAACCGGAAAACTCATGTCCGTCTTTTCTCCCCTGACGCTGCCGTCTTTCTGGGAACGGACGAACGACTGGGCAATAGCGGTAAATGCCTGCGTCTGGCCATTACCATCCTGCGCGCTGAAGTTCCATGTAAAATTCGTATCACTGGGCCGAGTGCTTGTGGCCGCTTGAGCGGCTGTCGTTGCCAAGGAATTCACGGACGTGGAAAAGTTGCTGGCGTCCAGTTTATAGACAACACCGCCTGTGATGGTCAGGGTGTAAATGGTGTTGCCGGATGTCCAGCTTGTTGAGACCGTTGTCTGGGGCGTGTAGGACGGTGTGCTGACAAACGCAGGGGTATAATTAGAGAAGAACGAAAGGTCAAACGGAATATTATTGTCCTTGATCCATTTGACGATGGCGGTTATCTCCCCTAAACGTTTAAGGTCTTTTAAGACAGGGCTTTCATTGGCGAAGGCATCATAGTTCTGGGTCAAATGAGAAGCAAAGGCCTCGGCATAGGAGTCAGCGGTGACGTTATTGAGGTATTTGGATTCGGTAAGGACCTGCATGGTGGTAGTAGAGAATTCCATGGCAGAGCCGTCCGGAGACTGAATCAGGCTTATCTGTAACGGCACAAACCACATCCTGGTGGTGGAGCCATTGGGAGGCAGATACTGGGCCTGCTGATATCTAGTCAGCATGTTCTGGTAGCCGGCCACAGAGGAAGTGACGGGATTGCCTGTGATATTGTCCTTGCCCATGATTAACGTCTTAAGCAGTCTATCAGAGTTAAACATGACAGAGCCAAAGCGGGTGTTAATGGTTGCCCCGTCATAGCGGACTTTCATTTGTCCCTGGACATCGGAGGTTTCAGTCCCTATGGAAACCCCTGGGTCCTGGGGGGATTTGGTCAGTCCGTATTCGGAAGCTACCGCGACAGAGAGATCATCCAGGTCCATGTTAGGCAAAGCCACATTCTGCTTGCCGTAGAGAATCACCTGGCCGGTCAAAGGATCAAAGGTGGCACCACCCACATCTTGGACATTGATCATCAGCTGGGCGGTTTTGGACAAAGAGACCCCGCCGAAGGAAAAAATCGGATCAAATGAACCGATTAAGCCAAAAGAACCGGCCCCCTTTTCAACACCGCCTTTTGCAAGATCAAAACCTATTCCCAAAAAGGACTGCTCAGCATTATAAGCAGTCATTTTTAGTCCAGTTTGAAACGAAAAACCACCAATTTCTCCTAGACTTAATTTTGTCACTATCTGATTGGTTATTGATTCAAACCCTCCCCGTCCTGCAAAAGCGCTTGTTGCATTTCCACCAACCCAACCAAGCGCTCCACCAGCAACTGTGTCAAAAGCAGCTTTTCCAAAATTAAGATTGTCCAGAGAGTGATTAGGATCAAAAGCTGCTCCTAACCATTGCTTGGAAGAACTACCAGCAGCGCCGCCAGCCGCACCCGCTAAAACTGGATTCATGGTATATAATAAAGTTTCCCCTCCAACCGCGCCTCCAATAGCTGCGCCAATCACATTTGCAGGAGTAATCGGATTACCGCTGAGCAAATCCCCAGCAATCTGACCAACAACCCCAGCTACTGCCCCTACTCCTCCGAATATTAAATCCTCAAAACCAAGTAACCCTTGAGGGTCAATATGGTTTACAGGATTATTGGAACAATAAGGGTAGGGGTTAATAGTACGCGGGTCTTGAGTTGAACCACGGAATAGATCTTTAGTAATAAATCTTCCTGCAGAGCTATCATAATAGCGGTTCCTTAAGAAAATAAGGCTTGATTCTTTCTCCAATTGTTCTCCGACGTATTTATAAACATTGGCTGTGTTTTCGGTGGATGTTTTGATATTTCCAAAGGCATCATATTCATACTTGTTATTAACGGTGCTGGTGGTATTAACTAATTGAACAACACTACGGTTTGGGGCATTATAAAGAAAGTAGTTCACATCCGCGCTGGCTTCACTGGTATAGGCAAAAAGAGTCATCCCTATGACAAGGGTCATCCTGCCTATGCTGTTTTGCAGCGGTCTTTGAATAAAGGTACCTTGTAAAATATTCAGACTCCTATCGGCTAGTCTTTATTTTGAATTATCTTCATAAATTTTCTATCATAGTCTGTATAAGGGGTTGTAAACATTCGTGTATCTTTTATAATATAGTCATATGATATTTGAGATTGTGCTCGAATAAATGGTTTTATTTTATCGTAGGCATTTATAAACGTTGAAGCAGGATTAGCAAGATCAACTTTTCTTCCATCCTTCATATATAGAACATACTCCCTGTTGAAAGTATTGTTCTGAGCATCCCAAAACTTACCGTGTATCCTTACAATATCACTCCAGTCATAATGTTTTTCCTTTAGTGAGAATAAGGGGCGTAGAGTAACTCCGCTGGGGGTCACATAAAAATAATTAAAAACTCCTACAATGCTTAACGGCGTGACAATTATGAGAAGGACTATTAAGACAATAGAGATTATCTTTATCGATTCCTTTAAAGTTTTTCCTTTTATTTCCTTTGCTTCGCTGTCCAAGGCTCTCCTTGCGGGAGGAATACACCAAGCAATAAGATTGGCAAACATAAATCCAAGAGGAAGCGACAGAAAAAGGGTAGGAAGAAGTATTAGACCGCTGCCTACCGCGGTCCAACTTGAGAGAATAACGTCTGTAGGAATTAAATGGTGCTGTATATCTGATAAACCTTTAAACATAAAAAACCCGCTGCCTCCAATACCAATAATAGAAAACAGCAATATCCAATTCCATGGGCTCTTTCTTCGCTGTACCCTGCCATGCGCCTCCTGGATATATTTAGCAATTTTATTCACGTTAAAACGACTCCTGGCTTATCAGTTCATTCCCATCAACATATTTCTTTCCAACGGACAAATTGGCGTTGGCAAAATTCTGCCATTGACCTTCGGTTAAAGCTTCCTTAATTATGAACAAATAAACTCTTAAAAATAACCGCAATAATTAAGTAAAGCAGTACCGCTCCCGATCCCACCAAAAAAGAACACACATACTTTAAAAGTTGAGAAAGCTTGGAACCAAATATCTTGCCATTAATAACATAAGCAGCGCCGCCGCAACCGCCGCCAATGGCGCCTCCTACAAAAATCAAAAATAAAGGCCACCCGGCGGCCAAATGCTCATACCATTTGAAATTTTGAAAGAAAAAAGCTTTACCGGGTTTAAAATTGTTTTCTTGCATTAGAAGGCCTCCTGGCTGATGAGTTCATTGCCGTAGACATAGCGTTTAGTCATGACTAAATTGGCGTTGGTTTCCATAAGGACCTGGACAACGGGTCTGTTGATATCATTGATATAGTTTGTAATTGTGCCATTGACAACCTTGGCTATGCGGTTACGGTCGCCGTCATACTGGTAAGTAACGGTATTGGTACCATCGGAATACTGGGTGAGCATGTTATTGTAGTCATACTGGTAGGTCTCTGTTTTTAAGGGCGAGACTTTTTTGATGGTATTACCGTTTTTATCGTAGAAATAATACGTGCTGCCGGCCCTGATGAGCCTGTTGTCGGAGTCGTATTCATAGGTGGTTGTGCCTGTTTGGGTTGTCATTGTCAGGCGATTTCCCATCGAGTCATACGTATAGGTTTCGTAGGTCCCATCAGAATAATTGACGTTTGTTAAACGATTGAGTTTATCGTAGATATAATTTTTGATCGTTGTTGCAGTAGGGGTGGTTTCTATTTCCTGAGTGATATTGCTGTTGGCATCATAGGCATAATGATAACTGGAAATCAGTGAACCATTGGATTGCTTATTTATTGTATCTGTAATCCTCTTGGCTAGATCGTAGCTATAGGTGGTGTAAGCCCCGTTAGGTAAAGTTTTCTGTGTAAGATTATTCGAAGTGTTACTGTAGGTATAAGTAACTGTCCCTGCGGTATAACCAACATTCGTTAGTCTCCCATCTGTATCATAGGTGTAGGTGACCTTTGACTGGTCCGGATAGGTTATGGCCGTCAATTTCCCTGATTTGTCATAATCATAAAGGATGGGATTTATATTAGGGTAAATAACACCACGCAGACGGTTGAGCTGGTCATAGCCATATGTGGTGATTCCATGCCAATCCGTCATCGAGATACGGTTTCCAACTGCACCATAGATATAGTCGACCTCTTGGCTATTGGGATAATAGATATGAAGCATATGGCCCAAAGCATCGTAAGCATATTCAATAATATCGCCGTTGGGGGTGATTCTTCTTACAACATTTCCTTTAGAATCATACTGGTAGCTATGCACATAAGCGTCAGAGGCCAGAATAGATAACCGGATCCTGACTTTTTTAGTGTCCTGGGGAATATCGGTATTTGAGATCGTGATGTCCACGATATAAGGACTTGAAGAGGAAGTTAATCCCGAAGGATTGACTGTTGCGGTGATGGTGGCTTTGTTATTTGTGACAGAACCGGAGGAGGTGTTGATACTTAACCAAGATGTGGCATTGGACAAATTGAAATGCAGTGTTCCCGTGCCGCCATTGGAAATAGTAAAAGTCTGGGACTGGCTGGTGGTAGCCCCCTGCACAGCGTAAAGCACCAGATATTGAGGAGAAACCACAATGCGCGAGGTAGCAGTCTGGGCATGGACAGCGCTTGCAAGGAAAAACAAAAAAACAAAAAACGCGGAACCTGTTCTATGGCTGCGCATTGTCTTGATCGTCCTGGTTGGTGTTGGTGTTTAGGTTATTGATAAGAGTATTTTCCCGACGGGACGGGCGCAATTCCAGCATTTTCTTTAAGGCTTCTTTTCTGGCTTTGCGATGCTGTTCTAAATTCTGTAATTCTTTTGATTGAGTAATCTTAACTATCGGCTTCGATGCCTGTGCGGTGGAAAAAGTCTTCTTTTGCCAACGGGCAGTATTTGTCTTATTTATTAAATCAAAAGATTGATTAGTTCCTGCAGAGGTATGAACCACAGATATCCCAGAAGTAGAGTTTGCTGATTTGGACTCAAGACCTTTATTATCATTCTTCCTATCGATATTAATAGTGTTGCCAGTGATTTTAAAATATTCTATCTGTGTATTAAAGAGAGCTCCTCCCTGTGTTACTTTTATGGAACTGCCACTGGCAATATAATTTTGATTAGATTGTGTGTTATCGTCAGCTTTGCTATAAGTTAAATTTAACAGGAAGAAAACGCTTAACGATACTGCCCTGAATAAAAAATTTTTAGCTTTCAAGTTTCACCGCCGATAGAATGATTTTCTCAACAGTTGACTGTTCGTAAGAGCAGATAAAGGTTATATAGATACAAAAGGCCATATTTTTATTGATGGGAAATTCCTTCGACCGAAACTCCGCCACGGCCTTGTTGGTGGCGGGATCCCTTTGGAACGTCGCTTCCCTGGGATCGTCAACAATCCTGAGAAAATCCTCTTTATTGAGTGCGGGCACCTTGTCCTTCAAAGTCAAATAATCATGCACAGCTTTGTTTTCTTTTTGAGTCTTAACGATCCTCTCGACATTCCGCGAGAGGGCCTCTCTGCATTTTTTCATGATAACGGACGTCTCGCGGATGGTGTTTTCTTTTGGAGCCGGATATACCAGCTTTGCTTCCTGCCCATATTTAGAGAAGACAATTGGGATTTTAGTGATATCCGAGACGTCTTCATAAGCCTTGAAAGCAAGAGGCTGGATGTGATAAGCCACTATTTTAATGCCAGGGGGCAATTGATCTGCGTAGGCGATACCAACAGCAAAGGCAAGAACAAATAAAAAACCTTCAAGGGTTCTTGAAGGCTGCGGGAAATTTCTTATGCGGTTGTGCCGGGCTTTGAACATGGGGGACTTTCTTTTCTTTAAGCACAAATGTCACACAAACTACTGAACTTAAGTAACAGGCTATATACTACAGACAAAAAGATATTTTGTCAAATAGTAATTTTTACTTGATGTAAAATCAATATTATTACCCCCTACTCTGAAGACTGTTTGACGACAATGGTGCCCAAAGGGACCGGGTCGTTTTGTTGAGTCAGATCTTCAATTTTCCTCTCCAGCGCCTGTTTGGTTTTTAAAAAATTCTCTGCCTGCGATTTTACCTTCAAACAATCTTCGTTAGCCTTTGCCAGGCGCGCGGTGAGGTCATCTTCTTTTGCCCCGACATCCTTTAGCTTTAAGGCGAGTTCCTTGACATTGCCTTCTTTTGCCTCAAGACTATGGCTCAGCTTCATATTTACGGCCTTGCTTTCTTCCAATTCCTGTGAGAGGGTATCAATTTTTGTCTGCAGGGCTTTTGTCTTAAGGTCCAGGCTGGCATTGGCATTTGTGGCATCCTGGAGTTTCTTTTCAATGGCCTGTTTGAAAACCGTTGCCTCATCCAGCCTGTTTTGTAAAGAGACGTTCTGGTTCTTTGCTTGTTGTTTCTGCAAATACAAACTGATAGCCGCGGCCAGTAAGATAACGCTTGCGATTAACGAAATTTTTGAAATGATTTTAACGTTCATAAAATTTTCTTTGCTTACTCAAAGGAAAAATCCACCACAAAACGTTTCTGTTTTACCCCCTTTTGGGGAGACGCTGGATACGGCGCAGCTTTAACTACCGCGGCGATGACCGCCTCATCCAAAGAAGAATTACTTGACTGCGCAATCTCGGGCGCGTATAAGAGTTCCCCTTTGGAAGAAAGAAAAAATTGCACCTTCACCTTCCCTTTCAAAGGGATATGCGTTTTGTCTTTGGGTGCTATGATCTGTTGGGCTATTTTTTCTTTAACCACGTAATAATACTCCTGATCGCTTGCGGGCAACACCGTTATAAAAGACGTTGCTTTTCCCCTAGCTTGAGGAACAGGGTTCTCTTTAAATACGCCCGGGTCCATTTTCACCCTGTCCCTGCGTTCAAAAACAAAATCCTCTGGCATGGTGAATTTCTTTTCGCCAGTGGGCGGACTAGGTGGCGCGACCACATAATCATTGTCTCCGGTCACGATATGAGGAGTCAAAAAAACCACCAGTTCCTGCTTGTTGATGGATTTACCGGTCTTTCGAAAGGCGTTTCCAATCAAGGGAAGGTCACCCAAAAACGGGACCTTGTCCACCTGGCTGTTTCTGTCGTCCTTGATAAGACCCGCGATAATCAGAGTGGTGCCGTCTTTGACCGTCACACTGGTTTCCGCCTGGGTGGTTTCCACGATGGGAACTGTGGTTGGAGGCGAGCCATACGTGTAAAAGTCGGTGGCCGAGCTGACCTCGGGCTTGATTTTCATGGTAATAAAACCATCCCGATTGACCACGGGTGTGACATAGAGTTTGACCCCGATATCGATAAACTGCAAGTTCGTGGCCGTCGTGGTCGTGGCTGTTCCCTGGGTCACGGTATTAATCGCGTAGGGCTGGGTTTTACCCACCAAGATTTTTGCCTCCTGGTTATTCAGGACGGTGATTCTGGGACTGGAAAGCAGATTGGCATCGCCAATGGATTTTAACGCCTGCACAACAATGTTGTAATCAGAGTTGGGGTCCCCGGAACCGATGGCCAGTTGTGCGCCGGGATTAAGAGTATCCCTGGCTGCCAGCCCAAAGGCACTGTTGATGCTGTTTTTATGCAATTTATTAAGGAAACTGTTCCAGTCCACACCCATTTTGTACTGGTCATTGAGGGTAATCTGCACAATCTTGGCTTCGATAAAAACTTGCTGCAATTTTTCATCAAAAGCTGTTATCATCTGCTGGATTTTGGCCATCTTTCCCTCCAGATCGGTGACCACAACCTGATTGGTCCTTTCATCAATCTGCATACTGCCAATGCCGGGGGTGAGGCTCTCGGAAATTTTGGTCTTTAAATCTTCCGCTTTCGCGTAGGTGAGACTGAAGACTTTCGTTATGGTGGGTGAATCCAGTTTGCCGGCCGTCTCCTGCATGCGGGTCACTAAAACAGGACTGTCCATCATGACAATGGTATTGGAACCTTCATCCACGATGATTTTGCCGATCTTGCTTTTCATCTGGTTCAACGCCTTGGCCACTTCAGCGGCTTTGGCAAATTTCAGTTGAATGATTTTGGCCGTTGTTTTGTCGGCAAAGCGCTCTCCATAGGTGTCCTCGTATTCCCTCTGGGACATGACATAGATAATGTCCCCCCGCCTGTCATAGGCCAAGTCGCTGGCCACAAGGATAATCTCAAAGGCATCCATAAGCTTAACGCTTTTTAAAAAAATCGTCACGCGGCCTTTGACATCATCGCCTATGACGACATTCAAGTTACCCTGGGAAGCCAGGGTCTTGATGACTTCCACCACATCCATGCCTTTTAAATCCAGCGAGATTCTATCGGACTGGATTTGCGCAGGCGCTTGCTTGAGATTGGAAGCGGGATGAGGCTCTTCCTGGCCCGAGACCCGAAGAGGCCCCAACATAGACACAACAAACAACGTCCCCGCCGTCAAAATACTTATGAGTTTTGTTTTCATAAGGTCAATTGTTCCTTTTACAAAGAAAGCGCCATTTTCTTTCCTTCATGGTCAAGAATCACTTTGTTATCTAGAATCTCCTGCACGTTCAAACCCTCAAAAGAGTCCCCTTTATTGAGATAATACGTCTTTTCATTTTTCTTGTCTTCCACAACAGCCTGCGGACTCTTCCCCGCGATGATTCCCACAAGCTTTAAGTTATCCGTCGCTTCATCTACTGTGGCTGTGTCAACGGAAAGTGTCTGCTGGGTTTGGCCAAACAATTCCCTGCCGGAGATTTTGTCAAAATAATAAGAGTAGTCTTTTCTCTGTAGCGCAAAAGGCTGATTATTCATGTTAGTATCCTTCAGCGGATCCACTTCGCTTTTGACAGACCCTTGGAGTGTGTAAGAAGGCTTGAGGAAAAAAATTCCATACACAAAATACAAAGATAAAAGAACCAAAGATACTGCCAAGAATTTATTAGTAAGCTGCCATAGCTGAAATTTGGCTAAATGATGGCCGCTTTCCATAGTTTACCTTGCTTTATAATGTGTTGAAATTGAGGAATATTCAACTCATGGGTGATGTTATGATAAAATATAACATGTAATCACCTAAAATGCCAATTAAAGATATAATCGAATATAACATATTGTAAATAAATAACTTATAAGATAATAGAAATCTCAAATAGCTTGTTAATCCAACAGGATTCGATTCAGGATAAAAACACCCTTTAAAATACCGGGCTTGGCGGATTCAGGATTTAGGCTGAAATGTTTGATTCTTAACATCCCTGTTTTAGAACTTTCCAGGTCGTACAAAAATTTAGAAAATTGCTGCGCGTTGGCCTCGGCGGTGATTTCGATAGAGACCTCCTGCCAGGATCCCCTTTTTTGTATCCCTAAGGGCTTGATATTCACAAGAAGGCAGGAATCGTTCCTGGAAAGGGTTTCCACACTCGTCATGATATCTACAGCACCCTGCGGTTCCCTGGACTGTGCCTCCTTGACAATATCAACGTAAGCGGCCTCAATAATTTTTCGTTTTTCGAGGATTCTCAAATCTTTTTTTAAGATATCCTTTTGGGAGACAATCTCACTCTCAAGGCTTTGCCAGCGGCCGACCAGCGGCTCAATCAGAAAACCATACACCACCGCTACAAGCGCCAGCCAAAACGTTACGGAAGCCATTAGACGCTCTCTTTTATTCAGATTTTTTAACGGCATCGTGCCCCTCCCTCGACAAAGCGCAAAGAATCTCAAAAGCCGCGTATTCGCTACCCCCGCCCTTTTGCTGAACGGCGTTTTTGATTTTGACATCTTGAAAATACTGCGAACCTTCCAGAATAGCGACGTATTTGAGCGCTTCACTCAAAGAAGACGCGGTTCCTTTCAAAGTCAGGGTCTTGCCGTCCTCATAATCCATCCCGTTAAGCGTGATACCGCTAGGCGAGAGTTTATAAATTTCGCTAATAAAGTCTATGGCCAGGGGTTTCTCAAGCATTTGCTCTTTAAGGACCGTAAGGTATTTTAACGTTTTCTTTGTCTGGGCGACCTGGGAATCCATGCTGGCGATTTCGGTCTTCAGATAAGCCAGATAGGCGGTTTTGTCGTTGAGTTTCTTAAAGGCAAGGCCAATGCCTAAAAGCGTCATAAGACCCACAAGAGCCAGGGTCAACGAAACATGGCTTTTAATCTGCTTGAGACGGTTTTTTAAAAACATATCGCCCGGCAAAAGATTAATCTGCGTATCCTGAAAATTCAAAGCAAGGCCCAGCAGTTCCACAAAGGAAGTGTCAAAAGAATCTTTCGAGGCGCTCTCTTTAACCGCCACATGCTCCAGTTGGCCTGTGACCGTAACCGGGAAAGCAAAAGCATGACTAACGGCATCTTCGCATGTTTTAAGGATATCACCACAACCGGTGAGCGCCATCCGTTCTACGGTGTTATGCGTTTCTTTTTGATAGGCGTCAAGAGACACTTTAAGTTCTTCGACGATCTTTTCCTTCGTCAACGGATGTCCCGTGTTAGAGGGAATTCCTCTTGTGAAGGCAAGCTTGCCTTGATGGATGATATCGATATTCATCTGGTGCGTATCTACGTTGGCAAGAAGCAGGCTGCTTTTTGCCACGCTTGTTGCGGCCAAGGTGTGCCATAACAGTAAAGTTTCGCAACCCAGACAAACACCTTCGATGTGGACCAGCCCCGCCGTTTGAAAAATGTCCAGAATTCTCTGGACGCTCGCAATCGGTACTGTCGCCAATAAAACATTGGCATAGCCGTCTTCGAATGTGTCAATGATTCTAAAGGAAGAGACCACTTCTTCTTCGGTGTAAGGGATATACTTGAGGGCTTCTATCCTGACGATGCTGGCAATTTCCTGGGGATTGGTAGAAGGGAGTTTCAGGAATCTTGTGATCGCAAGATGGCGGGGAATATTGACGAAAACCCTGCACGCTGAAACATTGTAAGGTTTCAGAAAGTCTTTGATGTCATGGACAATCGCCTCATCTTCGGTTGTGGAAAATTTATGTTCCTTTAAAAAGACGACCTCTCGCCCGTCCCCCGATACCCGCGCAAGGCAAACTTTCAGTGAATCTTCCCCAAGTTCCAGCGCGATAATCTGGCCCCTGGAAAGAAGTGTATTGGAAAAACTTTTTAATATTCCCGATAGGCGATTAATTTCGTGGCTCCTTTTTTGACGGGGTCTTTTTGCACAACGCAGACTATCTTTCTTTCCATCTTCGAGGCATGGACAATGCCCGTGGCCTCAATTGTAAAATAGTTTGAGGCGGTTGTAAAGCGCCGGCTGCTTTTAAGGTCCCCCAAAATCAGGACTTCCTCCTCGCTTAAGCCCTCCGGCAGGTTCGTCTTTAACGTGGTTTCGATATCGTTAATATCTAAAAATACACCGCCGTCTTTCTCTGTCGCTTCGCCGCCGGGCCCATTGCGGTACTTGAGGATTTTATCGGCAAGCGCCTCAGGCATGCCATAGGCCATCAGCACTTCTTTGGGGGCTGTGTTGATGTTGATACTAGCCTCATCCGGGCCAAAGACGGTGATATAATCTTGAAGAACGCTCAACATATCCAAAGTGATTCCCTGGACCAGCAAAAGTTCCTCAATGGCGCTGAAATCGCCGTGTTTGCAAGGATAGGGATTATCCAGGGACTCATAGTAGTTCTCTTGCGTCCCAGGCGCCTGGGAACGCCAGAATACGATTGATGAGGCCAGCTCCTGCGGTGTCGTTGTTCCCAAAGACATCTTGTGTTTATCGCTTAAGACCCCAATGAGATTCCTTAAAACTTCTTGCGAAGCCTTGTTGATGTTGATTTTACGCTCTTCATCCATCATACCGGGGTAGTTTTTTAGATCGCCGTTGGTGTAGCTGACCCTGGCGGAAACTTCCTGACTCCCAAGAATTTTGATATTCATAAAAAGGTCATTGAGGTCATTCTGGTTGGATAACATGATTCCGTTTTCATAGAGCGAATCATAGGTTTTACTGTCATTGGATAACAATTCCCGGGATTTGACAACCGCGGCCTTGGCCAAATACAGGGCTTTGAGGCTATCCGCCTCGTATTTATCCAAACGCGCCTCAATGGCCACACGAAAACCTATCCCGAAGGCCAGCAGGGACAATAGGGCCAGAATCCAGACAGAAGCAATGAGAATGCTGGCGGTTTTGGGTTTAGGATAGGTCATTGTTGAGTCCCCAATTCCCCCGTGGGTAGTAAAATGACTTTCCTTAATTCCCCCAAATTTACTCTGACCCCGCGGGGGATTTTGGCTTGCTCATGCCAGGCGTCTTGCCATTGATACGTCACTTCCCCGACGCTGTAGGGGTCTTTATAGCAATAGGTGAAGCCAAAATCTTTCTCCTTGATGTTTTGAAAAAATTCTTCGCTTCTGGCTTTTGCCTCATCCAGACCTTCCTGTTTTGTGGCCACCAGCCTTTTGACTGATTGAGAGTCTTTGTCAAAGACATAAACCACTTTTGCCAGTTCCCAGTGAAGCGGCGCGTCTTGACCGGCGACTTCCATTGTCGTCATAAACGAGATCCTTTGGGGTGCCCCTTGAAAATTTACACCACCCTTAGTGTAAGAAATTGCGTTTTTAAGGTCCCGGGAAATGGTATTAAAGAAAACCCTCTTCGTCTGGGTATCGTCGGTAAGGATGTTAGTCTTAAACCACATTTTAACTCCCGCGTGAAAAACAGCATAGACGCTTACCGCAATAATAGAAAATATGGTCAAGGCCACCAGCAGTTCTATAAAGGTAAACCCCGCGGAAAATATCTTACCGCTTTTGTTCTTAGCAATGTCTGTTCTAAATTTGTAATTTAAGATTTGTTTAAAAAAGTCCATAACGAGCGCTCTTGTTGTGGTGTATGGCGGTCAAAAACACTTAAATTTACCGTGTGTAAATCCGAAGCTTGGGTCGCCACGGCCTTCATCTTCCAAAGCACATCCTTGCGGCCTTCCAACTCTCCCTGCCAGAGGCCTTCCTTGACCTGCCCTTTTTCTTCAAAGCCAAACATGCCTTCTTCCAGCCAAAGACCAAGTTGAAAATTCTCGCGCGTTCGCTGGGCGGTTTTTAAAGCGGCAAAATACGCCTGCGTTACAAATAACAAACCGCCTGTCAAAATCACAAGGCTTACGATAACTTCCAGTAATAAAAATCCTTTTTTGGGCGTCATGGGACAAGGTCTTTCACGCTGCTGCGGCAGCTGGGGCTTTGGATGTCCAGCCTGCGGCCCAAACCCTCTTTGTCGGTCATATCCACACGAACACTATCGCAATGGCCATCGGGGTAAAAAACGGTCTCGTTTCTTGAACTTTTAAGAAACACTCCCCGCGGCAGGGCGAATAATTTCCCCATCCTGCCTGCAACCTTCTTGTAACTCAAAGGCACGCTGGATTCATCGATTTCCCAAAGCTGGTACTGGCCCTTTACCACATTAAAACTGATTTTAAAATTTTTCCTTTCCCACACCGCTTCCTGACGGGCGAGGGTTATCAACTTGGCCAGGTTAAAAGCGGAATCTTTCACGGATAAACTCAAAAAAGTCCTTTGAAATCGAGGAACAGAAAGCCCTGCCAGAACCAGCAGGATGCTTGCCACAAGGACCAGTTCGATGAGGGTAAAACCAGCCTCAAGGCGCTTTGGGCTGGTCAGCACTGCTGATGACATTGCTGGCGCCTTCCTGACGGTCCTTGCCAAAGGAACGCAAAGTGTAGCTGTTGTCCTCGGGAAAATATTTATAGTCATAGGGGGTACCCCACGGGTCGATGGGCTTTTTCTTCAAATAGGGCCCCTTCCAGGCGGGCAAACTTTTGGTGTTGGTGAGAAATTCGTCCAGGGTTTCAGGATAAAAGCCGTTGTCGACGTTATACAAATCCAGGGCTGAGGCGATATTGACCTCTATATCGGCTTTGGCGGCTGCCTGCCTGGCCTGTTCCGCCCGGCCAGCAATACGGGGAACGACCATCCCTACCAAAATACCGATGATGACAACAACAAGCATAAGCTCCACTAAAGTAAAGCCTTTGTGTTGAAAACGTTTCATAAGCGAGTTTTCCTTTAAAAAAGAGGTTATCGTATGAGAAAATTGATTTCAAATATCGGCAACAGCATGGCTATCACAATAAACCCTACGACCAGACCTAAACTTAAAATTAAAACAGGCTCAAGCAACGACACCGCTATTTTGATGGCCTCATCGGATTCCCGTTCCCCGGCTTCAGCGATTTTCAATAAGGAAGTTTCCAGATGTCCGCCTTCTTCACCAATGGCGATCATATGGACAGTAGCCAGAGGAATGACCTTGCTATTGGAAAATCCCCTGGCCAGGCTAGTACCTTCTTTGACGGCCGCGGAAGCTTTTGTAATCTCCTGGCGCATAACGGCGTTATTCATGGTGGCCGAGACAACTTTCAGGGCCTCCAGCATGGGAACGCCGTTATTTAAAAGGATGCCCAGTGTTCTGGTAAACCTGGCTATCTCTATTTTCTTGACGACTCTTCCTGCAACCGGAAATTTTAATATCAGATAATCCACGGCCAGCCTTCCCTTCTGAGTGCTGGATATTTTCATGACGCTTATGATGACAATAAGCAGTCCCACGACAAGAAGCCACCAGTCATGGGCTATCAGGAGGCTTAAACTTAATAAAATTTGCGTAGGCAAAGGAAGCGCCTGGCCAAAATCATTGAACATGACCATCATTTTGGGCATGACAAAAGTCAACAAGACCACGATAGTCGCAGAGCCCACCACAGACATTAAAATGGGATAGGCCAAGGCGGTTGTAACTTTGGTTTGTATCTCAAGCTGCTTTTCATTCAAATCCGAGAGTCTTTTGAGGACGCCCTCCAGGGCCCCGCCGGCTTCCCCGGAACGCACCATGCTGACGTAAAGTTTAGAGAATACGCGCGGATGCCGCCCTAAAGCGCTGGAAAGAGGATTTCCGGCAACACAAAAATCCTCAATGTCCAAGATAATATTCTTTAATTTCCTGTTTTCCGTCTGGATACGCAGGATATCCAACGCCTTGGCAATGGTAAGACCGGATTCCAGCAGATCGGAAAGCTGCCTGGTAAAATCCGTGACCTCTTTCAAGCTTATCCTGCCTAAGAAATAAGCGCCAATATCCGTCGTGTCTTGGGAAATCTTATGCTCTTCATAAATTGAAAGAGGATAATAACCCATTTTGCCTATCTTTTGAATAGCGGTAGTCCTGTTATCGGCAACCAGGGTGTCTTTGACGAGCTCTTTGGGATTTTTCCTGGCCTCGTAGATAAATGTGGGCATAAATTATTCCACCAGATCTTCCTGCTGGGTGACCCTGATGACCTCAGCGGCGGTCGTGAGGCCTTTGACAATCTTCTGCCATCCGTCCTGGCGCAGCGTTCTCATGCCAAGGGCCAATGCTTTGGTTTTAATCTGATCCGAGGAAGCTCTTTTTAAGATCAACTCTTTGATGGCCTCATTCACAACCAACATCTCGTAAATAGCCGTCCTGCCCTTGTACCCTGTGTGCCGGCAGGACTCGCATCCCGCTGGTTCGTATATCCTGACTTTGGACAAATCCAAGTTCGTGACCCCAAGCTCTCGCAAGACCTCTTCGGTAAGTTTTGTCTCTTTTTTGCAACGCTCGCACAAGACCCTCACCAGCCGCTGGGCAATAAAACATTCCACCGCCGATGACACCAGAAACGGCTCTACCCCCATATCAATGAGCCGCGTGACGCCGCCAGCCGCGTTATTGGTATGCAGTGTTGAGAACACCAGATGGCCGGTCAGTGCTACCCGAATGGTAATCTCGGCGGTTTCATAGTCCCTGACTTCCCCCACCATCATGACATCCGGGTCATGGCGCAGCATGGAGCGCAAGGCGCTGGCAAAAGTCAGGTCAATTTTGGGCTGCACCTGAATCTGGGTGACCCCTTTGATTTGATATTCGATGGGGTCCTCTATCGTGATAATTTTCTTGTCCGCTCCTTTAATCTGGCTTAACACGGCATAAAGGGTTGTGGTCTTCCCGCTTCCCGTAGGGCCTGTCACAAAAATAATGCCATGCGGCTTTTTAATCATTCTTTCCAAAATCTCCAAATCCCTCGGTAACAGGCCTAAATTTTCAAGATTCAAAGAGACATGCTTGGAAAGGACCCTGATGACAACACTTTCGCCAAAAGGAGTCGGTAAAATGGAGACGCGCAAGTCCACCTCATCCTGGCCTATTTTGACCTTGGTCTATTCTGTACCTGACGGCAAGCTCATTCTCATAAGGCTCAATATGGATGTCGGTGGCCCTGTCGTGGTAGGCTTGCAGCAGAATTTGATTGACAAATTGAATGATGGAGGCGTCTTCACTGGAGGCCACAAGGTCCTGGGTTTCCTGGGACTGGACGCTAGTGAATTTCTCCTGCGCAAGCTGCGGTGATATCTTTTCCATGGTTTGTGCGCCCACGCCATAATATGTCTTTATGGCCTCGGCAATTTCCTTAGGCGACGCCAGGACCATTTTGATGTTCTTTTTTAACAAAAGCCTGATATCATCCTGTGTTTGTATGTCCAAAAGACGGGGCACGGCAACCGTCACGGTAGAATCTTCCATGCCCACAGGCATGAAAGCATAATGGCAGGCGAATTTGGCCGGAATTTCAGCGAGGATGGCAGGAGTCACAGTCAAATCTTTTAATCGCACGTATGCAAGGCCCGTCTGCCGGGATAAAACTTCATAAAAGGCCTCTTGCGTAATGTCACCTGACTTGATGAGGACCTCCCCCAAAGGCAGGCCGGATTTTTCCTGCTCCAGCAAGGCTTTCTCCAGGGCTTCAAGGCGAATGAGGCCTTCTCTAAGTAGGAGTTGGCCAATGAGCTGGGGTTCTGGGCAAGAGCGCGTCATACATTATTCTTTTTTGATTTTATCGACCATTTCCATGGCACCATCGACGCCATGCTGCACATTTTTCATGATTTCAATAGACATCTTAAGCAATTCATCGCTGGTTTTATCTTTATATAAACCGTCTTGATAATCTAAAACAAAACCCTCGCAATTCCCTCGAATGATACTTAACTTATTGGAAAGTTGATGGATAATACCCGCTTTGGGAATTTTATATTTGGAAACCTTATTCGCTTGGGGAACAGTTTTCTCAAGCTGCCGAAGGCCCAGCGCATCGTAAACCAGCTTTGCCTGGTTCTCCAGGGTTATAGGTTTGACATAATAGCCGCTTATCCCCAGACTATAGAGTTTATCAATATCTGTTAAGTTCTCCTGGCCTGAAATCACAATGATTTTTGTCTCTTTATCTTCTTTACGCAGCCGTTCAAGGACTTCTTTTCCGTCTAAATCATCCAAAGTGAGATCCAAAAGTACCAGATCCGGCCTGGAAGCTTTAATCATGGAAAGGGCCTCCAAACCGCTTCCGGTTGTTGAGACGATGAAGCCCCGTCTGCCGAAATAATTCTGGGCATGGGTGCAAATATCCATTTCATCGTCAACGATGAGCAATTTGGGCTTTTCTATTCGCATACGCATAGTAGAGAAAGTATACCATATACCTCAATTTGTAATAACACTTTCTGTTATACCCTGTAAGTAAGAGACCCTCTGGGTATATTAAAGCGGTTCTTCGCTTAAGGTGACCACGGGTCTAATCGGTATCCTTTCGCCGGGAGCAAGATACGTCTCTACTTGGGCTTCTTTATACAAGATATCGAAAGCTTCACGGTCCTTGTTTTCTTCCAATAAGGTAATCACCCTGTCTTTTAAATCCTTCTGATTCAGCTTGACGATGATCCTTAATTTCTCAGAAGTTTTGCTGCCTTTGAGTATTAAGAGCGCTCTCATGATCGCTGCCTCCTCTCGTTGCGTTACCCCCATCATCATCCTCTATGACCGCCTTCCTCCACATCGGCAGCGTGTATAATCAGGGGAGGCTGTATAACCACCAGTATCTTTGCATTTTACACAGATAACTTTAGCCATACATTTCTCTCACTCACAATGAAGCATCAGTACATAAGGAAAATTATCCCCAGGCACTTCATCGTAATTCATACGTTCCTTTTCTTGCCTGTGGTCTTTGCTAAAAAGGGTTGTTAATAAAAAACACGGGCTGATGGTTTTAGCTATTATCATTTTATGGAACATTCCTAAGAACATAACCTGTTTCCTCCTATCTAATGCAAGTGTAACATGATAATATATCATTTGTCAAATTAATGTTAAAAAATGATATATTTTATAAGTTATTCATAAGTAAGTATTTATGACTTATTATGTAGAAAAAATAAAAATTTTATATCATAAGTTACAAACTAATTTAAAAAATGATATAATTTCATTGACAGGACTTCTGTCTTAAGGTAGAATGCAAACACTATGAAAATATACAAAAAAATCAACTTAATGCTTAAAGAAAAAGGCTGGACAATCACCCAGCTTCATAAGGAGATTGTGAATCTCTTTGAAGAAAATGCCATAACCTATCTAACCCTTCTTCGTACCCTCTCGGGTCAAACCCAGCTAAGGGAAACCACCCTGCATCAAATCGCGGCGGCTCTAGGGCAAACTCCCAAAGATATTAGGGAAGGGACTGATCAGGAAGAAAAAGTCACCCGTTTCAATTATAATAAAAAAGCTTGGCTGGAATTTGAAGTCAATAACCTGCCCTTTTTGCCAGCCAAATTGACCCTCTTGGCGGGCGCTAAAACAGCCCCGGAACAGGACCCGGCCGAAAAGAACGATTTTTTGAAGTGGATTTACGGGTTAAGCGGCGAGCTAGCCTGTATCGTCACAACCGAAAATGGCCAGGAAAGGCATATCGTAAGGAAAGGGGAAAGCTTTTCTTTTCACAGTACACACTGGCATTACTTTGAAAATCCCACCGGCCGAAAAGCCGAATGTCTCCTTGTTCAAAACCCTAAGTATATCTTTTAAGGCTGTTTGGGAAAATATTTTCCGCACTTTTTTAACCTTTCAACAACTTTCTCCTGCACCACTTTTAAAGAAAAAGGCTTGGTAATATACTCATCCACGCCGCATTCTTCCAAATGCCGGGAAATAGCCGCCCCCTCCAAACCGCTAATGACAATGATAGGGATATTGGATTTCTCCCTGGCTTTCTTGATGACCTCGGTACCGCTTATTCCGGGCATTTTCATATCCAATAATATGATATCAATTTGGTCTTTTTGGAATTCTTCCAGCGCTTCATAGCCATTGGCGGCTTCTATAATATGACACTCCATGCGCTTCCTTAAATGGTCAGAAATGCGCTTGCGGATGTCCTGCTCATCATCAACGATAAGAATATTAGGTATGGGCATTCTTCCTTTTCCTTTCACGGATCAAGGCCGCCACTTTAAGAAGCACGGTTCCTTCCAAATAGTCGCCGTGGATCGGCTTTCGAATAAAGTCATCGGCGCCAAGCGTTTGGGCTGTCTTTCGGGTGTCATCATCGGAAGCCACGGTCACCATCATGACAGCCATTTCTGGATATTTGTCTTTAATCTGCTTCAAGGTTTCAAGGCCATTGATTCCTTCCATATTTACATCCAATAAAACCAGGTCGGGTTCTTGCTGTTTGATAAGGGCAAGACCCTTTGGTCCTGAATCGGCGGCAAAAACAGTGTATTTTCTATGCTCAAAGAATTCTTTGATGTACTCGCAAGTTTCCTTATCATCATCAATAACCAAGAGTTTCGGCATATCTATCCTTTTTTATAAATTTCTATCATTTAAGGAATTTCCGTTTCTCCCGCAAGTTCCCTATAAATAACTTTTTTGGCTTTTTCGATAACCTCATCCGCCTTAATGACGTATTCTCCGATTTTGTTCTGGATTTCTATGGCTTGAGAGACGGTTTCCTTAACTTGAGCTTCAGAAAGTTCGGTTAAACTACTTTCAAGCAATGCTTTCCTGCTGAGGAAGGCAGCGTGATATAGTTTGTCATGCCAATCTTTGACTTCCGGCGGGAAATTTGTTTTACACCGTGTTTGATTTTTGATAAATGTTTGTATTTCTTGAAGGATTTTATTGGCTTCCATAATGGCATCTTCAAATATTTTCAAATTAGTAACGGCTTCTTTAAATGCCGATTCTAATTCTCCCGTCGATGTATTTTTGTAATCGACGCTAGAGAGTAATTCTCTTGTTACGATAGAACCCATACTGATTTTGTTATAATAATTGACCAAATCATGGATTTTATTACGTATGGTCATATCAAGACAGCTTCTCGGCTATTTCTTGAATAGTCTTAATGAAGGGTTCAATGCTCGTCATAGGTTTTTTAAAAAACCCGTAAGCCCCTAATTCTTTGGATTGTTGAGCATGCTCCTCCTGATAGGCCGACATCATAATCACCCTTGTAGCCGGTGAAACCGTTCTGCTTCTTTCCAATACCTCCATACCGCTTACCTCATCAGCCAGTTTGATATCCAGAAACACCAAGTCAGGCTTTTCCTTCTCTATCATGGCTATGGCTTCCTTGCCCCGGGAGGCTTCCAGAATATGGTTATATCCTTTAAGGTTGAGTATCCTGACAATGGACTTGCGCGCGCCCTCCTCATCCTCAACGATGGCAATCTTGATATTCTTCATTTGATCTTATGTCCTTTCTTGAAAATTCACCCCAGCGCTTGCTTCAACGGCCGTTTTTGGGTTCATTGCTGCCGCCTTTTATTTGTTCCGGGGTCGCCAGGGGTAAGGAAATGGTTATTCTTGTCCACTGACCATACTCGGATTCTATTTTCAAGCCTCCCCTATTGTGTTTGGCAAACTGGCGCATCATGGCGATTCCCATGCCGGTCCCCTTGACAGCCCCTTTGGTCGTAAAATACATGACGTTGACTCCCTGGCCTTCTTCTAAATGATGTTTTTCAATGCCCATGCCGTTGTCTTCTATGACAAAATCAAACATGGTTGTGTTGGCCCTCCCGGATACGGTTATCTTGGGCTTGTATTCCTCGAGCTTCTGCGCGTCTTTTCCAAGGCGGTATTTCTTCAAGATTAAGGCGTCGCGGCTATTATCAAAGGCATTGACAAAAACGTCCTGAAGCATGGAAAAATTGACCCATAGAAGCACGTTTTCGGGATAATCCTCAATAAGTTCATATTCCACATCATTGTCTTTGCGGATCATTTTCGCGAGGTGTTTGGCGCCTGTCACCACTTCCTTGAATGACGTAACCTGGGGCTCGGCCCCCGTCCTTTTGGCGTAGTTTTTAATGGCCTGGACTATTTCCACGGATCGGTCGATTTCTGTGAGGATTTTTCCGATTTCATCCTTGAGTTCCTGCTGTGATTTTCTAAGATCATCCGGTGTCATTTTCGTCAAATCTGACACTTCTGATAATTCCTTCAAATAATTTAATTGAAAGCCAATAGCATGAAATTTGTTGTTAATCTGGTGGGCAATGCCGGACCCCATGGCTCCCATCATTTTTAATCGGGCGTCATGCGCCCTCTCGGACCAGTCCTTACCCGATTCCTCATAAAAGATGGCGTTTTCTATGGCCAGCGCCGCTTCATTGCCAACCACCCCCAGAACATCCAGCAGTTCCGGTGAGTAAACTTCTTTTTTGCCTCTTTTTCCCAATACAATAAAAGCCAACAAAATATCTTCTTTGCTTGCCGGGACAATGACGCTTGCCGATAATTTCTGCATGCGATCGACAAGCGCTTTCAGCTCACCGTTACTGTCTTTTTGATTATGAAGCAGATGGTTTATTTCCTCATAATAAAGAGGGGATTTTCTCTTTTTTAATTCTTGGACCAGAAGATCATCATGTTCTAAAACAAAGCCTTCCTCCTCAATTTTATCCGAAGCTTTCTGGTTATATATATTTTCATTTGGGTCGAACAAATAAACAGAAATATGTTCAAGCTGTAAATTCTTTCCTAAGACATCAATTATTACTTTTAAGAGCTTATTTAAATCCCTGATTGCAACCATCCCAATGGAAGTTTTCTGTATCAAGCTCTGGATTCTTCTTTCTTCTTTTAAAATCTGTTCTTCTGCCCTGCTCTGAAAATAGATATACATAAATGGCCCAGCAGTCGCCAATATCAATAAGGTTGACATTGGAGCCCAGAACCAATTTTCTCCCATCAGTTTAAATAACCATAACTTTCCCCATATAATTAAACCAAATGGAACCCCTAAAACTAAAGAATATACAAGAACAAAAACCCCTAAGCGTGTTATAGCAACTCTGATATCCAACACTTGATATCTAAAAATTGCATAAGTACATATTGCTGCATAAATACATATAAAGAAATGACCGTATGGATAAATAGGGATACCGAAAGCTGGAGCCACAACGGTAGTACCTCCAGCAAAACCTAACAACATTCCCCAAAATAAGTAAAGAGCCTGCGTTCTTTTTAGTCCTTCTGAGGTCTTTATGAACCTATACAACCTAAAAAAGGTATTAATTGCTACTGTCACCCATATAACAAAGAAAAATAAATAAACACTCGTTACACGATGGTAATAAAAAGAGTTAAAAACATACTCTAACCTTCCTATAAATTGATTTGTAAAAATATTAACTAAAAGGACAAAAATAACCTGAGCATACGCAAAGGTTAAAAATTTCTTATTTTTTAAGTCACAAAAAATGTATATCATGTGGTAAAAAAGCACAGGTAACAATAGAACTCCTATGTACGCAATTTTCCACGCAATTAAAGCTATGGTTGGCTTATTTGAAACTCCAACAAAAAAGGTTCCAGCACCCCAAATACCAATACAAACATTAAATATTGCCCATATGTGATGCATCCTTTGATTGGCATAAGCAAGAATTACATAAGCTAAAGTAAAGCATGCAGATCCTAAAAGCAGACCAGCCAAAGCAAATAAATTTAGATGAAAATTTGTTAAACAATAGCCAACAACGGCTGAAATCACTATAAGAAAAGGTATTAATAATTTTATAAGTGATAATTTCATATCTATAAATTCTCTTTTTATAGCAAAGGTGACTGTTGCTGCATAAACAGAAACAAGAATATGCCCAATCGGAAAAATTTTGAAACCATAACTTGGCAAAGCAACAGAAAGTCCTCCCAGAAATCCAACCGACATACCCCAAAATATATACGTAGCTTGAGTACTCTTTAAGCCTTTTTCATTTCTAGTAAATTCAAATAAATTCCATAGAATTTTACAAATAGACAAAACAAAAAATATAAGCCAAATAGACATCGCTTTAGTCGATTTAATATAATAAAAAGTATCAAAGTAGAAAGATCCGTTCTTTATAAAGAGATTGGTTTCTAAAATTAGAATGACAGAAATAGCGGCATAAACATCACACAATTTCTTAAAATTTTTATTATCTTTATCTGTCAATGCATTTATAAATCGAAGCAATATGGAAGGCATCAGGCTTGGTGCAAGAAGTGAGAATTTCCAAAAAATTAAAGACTCGGATTCTATTCTTGAGAGGCTTGCTAAGAATAGAAATAAACCCCAGAGACAAACTACTCCATTAAATAAACTCCATAATTTGTATAGTGTTTCTTTTGAACTAAAAAAGATATAAACTGCTAATAGTCCACATAAAATAGATAACAGCAAACTAGTTAAAGAAAAAAGAGACATTATATTTATCTAAGTTTTAATTAACCCCAAAATATCATTAGGCAGTCTGGAAGATACGGGTGTTAAGCCTTGTCTTTTGATCCATACTATTTTTTGTCTTCCAAATGCTAATTTTATTTGTTCCCCTTCTTGATTAACTCTAAAAAACTCAAAAAATAAATCAAATCCTTTTTCATACAACACCTCAAGATACATTCTTACTATAATCTCATCGAATGGCATGGCTTCTTGTAAGTGATCAATGTTGCAATCAAGAGTTAAAAATTCACCTTCTTTTCCAATCCCCCTAAAGTACTCTGGAACTATTCCCTGAAAATATAAATCTCTCGTTTTACCTAACCATTTAGGGTAGTTTGCAAAATAAATATTTCCAACTAAGTTTGATTCTTCTAAGCTAGTTTTAAACGATTCTTCATGAAGCAAATGTCTCTGTCTGCTTAAAATATCATTTTTCTTAATTAATTGACCTGTTGAAATATTTTTAATAGGTTCAGAAATTTTATCCAAAATAGTTGGAGAATTATCTCGTGGTCTCATACCATCCATAAAATTCTGAATAAACTTTGGCATACCTTCAATTTCTGCTTCCCCATGTCCAGTTATTCTGACCCATGTTGTCCTTAGTTCACTTGTAGCAACCCTTTCATATGCTCCATTTGGTAAGACCCTACGCCATTCAAACATCCAATCAAACGTTGAGTCTTTAATACCTAAAGATTTTACCATCCATAATCTTACTTCTACGGTATCTCTACCCCATACCTCTCCGAGAATCTTTATTTTAACGTAATTTGTAGCTATTCCCCACCCACCTGTTTCTGTCAATTCTGCCAATTTTTGCATAATGGGATAAAGACCGTATTCTCTTATTTCCCCCATCCATACAGCATAGTTTGTAAAGTACACGCTCCTACTTAAATTTTGATTACTTTTAAAAGTAACGGGAAATCTTTTTGTATAAACTAACTGCCCTTGTGGTCCGCTATAATCTAAGTGCATAGTATGTGCACTGTCATTGTACCCTAACTTTTTAGATACAGAGTTATCGGAGAAATCATGTGTTGAAGAAACATTTAATTTATCTTTCCGGCGTACAGCTAATGAAAATACTTTTTTATTACCTTTTGTAAGTTGTAATGTTAAAGCAATTATATAAAGATCATCAGAAACATCTTTAATCCTTGAAATAACATAATTATTCCGCCTATTGATTTCGATTAAGTTAACTTTATCCGTCAATTTCTTACCAGCTTCCATAATAGACCAAAGAACGGTACAATCTTCGCTAAGGTTTTCCTCATTAGAATTGATTTTCTCCAAAAATGCAAATTTCTCCCTTCCTAAAATTCCCATCCAATCACTTTTACTTCGATCCTGTACTTCTTCTATATCGCATCCCTGATCACCATAGCCAGAAATTACCAATAGGAATGAATGGTTGTGTGAAAGCGACACACCAAAACCTTTTGCATTATCTCCTTCAATCACTGGTTTTCCAGATTTAAGCCATTTGATTTTAAAATTTTTAATTCTCTTTCTTTCTAGAATCATTGCCTCTTCTACAACCGCTTTGATTAATGGAAGCTCAATTTTGTGTCTTAACTCTTTTAAGGATCCTTCAAGTCGTCCATCATATAGGCATTTAATTTTAGGTGGTACAAATCCTAAATCATTAAACAATTCGGCCAACTTATCTTCTATGATCTTTTGATCACGTTGAGCAGGATTAACCAAATCATTAGCTGAAGGGTTACTCAAAATAGTATTCAGCACCTTAAGCCGACAATTCCTTATTCTTAATAAAAACTTACCCTGACTAATTTCGGCATCTCCCCTGTAATGTTCACTATCAATTCTTTTAATGGCGGATTGAGCAGACTTAGAGTGAGAATGATTCTCCATTGGTGTTAATTCAATCTTCTCAATATCTCTGGGTAAAGATATATCCTGTGGAATGATTAACTGCATCGACTGAAAAAGAGAGTCGATAAAAAATGGTTCGCCAATGAGAAAATGGCTGTTGAATTTCTCATTGTTCTTTAAAAACACTTCAGTAGATCTGTTATATCCTGAAGTAAAAACACATTCCCCTTTATTCTTTTCCTTGTTGTAATAAAGCTCATGGATTTGCTCGATACACTGAAACAGCTTCCCTTGAAATAATACTGGCCCGTAAATATCCGTCTGCATGTCCAAATCAATGACATTTTTAACCCTTTGGCTGAGATCAACCTTTTGGGGAATGACAGGCTTGGGAAGTATTTCAAAAATCGCTGAAAAATGCGGCTCTTTATAACCTGTATCCTGTGAATAAATCTCCACCTTAACTTCTCTGCTATCCTGCCTTCTCTCCTGCTGTAAAACCTGCGCGTGAATTTCTATTGTAATTCCAGTATCCTCTGGCACAGGAATCGGCCGCTCAAGATTAATGTCCTTGGCTATAATTTGTTCGAATTGATCAATGCCTAAGACATAAGCCATTGCCTGCGCCATGGCCTCAAACCCAAACACAAAAGGAAACAACAGCGAACCCTTCCAGTTATGGTCCAGTAAATAGGAATCGTCTTTAACATTAAGTTTTGCCTGGACAATCAACTCTACTTGAGGCAGAAAATATTTCACATCCTCAATAAACCTAAAATTGCTTGTCTTTACAACTGGCAATTTCCAGGTATCAATTCCAGCTATTCTGGCAGCCACAATGACTTGCTGTGTTGCCGGATCGTTCTCAATAAGCTCTCTAAAACGCTTCACCCCTTCCTTGACAGGTATGGCCCCTATCCCCTTTTGAGCCAGACGTTCAACGCTGCCAAGCTTTGCCCCCATACCTACTTCATCCCAAACACTATAGGCAATGGTCACAACTTCAGTTTTTGGATGTTGTGTTTTAAATTGACGCAGGTAAAGATTGAGGATTTCATTGGACAATCCATACCAACCGCTTCCCTCCATGCCGGTTAAGCCAATAATAGAAGTAATCCCGGCGATAAGTTTGGGTGGACTTTTAGATAAAGCTTTGCAAACATTGACAGCCCCAATGACTTTAGGCAAGGATTCATTGAATGCTTCCGTGACACTGGCTTGTTTTAAACGCTTTAGGCTGTTTAAACCCGCGCCATGAATGAACCCTGTGATCTTGCCATATTTATGTTCAATGTCATCTATGGCTTTTAAAACGCTTGTTTCATCGGTCACATCACACTGATAGTAAGTGGCCTTGAGTTGTTCTTTTTCAAATTGATTTAAGGTTTGATTAATTTCATCATTTTTATCTTTTGGAATTGGGGAACGGCCCATCAAAATCACGCAGGCCTTTGTGGAACGGGCAAATTCCAAAGCGCATTGGGCAGTAATCCCCTTAGCCCCTCCTGTGACTAATACAACGTCTTTAGATGACCAGAAAATATTACGTTTTTTATAGTCCACGGGCTGAGAATTCTCGTAATAGACAACATTTCTTCTTAAATTTGAATCATAACCAACAGCGTCAAACTTTGCATACGTTTGAAGTTCATCGATAATCTTCAATGAAATTTCTTTATCAGATATTTGGCTGTCAAAATCAATAATCTTCACCTTTAAATCCGGCCTTTCAAGATATAAGGTTGAAGCCAAAGACTTGGCCGATGATGAAGCAATATCCTTCAAATGACTGTTTTCTCCAAAATTGCCCCCGCCAAACTGCACAAAAACAATGAAAGCATCCTTCTTTATTTGATTGGCCAGGCCGACAACCTTGTTGAGACGTTTGATGATTTCTTTTAGGGTGTCTTTATTGAGATCATTGGGCTGAGAATCCCTGGGAAGGGTTACTATCAAACAATTTACATGAGTAAATTTTGTTTTCTCATGCGAATCTTCATAATTGATTGTTCGAATTTTAACCTTGTTATTCTTAAAGCCTTCTTTGATTGTTTCTGCCAGAGAATCTTCATCCTTCTCTGAAAGAATAACGATATTCTTTAAACTGTTTAATTGATTCACATGACGGGTGGTGATTTCTTCGGGTCTTAAACTAGGGATAAAATTTCTGACCCAGGATTTATCATGGTAACGCTTTAAAATATCTTCCTTTGTCTCTGAATCTGATGCTTTCCCGTGTTCTTCAGCCAGCTCATGCAATTGGTCCCTGATTTTGCCTAAAGTATTGTGGGAAATCTGCGATGGGTCTATTTTGCCTCCGATACCCAAAGCCCTGGCCGCCTGGCCGATAAGCTCTCCCGCTTTAATGGAATCCAGATTTAAATCATCCAAAAGTCTTGAATCCAAAGAGATACTCTCTTTTTCAAAACCAGTGATTTTATGCGTTAATTCAATCAATAATTCAGCAATATTGTCCTTGCCCTTAATTGTTTCCTGGGCCTGTAAGCCTCCGGGAATGATTTCTTCTGGTTGTTGGGTGGTTTTTGTGGAAGGAGGGGAAAAACGTAAACTTTCACTCTTTATAATTTGATTGCCTATCTTTAAAGGGTGTTCACACTGGTTCTCGATGAATTTCTTTCGGGAAGCAGGGACAAATACCTTAATCAACCTGTTTTTATACAGTTCTTCCCATTTCACAGGGACATTACGTACGAACAATTCAGCCAGCACAATATTTAAATCACGGTCATTCTGTGCGGTCGATTCAACGGGTAAACATAAGGGGCCTTCTCCTTTATTGATGGCTTTAACCAAATCGGTCAAAACCCGGCCTGGTCCTACTTCAATAATTACATCACATTCTTTGGACATATTTTCCACTAAACCCATAAAATTCACCGGTGATATGACCTGTTTGGAAAAATACTCACTTAAATTGACCTTTGTTTCAACAGGAGCTGCGCTGATGCCTGAATAGACTTGAATATCAGACGGTTTAAATGTGTTGTGTAGTAATTTACTGGAAAGTATCTTTTCAGATGCAGGTTCCATCAAAGAAGAATGAAAAGCATTGGAAACATTCAATCGGTAGGTTGAAATATCTTCTTTTTTGGCCAATGCGATGACTTTGTCGATTTCCTTACTTCCTCCGGAAACAATCACCTGGGTTGGGCTATTGATATTGGCAATAATGATATTCCCGGATATTTTACTGACTAATTCTTCCGCCCTTTCTTTAGAACAGAATAAACTGGCCATACTGCCCGCCAAACGACCTTTGGCAGCCATCAATGCCCCGCGTAACTCGGCGAATTTCATAAGGGTTTCTTTAGGGAAAGCCCCGGCCCTATAAAACGCCGTCAATTCTCCCAAGCTATGCCCTGCCACACTGACAGGTTCCACCCCAAGCTTTGAAAGAAATTCACTCCAAACCAGCGAGCTTAAAATAATTGCCGGCTGAGTTATTCTGGTATCGGCCAATCGTTTTTCAAATCCTATTTGTTCTTCTTGAGTGAAGAATTTATCCGTAGCCTTATAGAAATATTCAAAGAGCGGCAGTTTTGATAGTTCAAAGAGATCCTGTGCCCATTGATAACGTTGCACCACAACACGCGTCATATTCAAACGCTGGGAACCTTGGCCCGGGTACAGGAATCCCACGCGGGCTTTTTTGGCATTATGACTTAAAATAATGTGAGTATTAAGACCTTTAGGCTTAATGCTGTGAATTTGGCCTTCTGCGATCTGACTGGAAGTAATTTCCTGTTCAAGCGAAGCCAAAGCCTCGTATAAATGTTCAGGCGAGTCTGTGACAATGACGGCCTTGACGGGAAGGCGCGGCTTGGCCTTTTGATTAAGGAACGCGGCCAGATCAGCCATCTCAGCGATACTGATGTTGCGTAAGTCTTCTTTGAATTTTTCAATAATCTTCTTTAGGTGAATGAGTGTGCGTGAGGTAAAAACAAAAACTTCCGTCTGCTGCTGGCTGACAAACAAAGCGCGTTCCTCAATCTTCGGTTTAATGTCGTCTTTTGGTTTATTGCAAGATTCAACCGTTATATGACAGTTGATTCCCCCAAATCCCGCCGAAGAAATACCCGCCCTTGCCACCTTGGCAGAAGATAATACCTCACCTTGTATAAGAGGATACAAATTCTTGGCCTTATCTTTAAAAACTTCGTTGGGATTCGCACAACTGGCGGTAGGCGGCAACACGCGCTGATTGACAGCCAAAATAGCTTTAATCAATCCACCGACACCCGCAGCCGCTTTCGTATGACCCACGATAGATTTAAAAGAGGTAATACCACAAGCCCGTGAATTTTTCCTTTGTTTGGAAGTACATTGCTCTATGGCTGCAGCAATACCTTCCAACTCAACCCTGTCCCCCTTGGTTGTTCCTGTTCCATGACCTTCGACAAAATCCACATCAGCTATTTTGTACTCCAAGTTCTTATAGGCCCGGTTTATGGCAAAGGCCTGTCCGCTGGAAGACGGCTCCATAATACCGCCCCTGCCATCCGAGGAAATCCCCCATCCTTTAATAACCGCGTAAATATAGTTTTTGTCTCTCATCGCATCTTGAAGTCTTTTTAACAGAACAAAGCCGCATCCTTCCCCCGGCAGAAACCCGTTAGCACTTTGGTCATAAACAGACATTTTGTCACGAGCGAGCGCCCCGGCTTTAGCAAAGCCTACCAATTCAAAGGGATCAAGGCTGATATCCACCCCACCCGCCAGTGCCAGGTCCATAGTGCCATTTTTTAAAGCATCCGCCGCGGTGGCCACCGCCAGCAAAGATGATGAACAGGCTCCGTCAACAATATACCCTCCGCCTTTAAGGTTCAAATAATTACAAATACGTCCCGCAATCGTATTGGCCAACCCCCCTGCCAGAGAATCTTCAGTGATAGGATAAAAAGCTGATTTAAAAATCCTCTCTGTCTCTGAAACTAACCGGCTTCTTTCTTCTGTACTTATCCCCAAATTACTTAATGAAGCATTAAAGACTTTTTGTACATAGGGCCAACGTAAACGAAGTGTTTGTGAACGTGTCTGTTCTCCTGTAAGGGTATTACCTACAATAACACCGGTATTTTGAAGCGGAATTTTATTTAATTTATATCCCGCATCCTCAAAGGTCCTTAACGCCATATCCAAGGCTAACCAGTGTGCTATATCGGTAGATTCAACGGTCTTTTTGGGGATACGCAGTCTCCCCCAGTCAAATTGATAGTTCTCAATAAAGGCGGCTTTGGTCAGGTAGGTCTTTTCAGGGGCTTTAGGGTCAGAATCGTAGTATTGGCTTAAAGGCAATCTTTGGTCCAACATCCTTCGAAATTGGACCCGGCGGGCCAAAATGTTCTCCCAAAGCTCTTTAATATTGGACGCTCCGGGGTAATAACAAGCCATTCCAATAACTGCGATATCTGAAGCATGCGATGGAATTTTCTTTTCAATTGTCCCGGGGCCTAAAGTTTCCTGCTTATTCAAAAACTCTTCAACGATTTTCTTATAAGGCCCTATAATCTTGCCGGCATTTTCCCAGTGATGGTAGGTTGTAAAATGCGCCCCAATGTGTCCGCACAATTGGGCGATAGTCAGATTTTGCCTCTTGCGAAAATCTCTTAATTTTTTAAGTAATTTTACACTCATAATTTACAGAACCTGATATAGAAGTTACTATATTATAAAGACAATATAGCAATCTCTATAATCAATGTCAACCACATCTTGTTATTATTTTGGGAAAGCAGAGTCTGGTAAAGTTGAGCGTCAGGCCGCCTGTTTAAGCAAAGAGATAACAGGCTTGAATTTTAAAGTACGCCTAAAATTTATAGGTTAACGTCGCTGTGCCGATATTGACAAATTCCCTGTATTTGCCGCTCAGTTGTGTCCCAAACTCGGCCGTATCCACAGAGTTGACAACATTGCGGGATTGATAAAAAACGGCCACGTAACCAACATCAATCGAAAGATTCTTGGTTATATCGTACCCGAAACCAGTTGTATACGCGTTATAATCACTGTCAGGGAATTCTGTGTCAAAAGTCCCTTCAGGAACAGGAGTTTGATGATGGCTGTACCCTCCCCGTATTCTTAATTTATCCGTCATTGCGTATTGCACGCCTAAAGACTCGGACCAAACCGACGTCCAGTCCCTTGGCTGAGGATTGCCTGTACTTAAGACCGCTATCTGGCTGGCACTAGTTACATCAGGGTAAAATGTCGTTTGTTGTTTATATTGGGACCAGTCTGTCCATTCCAAGTCGAAATTCAATATCCATTTATGGGTGGGTTTAAAACTATACCCTAAGGTAACGCTTTGGGGTAAGGTGAGTTTCTGGATGGCCCTTGTGGTAAATGAGGAGCTGCCAAAAAAGCCCGGGGACCCTAAAC
Organism: Candidatus Omnitrophota bacterium; assembly: GCA_016201795.1. Taxonomy (GTDB): domain Bacteria; phylum Omnitrophota; class Gorgyraeia; order Zapsychrales; family Fredricksoniimonadaceae; genus JACQCF01. The sequence goes on along the minus strand of JACQCF010000004.1, from coordinate 7,148 downwards.
TGAATGGACTTAAACCATTCAAATACAGCGTGCCATCATAGGTATGATGAATAGGGCTTTTATAGTCTATACCAAATTGATTCTGGTCGTTTAATTTAAACATGGCCCCCAGCTTAAATCCCCAGGCATTATCAGCGGCTTTAAACAGGGCATCTCCATCAGGAAGACCGCCGGTATTATTCACCGCCGCGTCATGTTCAAATTTTGACTGATCATCGACGGCCCCAACACCCAAAGACCATTGACTATTGATTTTATACGCCGCCACTAACATGTAATCCTGGTTTTCAATGCTGTCTTTGACGGTATCATAGCGGGAGAAGCTGTCCGCGGCCCAGTCGTTACCGGCGCCAAAGTTCGAATTCTCCCCAAACCCAAGATATAATTTATCTTTCATCACAGGGCTAGTTACAAAAATAGCAGGAAAAAGATAGTTATCTCTTTTCATCGAAGAGGTGTTGCCGTTGCCCGATGCCAATGATTTAAATTCAATTTGAGGTTGCAGCAGGGTCAATCCCGCGGATACTTGTGGAGTACTCATTTGAACAATACCGGCAGGGTTATAGTACACGGCCGAAGGCCTGTCCGCCTGAGCCGTGTAAGCCCCTCCCATACCAGCAACAGCGGCATCGGAAAGTTCCAGCTTGATGACTCCACTGTCCCCCGCAAAGGCCTCCTGCCTGCCAACAACCAGTAAAAGCAATAACAAAATTCCAAACACATAACGGTATGAAGACATACATCCTCCCATGTTGAGGTTAAAAAAATTCATGACTGCAATACGTATTATAAACAGACGGGAGAAGTATAGAAAGGATAAATCAAATTTTTTATCTTCACTCAAATTTGCAGGAAATTATAAATTTACTCCAGGAAAAGCATGGGAGGCAGAGAATTCTCCGGAATAAAACAACCCTTGCTATCTGGCCAGCTTAACAAACCGAATTTTTTTAAATCTTTTAAGCTAAGTTGTCCAACGACTTCTTTGGCTTTCTCCAGATACACGCCATAGGAAACCCGGCTGCCTTCAGGCCCGCTACTCTTTTTCCTTAAATAGTCAGCCAACACATGAGCAAGGACCATTTGCCCTGCTTCATTCAATTTGCCATGTTCAAACTTTATAGGCGGCATCGAGCTGGAATTTATCGACAAGTTGCGGGGATCTCGCCTGCGGATGACATTTAACGTATTGACAACACAATGCTCGTCTTCAAGCTGCCGCATTCGTGCTCCCAACTGTTTCATTCTGGCTGTAATAGCATCAATGAGTTTTAACATCAGATGATATCAGGCATTCTTGGAAATACACATTGGACATCCTTCATCAATCATTCTTTTTTTTACCGTTTCTGACCAAACATGCTTAAACTCGCAAATCCAATATACTATTCTCGTTGATTTAAATCCAATATGGGAAGGGTTTAACGATCCGTTTCTTATAGGATGCCATTCTCCAACGAGTTTTGAATTTTTAAACAACAGACTCTTGCAGTAGGAAACCAGCTGGGTGTTGCATAAAAAACAGCCTGATCCCTTGTTGCGTGAGTAGATGGAGGCTTCCAGTTCATGGCCGCAAGGGTACAGCCACCAGACTCTTTTATTGGAATTGGGCAAAACATCAGAGGGTGTTAAAGAGCCGTTTCTGGTGGGATGCCATTGCCCGGCAAGCTCTGGATTCCATGCCGCCAGACAATTTTCTTGATGGACCCTTTGATTGACACAATAGGGACAATTTCTTCCCAAATGGCGATTGCCTATATTGGCTTTCCAGACATGCCCTCTGGGACATTGCCACCAAGCTTTCTTATGGGAATTGGGCAATACATCATAAGGAGTCAAAGAAGCGTTTTTGGTCGGATGCCATTGCCCTGCCAAAACGGGATTCCTCACGGCAAGACTTGTTGGGAAAGTGACCCTGTGATGCGAACAAAAAGGGCATCCCTGGCCGTTAGTTCTTTCCCTGATTTCTGATTGCCATTCATGGCCATATTGACACAGCCACCAGACTTTTTTATGGGAACCCGGTTGAACATCGCAGGCGGTTAAAGAACCGTTTCTTGTGGGGTGCCACTGTTTTAACAAGTCAGGATTTTGGGCTGCTAAACAATTTTGTAAGGTGAGATATCTCCCCTTGCAATACGGACATCCTTTACCTGTATTTCGATCAGCTACACTGACGCGCCATTCGTGTCCATATGGACACAACCACCACGCTTTCATATTGGAATTGGGCAAAACATCACAAGGGGTCAAAGAACCATTTTGGACCGGATGCCATTGTTTTGCCAGGGCAGGATTGAGCAGTTTTAAATTATTAAGCGGGGATGCTTTTTTGGGCATATCTTTTTAAAATTATACAACCGGCTGAAGGATTTCCAAAAGAATTATTACATCCTTGTTCCACGGGCAGTTTAACGACCTGCCCAGGTCGCCCCGATTTAAAGCCTTCTAAATACATAAACCTTGCGCCCTTCCCCTTCCGCCGAGAAGTAATCATTGATAAACAGGTCCCGGGCGAGTTTCTCATAATCAATGTAAAACTCAAGATGCTTGGGGATTTCCATAGTCTCACTGGCCAGATTCTCGGCAAAGTCTTCCTCTGAATCCCATTCGCCCTCATACGCTTCTTCAAAGTGCTCCTTAGTAGCGTACTCAATACCTTCATACTCAGCAAATTTGGCCCAGGCTTCGCCATGTCTTTCGAGCATGGCAGCCACTCCTGCCACTATTTCCATGCTCTCATATTCCGCTAACTTAAGGCCGCAAAAGCCTTCATAATCATGGATGGCCCACTCCTCAGCCCCACCCACAGGGCTTAAAGCCAGCATGTCCTTGATTTGGTCATGGATGGCCTGCGCATCCTGATTGGCATCAATCCACACTCCATGCAGATGGCCGTTGTTGTAAGCGGCCAGACAAGCTACATAAATCCTTGGTGTTGTTTGAGTGTTTTGCATAACGCGCTCCTTTCGATTCTTTTTGATTAAAAAGACCACCGTCAGTCAAGGGCGTTAGAGCATGAGTGGATGCGTGAGCGGATGCGCGAAGCCATCCCAGCGAACCATCCTAACGAGTGCGTCCCTTGACCAGGTGGTACAATCAAAAAAACCAGAATCGAAAGGATGTCAAAAACGCAAGCGTTCAATAGCGGGATTAAAATAATAAAAAACGTAAAAAAAATTAGGAGGGCCTTTCGGGCCCTCCCTGTAGGCATTTTTGATTACTCTTGGTAGTTTCTGCCGGAGCGTTTGGCATACTCCTCTTCGAATTGCTTCAAGACCGATTCCTGGAATTGAGCCACAAATTCCTTTTCTTTGGAATCGACAATCTTGTAATACTTGCCATCCTTTCCCTGATTGGTGGGAAAAGAGACAAAAGGTCCCTTTTCGCCTTTAATGACCCTACATCCTTTGATCAGCAAAACGTCATCGACTAAAACGTCCGCGAACGCCTTGATGTAGTTGCTGTCATCAAGAAAATGAAACCTCTTTACGACAACAGTGTTTTTGATGCTCTTTTGCGTCTTGTTTGTGTTTTGTGTAACCATAACCGTTCCTCCTTTTGATGTTGGTTAGTACTTACGAAGAAGGACGTACACAAAAAGTGGCTTGTCAAGAAGTCCCGCAGCAACCAGATGTTGGCCGTGAGGCTATCCCACACGGCCAATATCGTCAGACAGCCTGTAGGCATCCCAACAGGCTGTCTGGGGCGAGGACAATTCTTGACTAGACGTTTATTTTTGTGTTAAGGAGTTCGTAGTTGAAAGGACTAACCCAAAAGGAGGAATTACAAAAAACAAACAAGATGCCGAAAGCGAGAAGATTTAAGCAGGGTCGGAAAAGCAGTCTGGTTCAAATTTTTCCTTATATCTTTTATGTTGTTTGGTTTATTCCCTATTGCGTCCCGCTTGTGTTTGACTTAATCTAAGGCAAACTCTAGCGGGACATCCAGGCAAACCAAACAACAAAGAACAAAACTTGAATCAGACAAACCCCATCGCACCAGAGAAAAACCACTACTGAATTCATTGAAAACGGCTGGCCTAAAACAATCTTCATCAATCCAAACAGCTCAAACTGCCAGACATCAAATCCCTGGTACACTTTTCATGACCGAAACTGGTACATTTTTACATGGCCATTAACACCTAATAACTACTCCACTTATCCTTTACATTACTGACTACCTTACTTAAATAAACCCCCTAACTCTAACCAACAACCCTCTCTTATTGCAACGGTTAGTTCAAGACCCCTGTCTCCCTGCTTAACCTATGGTTGGGAGAGAGGGGTCTTGAACGATTTTGGGCCGCTTTCGCCCAAAAAACCGTTGCAAATAAGAGAGTTAAAGAGCCCTAAAATTACAAATGGCGTTACAATTTTGTAACGCCATTCGTAATGCCATTCGTAATGATGCTTTGAATTAATTTTCAATATTTATTGGATGCCGGCTGGCATTTTGGCCACTCCAAGTCGTACGCTTCCATTCTATGGAATCATCATGGCGGCACACCACCTCATCCCACTGCCACTTTAAGCCGTTGACATGAACTTTAACACCCATAAAAAAAGCTATTCCTCCTGTTATGACCGCCCCTATCCATCCATAAGCAAACCCTATACCAGAGGGAATAACCGCCCATAGAAAGCTTATCGCAAAGATCATATAAAACATGCCATTGCGCCTGGTCATTAAGAATACTAACGCCAAGGATACTACCGCTAATGCCAGCCATGAACGGCACATCAACCCCGAAAGACCCGAAAACAACACCAGTTCGGTCCAAAGCAATGGACGGTTCTCTTCGCTTAACCTAGCGCCTTTTTTGATGAGTGCGAACATAGCTACCTCCTGGAATTCCCTTTAATATCTGATTATCTAAATACTTAAAAACATCCGCCGAGTCTATTGCATTATGCCAAAACTTCTTCTATTTTAAGTACAAAATCTTGCGCGTCTTCTATGATCCATTCAGCATCATCATTGGTAATCACTTGGATACCATATTGTTCAATGATCCTGTTCTCTTGGGCCTTATCCAAAGATTCGGCATATTTCTCTTCAAGCTGTTTGGCACGATCGATATAACCAATAAATTCCGGCTTAACCTTTTCGCGCTTAACGTAGAATTCCTTAAAAGCGGCAATAGCGCAGTAATGAGCTGTTGCTCGAATCCCTATCTTATAAAGTGCCGCTAATACGGCATGATACATGGCGTAATATCCACAGATAACTGTCCAATCAAACAGATCATTATCAAACATCAATTTCATAGCTCTTAAGTTATGGTGTGCCTTGTCAATATGCTGTTGTATATTCTCGGTATTTACAGACACCTTATGAAGATTGGGCCTGCCTTCTTTAGGATGAAAACAGCCATTCAGAATCTTTTCTAGATTTTCAGGCATATTATTTGCCTCCCTCTTTGACAAGCTGCCAAAATAGAAACTCGTTATATAAAATTATCCGATCCTTCCAAAGGTTATCGTAAAACTCCTTTTTTGCCTTAAACCCTTCCGTGAATTTCTTTACAGTGGTGCTTATGGGCCTTATTTCCAAAAGAGGACTGACATCCATTCTGGCTTTATTCAAGATATCAACAATATCGTTCTCTTTGTCTGAAACAGCCGCCAAAATGTCAATATCACTGCCCTTTGTCCATTCTCCTCTGGCTACCGAACCAAAAAGGATGACCAGCTGGACCCTTTTATTGGAAAGCTCTACAATAGTCTCTGTGTATTTTTTTAGAAGCCGGGATATATTTTTGTTTTTTGAATTAAATGCTTTTCTTCGCTCCAATTCTAAAAACTCAAATATTTTAATTGTTTCGTCATTCTCAAGATTAGGTTTAAAAAACGTCGAATGGGCCATTTCGTTTCTTTTGAACATGTCGTTCTTGACAAACAACCGCATAGAATTGTCAACATTGGCCAGTGATGATTTTGACAGACGCGAAATTTCCCTAAGATGAATCTCCCTAAAAGGGTCTTTCAAAAAAACTTCCAGTATTTTCTTTCTTCCGGCCGGGATTAGCATATTTTTTCTCCGTTCTATGTTATAGTACAGTTGTACTATAATATAGAACACTATCGAATGTATGTCAACCCTAAATTTCTTTTAGGCACAAACTTTAGTATCCTAAAAGCTGTGCTAAAAATGTGCTAAAAACGTGCTATACAAAATCCCTAAGCGTATCATAAGGTATCAATGCATAACACAGCTAAAAATGATTTCTCGTCGGTGGTAGACCTATTGCAAGAAAATTGAAGAGTGGATCGGGCGGGGATCGAACCCGCGGCCTCATCGTTGCGAACGAGGCGCTCTCCCAAGCTGAGCTACCGACCCAAAAGTGTCGGTATAATAACAAAAGTCCTCATCATTGACAAGGGTGAAAATTAAAGTCTGACTTCATTCGTTGATAAGAATATTCAAATTCTCAAGTAATTGCTGCGACTGCGTGTTATTTAAACGCCCCAATGATTTCTTAATACGTTTAACGTCAATTGACCTTATTTGGTCAACCATAATGTCTGAATCCTTAAATAATCCAGAGATATTATTAGCTGGGACATGAACTCTCAAAATAGAAACAGGCTTGATATTGGTCGTTAGGGAACAAACCATGGTTGTAGGATGGCAATCATTAAACTCATCTGTTTGGATAACTACCACTGGCCTTAATTTGCCGGGTTCAGCCCCAAATGAGTCTCCCAGGTCAACTAAATATAAATGAAATTTCCTTACCATTTTAATCCAAAAAATGATTATCGAGCCCCTCGAATTCACGGGCAACCTTCAGTGATTCTTCAGCAACCATTTTTGATTCTAATCGCAACTGTTTTCTTATTTTCTGCTTGCGGTTAACCTTATTATAAAGTTCAACAGCATTATTGATATAGGCATTGCGTGACATACGTATTTCTTTAACCGTCTTTTCCAGCTCCTCAAAGATATCTTCCCTGATTTTTAAAGATATGGCTTTCATGCTCACCTCCTTATGGTATCACTCTTTTTGTCAAAACTTTTAGCTTTTAATCTTCTTATCTTCTGTGTTTACAGAGAGTTTTGATTTTTGAACTTGCCTCCCCTCAAAGAAACGATTATTCTATTTTTAATGGAGGCATAAAACTATGAATCAAATCTCTCGT
>JACQCF010000006.1 GCA_016201795.1 Candidatus Omnitrophota bacterium | reverse complement strand
TAAAATCGGCCACGCGCTGGAATGGCTGATGATTCCTTTGATCCTGGTCTTTTTAGGCACCTTGCCCGCTTTGGATGCCCAAACGCGTTTGATGTTCGGCAGATATTTGGAGTTTTGGGTCAGCGATAAGGGGCGGGGAAAAACGGCGTAAAGCTTTTTCAAGGGAAGATCACCTTTTTAATTCTTAATGCACTCAGCGACCTTCCCAAGTAACTCTTTTGAATCAAATGGTTTGGTAAGGAAATTCGCTACTCCAAAAGTATCAAATATTTCTTTGGAATTCGTTCGAGCCGTCAATATTAATATTGGTATATCTTTCATATCGAACCGTCGAGTCGATCGGACAAATTCCAGACCATCCATGGTAGGCATAGCCACATCTAATATAATTAAATCTGGTTTTTCATCACTAGCTTTAACAAAGGCCTCAACCCCATTAGAAGCTTTTATCACTTCATAGCCATTTGATTCTAACCGCAATTTTAATAATTCACAGATATTGGGGTCATCATCAACAACAAGTATTTTCTTCATGCGTGTCCTCCCTCACCAATCAACTTCTTTATTTCCAACAACAATTTATCGGGCTGAAAAGGTTTTGCTATCGTTGTAAAGAATTGTCCATCGACATTAATCCCTTTAGCATCTGCTCCTTTAGGCTTACTAGAAGTTATGGCTGTAAGAAAAATAATGGGTATACCTTTTGTTAACGGACTGGTTTTTAAAAATCTTACAGCTTCACTCCCTTGCATATGAGGCATCATGACATCCATAATAACCAAATCGGGCTTCTCTTGATGAGCCTTTAATATGCCATCTTTCCCATCAGGGCTAGAGATAACCTCATAGTTATTTGCTTCTAATCGAATCTTGATTAAATCGACAATATCCGGATTATCATCGACTACAAGTATTTTTTTCATTTTATATGTCCTCCGTTAATTTATAATGTATCCTTTTGGAGCTAGTTTAATAGATTACCAACCAGCTATGGCCTGCCACTGAGGAGTTCTTCTATCTTGCCTGCCAACTCTTTGAAATCGAATGGCTTTGCAAATATGATGTCAGATCCCGCCAGGACATACCCGGCGTCTTTCTGCTTGGTCCCCAAAGCCGTTAGAAATATTATGGGGATATGCTTTGTTTTTGGGTCACCCTTCAAAATCCGGCCAAGCTTGGCCCCATCCATGACGGGCATCATAATATCCAAAATGATAAGATCAAAATTCTCTTTTTTGATAGTTCTTAAAGCTTCTTCTCCGTTGCCGGCAGAAGTGGCCTCATAACCATAGGCCTTTAGTCTTTGAAGCAACACCGACACTATATCTTTCTCATCGTCCACGACCAATATTTTCTTAGGCATACGCACCTCTCCTACTCCTCAGACTTTTTTGACGTTCTTTTTTTGGTCAATTTATCTTCGTACATGTTCCGGTCAGCAAGCTCAAAAAGTTCTTTGGAGTCGGAGATTTCCGGCGTGTAGGCGGCAACTCCGGCGCTCAGTGAAATAGAAATTATTCCGTTTGTTGGCGGGATCACGATCTGTAATTTTTGAAAAACATCTCTTAGACGCGATAGTGCGCATTTCGCCCTTACCAGATCACACTCGGAAAAAATAATCACAAATTCATCCCCTCCATATCGCGCCAGGATATCGGGCTTTCGGATAATGTTATTCATGATCAATGCGGTTTCCCGCAGGACTTTATCTCCCGCTTGATGGCCAAAATGGTCATTGATCCGCTTAAAATCGTTGATATCCAGAACCGCGAGCGAAAAAACCCTTCCGTATTTCTTGGCGATATCAAACACAGACGCCAATTGTGTTTTGAAGAATTTGGCATTGGGAAGTCCGGTGAGATCGTCTTGCAGTGAAAGCTGCTGGTAATAAGAGTCTTTATATAAAAGCACGTCTATGCGCGCGTGAAGCTCGTCCCAGTTGAAAGGCTTCGTGATGTAGTCATCAGCTCTCAATCTCAAACCTTCTATTTTGTCATCTGTCTTCGCTTTAGCCGTCAGAAAAATCACGGGGATTCTGGCGGTAATTTCATTTTTATTCAGTTCGGCTTTGACCTGCATCCCGTTCATAATGGGCATAACAACATCCAAAAGAATGAGATTAGGGTTTAATTCTTTTACTTTTTCTAGAGCATCCCTCCCATCCAAGGCATGAAAAACTCGATTACCCGCATCCGAGAGTCTCTTTTTTAAAACTGCAGCCATATCATTTTCATCTTCAACGACAAGAATAGTATTGGCATTATCCATGAATTCCTCCTTCTGGTTCAATCAGCCTTCCTTAGAAATTTCTGCGCTCTGTGATGGGTAAGATGAAATAGAATGCCGCCCCTTTGCCATACACAGATTCCACGCCGATTTTCCCTTTATGTTCTTCAATAATTTTTTGGAGATGGCAAGACCTAAACCTGTGGTACCTGATTTCCTTTCATTGTCCTTAGCGAGTTGGCTGAAGGGCTTAAACAATTTCGGGATATCCTCGCTCTTGATACCGATGCCTTGGTCTTCCACAGAAACCTGAATGGCGTTTTCCGCGAAGCGCCTCGTTTTAAGAGTGACCTTGCCGTTTTTCATAAACTTAAGAGCGTTGCCTATAAGATTGGTCAGAACCTGCACGATTTTATCTGTGTCCAAAAAAATGAGCGGAAGGCCGTCTTCCAGCTCCACTGAAAATTCAAAGCCCTTATTCTGCGCTTCGGGCATGAAGTGTTCTCTCACTTCATTCACAAGCTTATTGATATCATTCTGTGTTAGATGCATTGTCATCTGCGAAGAGTCGAGCTTCTGAAAATCCAAGACATCATTGACCAGCCGGGCCAAACGGTCGATATTCATCACGGCTATTTTTAGAAAATTCTTCTGCTCCGGGTTGATCGGTCCTGAAACTTCATCATTAAGAATTCCGATGCTCTCTTTGATGATAGTTAAAGGAGTCCTTAATTCATAAGAAACCATCGAGGTGAAATTCGATTTGATTTGCGCCGCCTCTTGAATTTTCTCCTTCGCTTGCTTGCGCTCGATCGCGTAGAGAAGCGAACGGGTAAGCTCGCGGCCCGTGATGGTTCCCTTCTGGAGATAATCCTCGGCTCCTTTCTCCAGGGCTTCGAGGGCTATCGCTTCTTCCTCAATGGTCCCGGAATAAAGGACTTTGGGAATCTCGGGTGCTGCCGCATGAACTTTATCAAAAACCTCAATCCCAAATCCGTCGGAAAGTTTCAGATCTAAGAGGATCACGTCGATCCCGCCTTTTGCCAAACGCTCCAAGCCTTCAGAAATCCGCTCCGTGACTTCCAACTGAAACCGCGCCTTTTTATCCTCCGCTAACGCCCTCTTGACCCATTCGGCATCCACGGCGTCATTCTCAATATATAAGACCCGGATAGTTTTTCTACTGGTTTTTAGATCCTCCATTATCCCTCCTCACCCCCCCCCCACGACTCCGGCAGCTCGCTCAAGGTCCAGTAAAGATCGACCACTTTGACTACCTCGACAAATTGTTTGTAATCCACGGGCTTCACCATATAGCCGGCGACGCCCAAGCGGAAGCTTTCCACCTTGTCTCGTTCTTCCCTCGACGTTGTCAAAACGACCACCGGGAGGATTTTGAGTTTCTCGTCTTTCTTGACCTCCCTTAAGAATTCAATCCCGTCCATCTTGGGCATCTTGAGGTCCAAAAGGATGAGGCAGGGCCTCTCGTTCTTTTCATTCCTCAAGTGCTTCAAGGCCTCCTCACCGTTGGGGGCGACCTCCAGGCGATTGGTCACTTTGATCTCCTTCAAGGCCCGCCTGACCGTCTCTTGATCCACCACGTCATCTTCTGCCAGTAAAATCGGATGTCTTGTCTTCATCGATGTTCTCCTTTTAAGTTTTGTCCTTGGGCAGTGTGAAAAAGAAGGTGCTTCCTTTTCCCAATTGGGACTCCACCCAAACCTTTCCTCCCGCTCTCTCCACAATCTTTTTCACCAAGGCAAGTCCGATCCCCGTGCTTTCCGTTTCATCGTGAGGGGCGAGGGTTTCAAACAAACGAAAAATCCTTTCGTGATACTGCGTGTCAATGCCGGCTCCATTATCTTGGACACCGAATCTCCAGTAAGCCCCGTCCCCCGCACAATTCACTTTGATCTCACCTTTGGGTTTATCCATAAACCGGACGGCATTGCTTAACAAATTCTGGAAGAGTTGATGAAGGTGCGCCCTTTCAAAGACAAGCGTCGGAAGGGGCCTTTCGATTCGAATGGCGATGTGTTTCGGAGGAGTCAAGAGATCCGAGACCTCCCACACGAGTAAGTTAAGATCCACCGATTCCTTCTCCTCCTGGACTCGCTCGATTCTCGAGTAATGTAAAATTCCATCAATGAGACTATTCATCCGCTTGACCCGGTTTGAGAGGAGCCCGAACTGTTTCTGGCCTTCTTCTCCGATTTTTTTTGAATAATCGGTCCCAATCCATTCCGCAAGAGAGGAGATTCCCCGAAGAGGGGCCTTGAGGTCATGCGAAACAGCGTAGGCAAATTCGTTTAACTCCTGATTACTCCTCTCCACCGCTTTGAGAAACTCGGCCTGCTTCTCCTGGGCCCGCTTGCGCTCGGTGATGTCACGAACAACGGCTGTGAGGAAAGTCTCTTCTTCTTCTTCTTCTTCTTCTTCTTCTTCTTTCTTCCAGGTCGTGATCGAAAGTTCCAAAGGAAATTCACTCCCATCCTTCCTCAGACCCGCCAATTCAACTACTTTTCCAATCACTGGTCCCTCACCTGTTCTGCGGAAGTGTTCCAATCCCTTCTGATGAGGATCGCGGTACCTTTCTGGCATGAGCAGAGTGAGCGGCTTTCCCAACACCTCTTTATCTGAATAGCCGAAGATCGCCTGCGCGCCCTCGTTCCACGAAATAATGTTTCCTTTGATATCAGCGCTAATAATTCCATCCAAGGCCGACTTGAGAATAGCGTGATATCGTGCCTCGCTTGAACGAATGGTTCTCTCGGCCCGCTTGCGCTCGGTGATGTCACGGGCAATGCCGGAGGCGCCCAAAACCCGGCCGTCAATATCAACGATCGGAGAAACCGTAAGCGAGATATTGATAAGGGTGCCGTCTTTTCGCCGGCGCTGGGTCTCATAGTGTTCGATTCTTTCGCCTCGTTTGATATGCTCAAGTGTCTTGAAAAATTCCTCTTTCCGATCCTGGGGTACGAGAAAGGCCATAGATTTCCCCACAGCCTCTTTTGCCGTGTAGCCATAGAGGCGCTCTGCGCCATGGTTCCAGCTTGTGATTACCCCTTCAAGGTCTTTCCCGAAGATGGCGTCGTCGGACGATTCCACGATGGCGGACAGCATGAGTCGAGCCTTCTGTTCATGAATTTTTTTCCTCTCCGTAATATCAATGATGGAGGCCAGGGTGAAGATGCCTTCTTTGGTTTCAATGGGATTCAAACCGATTTCAATGGGGATTTCAGTGCCGTTTTTCTTGAGACCAAAGAGGTCACGGCCCGCTCCCATAGGGCGGGTTTTGGGATCGTGGAAGAAGCCATCGCGATAGCCGGGATGCTTGGCCCGGAAGCGCTCGGGGACGAGCAATTCAATGGTCTGATTTAAAAATTCTTCTCGAGTATAACCAAAAAGGGATTCGGCCTGTCGGTTAACGAGGGTGATCTTGCCCTCTTTATTAACCATGATCATGGCATTGGGTGCCGCTTCCACGACCAGGCGGAAGCGTTCTTCACTTGAGGTTTGATTACTTTTCATCGATTTTGGACAGCCATAAGCACTTGCTGTGTAATGTGAGTTATTAAGGAAAAAGAAAATACACTGCGGAAAAAAATAAAGCTATGCCTGCAGATTCCTGAAACGGAATATTCTAAATATTTGTTTAGACGGCTATGCGGGGAATTAGTGCGAGCGCCTGCCTGCCTGCCTGCCTGCCTGCCT
>JACQCF010000007.1 GCA_016201795.1 Candidatus Omnitrophota bacterium | reverse complement strand
GAATGAAAACTTGCTTGGCATCAAAGAAGGCCGCGCGCCTCCGACAGAAGCAGCACAAAAGGGGTATATCCAAGCCTTCCTCAAAGCCCATGAATATGAAGGTAAACTATCTAGCCTTACCATTGAAAACGGCATTGTTGTGCGCCGCCTAGTCAGCGAAGAACATCTGAGTCAAAAAGCTATTAAATATTTGAGTCTCGCCCATAAGGACATCCCATCCGCCCACAGGGCACATGCAGAAAATGACTTTGACATCTTCACAGAGGCCATGACGCAGAAATTACTGACCCTAAAAACAGGGGCATCTCAAGAAATTTGCAGACGTTTGCAGGAAAATCTTAGAAAAATATCGAATTTTTTGAGGACATTGAGTCCTAGAAGACCGCTGACTGGAGATTGCGGCGGCATATCCAAGCAGATAACCTTGACATTCTTTAACAGAGTATCCCATAGATACAGACGGGGGATAGTGATAATGGCAACATATTCGGTGCCTGAAGCTGTAATGATTTCAGTTTTCTTTTTGGCTTTGGTGGGGTCGCATCCGATGCTTATGGCGGCATGGCTTGGTATGCTGGTCATGCTGGCACCGGTATCAAGAGCCATAGTTAAAAAGACGGGTTTTCCAACCGGGCCTTGGACGGACAATTCTGTGGTGATCAATGAAGCTTTAGGATTTAAAGGGTATTCAGGCATAGATACTAAAAGCCGCGGCGTAACCTTTAGGCAAAGTATCCTGCGAGAAGGTAATAAAAACGGAGAATTTGCGGTTGAATTTAGATATAGATTTAAGGATAGCCGTTCGGTCAGCATGGTGTTCGAGCAGACGGCCAGCGATTGGTTTGGAGTTCTCGACCTTGTCCACGCGTATCAAAAGCCATTCTTGAGTATTCTTGAACCGACTTTTAATTTTTTCAATGCGTTCAGATTTCATAGTGGAAGTTTAACACCCGCTGTCAGTCGTGTCAAGAGAGACGCTTTGGTTCGTCCCGCCCCCGCCATGCAATTCGAATATTACAACCGCTTGATGGCCGCGGCAGAAAAGTCAGATCAGGCGGTATGGAAACTCTTTGTTGACATTGCTCGGATTGAACACCAGGAATTTTTCAGCAATCCTAAGGCAGCGCCGCCCATTAAGCTTGCCCAACGTTTTGCCGATGCCCATTACCCAGAAATTATCACCATGGAGGACAGAACAATCACCCACCGCACTGCCAACGGTGTAGACAACATAATTCTTAAATTCAAAGCCCTTGAATGGATCAACCTCGCCCATGTTAAAGGCGATGGGACGGCCATTAGCGCCCATGCCGCATATAATTTCAATATTTACAAAAGAGGCCGCGGTATGCTGGCGATGACTGGAAAGAAAAAAGGCGCCAGCCGCAGTCAACCTGAAGTAGAAGAAGCCTTAAAGGAATCCAGTCCTACTGCCGCCGCCAGGAAACTGAACGTATAAGTCTCAACACTTTATAACCTTCTTAAACATTACGCATTAAAGAGTCCCT
>JACQCF010000005.1 GCA_016201795.1 Candidatus Omnitrophota bacterium | reverse complement strand
CTTGCTTCGTGCAAAGATGTCCGCGAATGATGCTTTAGCCAAAGCGACCATTCGTTCGATCTCAACCGCTTCGGAATCTTATGGGACCGCCAATAACGGTAATTATCCAACCTCGATTACTTCGTTAACCGGTGCCACACCACCGTACATCAATCAAGCTTATTGCGGTACAACGGTTTCCGGTTATTCATTTGTCTGTACTTTTAACGTAGCTAGTTATACGGTTACTTGCTTCGTGCAAAGATGTCCGCGAATGATGCTTTAGCCAAAGCGACCATTCGTTCGATCTCAACCGCTTCGGAATCTTATGGGACCGCCAATAACGGTAATTATCCAACCTCGATTACTTCGTTAACCGGTGCCACACCGCCATATCTTAATCAAGCTTATTGCGGTACAACGGTTTCCGGTTATGACTTTGTCTGTACTTTTAACGTAGCTAGTTATACGGTTACGGCAACACCGGTAACGGTGGGTACCTCTGGTACAACGACCTATACGATTTCAACCGGGGGCGTTTTAACGCCGTAAGGATGAGTGCTAGTTGCATCTGATAAGACCTCATCCCGCAAATGCGGGATGAGGTCTTTTTTTGTATAAAAGAATCGATTATTTACTTACAAATCGGATCGATTTTGTTATAATAATATTATTATGAATTGGCTAGCGCCCCTTCATCAATATCTCAATTTTATTAATCGTTTTCTTCCCAAATCTCGTCTGACCGCGGTGGTTGGTATTGATATCGGCACAAGTTCTGTTAAGGCCGTTGAGATCGCGCGTACGAATAATTCTTTCGAAATTCATCGCTGGGCCCTTGAGTCTATCGAAGGGACGGATACCAAAGCCGCCGTTAAACGTTTGTTCTCGCGTATGAATATTAAAGATCAAACTCCTGTGACGTCCGTGGCCGGCAAAGGCGCATTGATTCGCTACATTGACATGCCCCGCATGACACCAGAAGAGCTGCGTAAATCCTTTGTTTATGAGATCGATAAATATTTTCCCTTTGATCCTCAAACTATTTATACGGATTGCTATATTACTGATCCTCAAAGTAAAGAGAAAAAAATGTCGGTTCTGGTGGCCGCCGCCAAGAAGGAACTCGTGGATGAACGCATTCAACTTTTTAAAGAGGTCGGTATGAATTTAACTTATGTGACCACCGATGCCATTGCCATGGCCAATGCTTTCGAGCAGCTGGTCACCGATGAAACGACGCCGACAGCAGCCAAAGCCATTTTGGATATCGGCGGGATGGTGAGTAGTTTAATGATCCTTAAAGATCATTCGCCATGTTTTACCCGTGATATATTTATCGGCAGTCAGGAGATGTCCAAGCAAATCGCCAATATTTTGGGAGTGGATTTGGCCAAAGCCGAGGAGATTAAACGCGCTCCCGCAGAGATGTTTAATGAGGTGATCCAGGCCTGTGAAGCTCCTCTTGATAATTTGATCGGGGAAATACATTTGTCTTTAGACTATTTTATGACGGAAAAAAATGTTCAGGTGGCAGAGCTCTTTTTAGTGGGCGGAGGGTCTTTACTCAAAGGGATTGAGGGAGTCTTTGAAAAAAGTCTTAACATTCCGGTTAAAATTTGGAATCCCTTAGCCGGTTTACGTTTGGGGGCCGAGATGGCTTCTTCCGACATTCATTTATTCTCATCCCAATTGGGAGTTGCTATTGGTCTGGCATTGACACAAGTATGATTGAGATTAATTTAGTACCACTTCATTTAAGAAAGAAAGAAGCCGGGGGTATCTGGTCATCCGTCGGTATTCCCAAAGTAATACTCTTTGGAGTCGGCGGTATTTTTATAACCCTTCTGGTATTGATGCACGGGTTGTTGATAAGCTTGTGGGTTATTCAATCCACGCGTCATGCGATTTATCAAGTGATATGGCAGAAAATGTCGCCGGATAAAAACAATATTGATTCCATTAACAAAGAACTTCAGGATCTAAAGGACAGAACATCTACCATTGGCGACATTGCTTCTAAAAAGGCCATCCTCTGGTCGCAGAAGTTGAATATTTTAAGCGATACCATGCCTAAAGAAGTGTGGCTCAAGAAAGTTGCCTGGAATAATAATGTATTAACCGTAGAAGGCAGCGCGGTTTCCAAACTCCGCGATGAAATCTCCATCGTTGGAAATTTTGTTTCCGATCTTAAAAAAGAAGAAAGTTTTGTGAAAGATTTTTCATCACTGGAGCTTACATCCGTCACCCGCAGCAAAAAAGGGGTTACGGAAACAGCGGATTTTATTATTACGGCGAAAGTCAAATGAAGATCGATTTTCATCAACTCATTGAACGATTCAATCAACTGGATATCAAAATCCGTTATACGGTTTTTGGGGGGGTTTTATTGTTGGTTTTTTTATCGGATTACTCCACGGTTCTGAGGTTTCAATGGAACACTTTAAGTAAAATGGACAGCAAGAATCAAACGATGAGTAAAGATATTAAGCGCCTCAAGGATGATTTGCAGAGGATTAATCAGATGAAAGAGAGATTGCAAAATTCTCGGACTCAGCTGGAGGCGATGAATATAAAAATTCGTCCCTTGGGGGAAGCTTCTAGCGTTCTCGAGGATATTTCACGCATCGCCAATGAGACGGGTGTTAAAATTGATCAATTGACACCGCAAACCGAATCCCAGCAGGCTTTAATCTCCACTAAGGAAGCAAGGTATTACACTTTACCTATTGTGATTCGGGCTACTTCGGGTTATCATATGTTTGGACGTTTTATGAATCAGCTGGAGCTGGGGAAATTATTTTTTATAGTAAGCAGTTTACAGATACAGGATCAGGGCAGTGATATTCATCATCACGCTATCGATGCCACTTTAAAGATAATCTTTTCAGATAAGAGTTCGGATGGTTCCAAAACATGAAAAAATTATTATGGTGTCTGTGTCTGGTCATGGCAACAGCCGTTTATGCGGATGAAAAAGCGTTTGTGTACAATGAACATGGCAAACACGACCCTTTTTGGCCTCTGGTATCGCCCAGCGGTACCCGGATTACCTATGATGACGAGGTTTTGACAGCGACGGATATGATGTTAGAGGGCATTGTGACAGATAGTCAAGGAAATAATGTGGCTATTATTAATGGAAAAATTGTCAAGGCGAAAGATCAAATAGGATCTTACGCCATAGAAACCATTGCCAATGATCATGTGGACCTTGTGAAAGGCCAAGAGCGTTTAACGCTCAAGTTAAAAAAAGGGGGAGTATGATGCGTTTTCCAACGTCCATTATTATAGGGTTAGTTGCGTTATTTTTATCGGCGGCATCGGCCTCTTTAGGGTGGGGGCAGCAATATAAGACCTATACCACTTCTTCTGATAGTTCTATTCCACCAGCCACGACAACAACGGATAGCGCTCAATCGGCTGTGGCCACAACATCAGCGGAGCCTGCCTTAGCTGTGCCGGCTGCTATTATGCTTTCTAGCAAGGGATTGGTAAGTTTGGATTTTCAGGATGCGGATATTAAAAATGTCCTTAAGGTGTTGGCTTATAAAAGTGGGACGAATATTGTCGCCGGTCCTGAGGTCACTGGTACCATCACCATTCAGTTAACCGATGTGCCGTGGCAGAAAGCGCTGGAGGTGGTACTTTCCACTTATGGTTATGGGTATGAGCGCAGAGGCAATATTATTATGGTAACGACCATTGAGAATTTGAAAAAACGCCACGAGGAGACACAGTTATTATCCGATCAAGAGCCGTTGATGACCAAAACGTATTTGTTAAATTTTGCCAAGGCCTCGGAGGTGGTGGACTCCATCAGCAAAATGAAAACCAGCCGTGGACAGATCAATTTTGATCCTCGTACCAATGCGGTCATCGTGCGCGATGTACAAGGCAACATGGATTTGATAGACGATGTCATAAAGACATTGGATACGGTCACTCCTCAAATTCTTATTGAAGCTAAAATAGTGGAGACTACTTTAAGTAATACAGAAAATTTGGGAATTGATTGGACGGTGAAAGGAACGGCTACGGGAGCGTCCCATCCGACGGTGTTTCCGTTCGTGTCGAATAACACCAATAAATTTTTACCATCCCATGCCTTTGCTGATCCTACGGGCACGCCTTTTACTTACGGGACATTGAGCGCTCAAGCGCTGAGCGCGGTATTGGAGATGTTGCATGCCCGTACAGACACGCACATTTTGTCCAACCCTAAGATTGTCACACTAGATAATCAGGCGGCGAAGATTGTCGTCGGTACTCAATTCCCCATTCCGCAGTACACGTATAATCAGGAACAGGCCAAATTGCAAGTTTCAGGATGGGAATATAAAGATATCGGGATTATTTTTAACGTTACCCCACATGTGAACAACGCAAATTTAGTAACTTTGGATTTACATCCAACGGTTACGGACATCACATCATCAGCAGTGATTGAAAGCACGACATTGCCAATATTGAGCGTGGAGGAAGCAGTCACAAAAGTTATGGTTGCAGATGGACAGACTTTGGTCATTGCGGGACTTATCAAAAATAAAACGACCCTCAAGAAAAAGAAGGTGCCGTTTTTAGGCGATATACCACTTTTAGGAGAGGCGTTTAAAAAGAAGGAAGATGGGGACGAAAGAACGGAACTTCTCATTTTTCTGACCCCGCACATCATCACGGCGAATAATCCCTCCACGGTTGCCTCCAGCGGCAAATAGTGACGATTGTCTGCGTTGATAAAAATTAATTTTTTATGAGGAGGCAAGACTGTGTCTAAAGAAATTTTAATTCATGTCGCTGAAGATGAACGGCGAGTGGCGATTTTATCCGCAGGCAAATTGGATGATTTTTACATTGAGCTGGATCGTCATCAAAGCATGCTGGGCAATATTTATAAAGGCAAGGTGGAGTCCATTTTGCCGTCGATCAACGGAGCTTTTGTCAATATTGGCCAGGAAAAAAACGGTTTTTTGTATTTAACGGACGCGGATAATCCATTTTTACAGGATATTGAAAAAATAGAGCAAGAACCATCGGCTACACAGAAATTGATTAACATGCTCTTGCCCAAGCCTGCAGATAAAGAGCAAGAGTTTTCTGATAAAGGGACTAAGAAAAACAAAAATGAACTATCTCTTAAGAAAGACCAGGAAGTCTTAGTCCAGGTGGTTAAAGACCCCTTTGGCACCAAGGGACCCCGCCTGACGACGCATATCAGTTTGGCCGGTCGTTTTGTCGTTTATATGCCGATGGATCAGCACAACGGAATTTCCAAGAAAATTGAGAAAGTGGAAGAACGCCAGCGCCTGAGGGATATTTTAAAGACTTTTAACTTTGCCAGAGGCGGCGGGTTTATCGTGCGCACGGCTTCCGTTGAGCAGGGCGAACGTGAAATCACCCGTGATGCCAAATTTTTAACCGCCATGTGGGAGCGCATCCGCAATTTAGCCAAACAAAAACAGGCGCCGGCTCTGGTGTATAAAGAATACGATTTGATCTGGAAAGTGGTACGGGATTTGCTCAAAGACGAAGTGGACCGGTTAATCATTGATTCGCAACAAGAGTATGTCAAACTGCGCAAATTTGCTGAGACCTTAATCGGTAAAGAAGCAGTGGAGAAAATTCAATATCACCATAGTCCTCAAGCCCTGTTTGAAGCTAAAAATATCGCCCATGAGCTGGAAAAGATTTACGAGCCCAAGGTCTATTTAAAATCCGGCGCTTATATTATCATTGAGCCCACGGAAGGATTGACGGTGGTGGATGTCAATAGCGGCCGGTTTAAAACCAAGGGTACACCGGAGGACGCGGCGTTTGCGGTGAATATGGAAGCGGCTCCCGAAATCGCCCGTCAGCTTCGCCTGCGGGACTTAGGCGGGATTATCGTTATTGATTTTATCGACATGAACCGGGAAGACCATAAGCGTAAGGTTATTCATATCCTCAGGGAAGAGTTAGCCAAAGATCATGCTAAAACTGAAGTGAATCGGATTTCGCAATTGGGTCTGGTAGAAATGACCCGCGCGCGCACCGGCAAAACCATTGAGTCGCTCAAATTCCATGCCTGCCCTTATTGTGAGGGACGTGGCCGGGTAAAGATTGATTGACGTTTGGGCGCAGGCCATGTATAATTTGGCCTTTAAAAATGAAACACACAGACTCATTTAAGGAGATAAAATTATGTTCGCCGTGGTTCAACTGGGCAATCATCAATTTAAAGTCAGCGAAGGCGACACTGTCAGCGCCGATCATTTGGATTTCGATGCTGGTCAGAAAATCGTTTTGGATAAAGTGCTGCTTGTTTCTGACGGCAAGTCGGTTAAAATCGGCCAGCCTTACGTGAAGGATGTGGAAGTTGAAGCCGAGGTTTTACAGCATTACCGTGGCCCCAAGACAATCGCCTTTCACTATCGCAAACGCAAAGATTCCGCACGTACCGTCGGTCACCGTCAGGAGTTGACCTCGGTGCGTATTGACAAAATTTCAGTCTAATGGCATTTGTTGATCAAGCGCGCATTCACATTCAGGCCGGTAGCGGGGGCAAGGGCTGTGAAAGTCATTACAGCGATAAATATACCCGCTATCCCATCCCTAACGGCGGTGACGGGGGTCGTGGCGGCGATGTTGTTTTAATGGCTGACCGCCATCTACATACCCTTTTAGATTATCGTTTCAAACAGCATTATCAAGCCCAAAGCGGCGCCCATGGTTCATCCAACAACAAACGCGGCAAAAACGGCGAGGATTGTATTTTACGCCTACCGATGGGAACCATGGTTTGGGATTATGACACGGAGTTTTTAATCCGTGACTTGACGGTTCACGGTGATTCGGTGATTGTGGCCAAAGGGGGCTTGGGTGGTCATGGCAATAATCACCACCGTACGGTCACGGCTCCTCAAGCGGGAGAGAAAAGAACTGTTCGGCTCGAACTGAAAGTTATTGCGGATGTCGGTTTGGTGGGTTTTCCTAATGTGGGAAAATCCACTTTGATTTGCGCCATCTCTAAGGTGAAATCGAAAATTGCCAGTTACCCTTTTACCACCAAAGCACCAGTGTTGGGGATTGTGAATGATGACCACGAAAAGAAATTCGTGGTGGCGGATTTGCCGGGACTTATCGAAGGCGCGCATGAAGGCAAGGGTTTAGGCTATCAATTCCTCAAACACGCCGAGCGCACCAAGATTTTAGTGCACCTCATCGATATGAGTGGCAGCGAGGGCCGTGATCCGCTGGAGGATTATGATAAGATTTGCGAGGAGTTGGATTTATACAGCGAGGATCTTCTTCATAAATACCGTATTCTGGTGGCCAATAAAATGGATTTACCAGAAGCTCAAGCGCATTTGAGGCGGTTTAAACGTAAAATTACCAAAGATATTTTGGTGATTTCTGCTAAAGAAAAACAAGGTTTGGAGAAATTGGTAGCGGCGATCCGCTTGTTATTATGAAACGAACATTCTCCCGTCCTATGAAACGCGTGGTGGTTAAACTTGGCTCAAGCCAGATAGCCGACCGCCAGTTTAAGCCTAAAATCAGGCAATTATCTGCGTTGGCCAAACAAGTCAAAGCCTTGCGTGGGCAAGGTGTTGAGGTGACTTTTGTCTCTTCAGGGGCTATTGTTTTAGGCATGGGGTTATTGGAGGAAAATCAGCGTCCGACGGATTTGGCCGCTTTGCAGGCGCGTGCGGCCATCGGACAGGCGGCTTTGATGAGATTATGGGCACAGGTATTAAAGAAAGTGGGTTTAAAATGTGCGCAGGTGCTTTTGACTTGGGACGATTTCGATAATCACAACCGTTTTTTAAACGCACGCCATACGATGGAGGCTATTCTTAAAGAAGGGGTAGTACCCATCATCAATGAAAATGACACGACCTCGACCGAAGAAATCAAATTCGGGGACAATGATAAGCTCTCGGCGTTGGTGGCCAGCCTCATCCATGCGGATTTATTGGTGATTCTCTCCGACGTTCAGGGGCTGTATGATACCAACCAAAAAGTTTTTGAGCAGGTGAAGGATATCACTTCTGAGATTGAAGGAGTAGCTGGTGAAACTCAAAATATTCACATCGCTCGCGGCGGCATGAAAGCCAAACTCGAGGCGGTGAAAATCGCCACCCACGCGCGTATTACCTGTGTCATTACCGCTGGCGACATCAAAGGCGTTTTAGTGCGTATCCTTGAGGGAGAAAAGATTGGGACGTTGTTTATGGAAAGAGAAGGAAAATTGTTAACCGGGGATGATCAGCATGAATTTATCCGTTCACATTTTAAAAATGGCTAAGGCGGCTAAAGGTGCCAGCTATGCCTTAGCGTTGGTTGGTGGCCATGAAAAAAATACGGCCCTTAAAGCTATGGCTCGTGCTTTGCTTAAGAATCAGGATTATTTGATTAAAGAAAATGCCAGGGATCTGAAAGCGGCACAGGGCGCAGGCTATAGCATGGCCTTGATTGATCGTCTAACGCTTAATCCTAAAAGAATCAAGGCCATGGCAGATTCTTTATTGGAAACAGCCAAGCTCAAAGACCCCATCGGAGAGATTTTAAAGACGATCAAACGTCCCAATGGTTTGCTTATTAAGAAAGTGCGTGTGCCTTTGGGGGTCGTGGGGATTATTTATGAATCACGGCCGAATGTCACTAGTGATTGCGCCGGCCTGTGTTTAAAATCCGGCAATGCAGCTATCCTTAAAGGCGGTCGTGAAGCTATTTATTCCAACAAAGCGATTTTTAAAATCTTAAAGCGGGTTTTGTCGAAGACAAAAATTTCTATGGACGCTTTGCAACTCATTGAATCCAGTGACCGTCAGGCAGTGCATGAGCTTTTGAAGCTCGATGAGCTGGTGGATGTGATCGTACCTCGCGGCGGAGAAGAGCTGATCCGTTTTGTCGCTGAGAATTCCAAAATTCCGGTGGTAAAACATTACAAAGGCGTTTGCCATGTTTATGTGAGCCATCAAGCGGACTTAGAGATGGCTCATCAAATTACGATGAACGCCAAGGTCCAAAAGCCGGGTGTTTGTAATGCCATGGAAACGCTTTTAGTCGACAAAGCCGTTGCCAGGAAATTCTTGCCGCCGGTCATTGCCGATTTGCAGAACCGCGGCTGCGAAATTCGTGGCGATCAAACGACTCGTGTTATTGTCAAAGACGGCATCAAGAAAGCCACCCAAGAGGATTGGCGCACGGAATATTTAGATTTGATTTTGTCGGTGAAAGTCGTCAATGGACTCAAAGGTGCGATTGACCATATCAATACTTATGGTTCTCATCATTCGGATGCGATTGTGACTAAGGATAAGACCGAAGCACAGCAATTCTTAGATGAGGTCGATTCCGCTTGCGTTTATGTCAATGCGTCCACCCGTTTTACCGACGGGTATGAATTTGGTTTCGGCTCGGAAGTAGGCATTAGTACCGATAAATTGCATGTACGCGGTCCCATGGCTCTGGAGGGCTTGACAAGTTACAAGTACGAAGTTTACGGCAACGGACAAATCAGGCAATAATTGGGTATGCGTAAAATTGGTTTCCTTGGCGGCAGTTTTAATCCGATTCACGTCGGCCATTTGATGATGGCCCAGGCTGCGTTGGATACTTTAGGGCTAGATGAAGTGGTTTTTGTGCCTGCTTATTGTTCGCCCCATAAAAGGGATGAGGATTTGGCCTCCGGCCAGGAGCGTCTGAACATGGTGCGTCTGGCGATTGCCGGCAATAAGCGTTTGAGTCTCTCAGATGTGGAGATCAAACGCGGCGGTAAGTCTTATACGATTGAGACGATCAGATCTTTTAAAAATCAATATCCTCGGGCACGATTGTTTTTTATTATCGGAGAAGATAATGTGGCTGGATTAAGGACGTGGCAGGGGATTGATGAGATTTTGTGTATGGCTTCATTTATTGTGATTAATCGCTCTTGGTTTGATGTTTCCTCCAGTTTGATCCGTCAGCATATTAAGCGAAAAAGATCGATTCGTTATTTGACGCCGGATGCGGTGGTGAATTATATTTTAAGGAAAAAATTGTATGTGTAACTTTAGGGAGAGCTATGAGCGATATTCGATCTGATATAAAGTTCGGCACCGACGGCTGGCGGGCGGTTATTTCTGATACGTTCACCTTTAAAAATGTCCGTATTGTCGCACAAGCCACGGCTGATTGGATCAAGAAGAATAATTCTTCATTTTCTAAAAAATCTGCTTCGGTAGGCTATGACAATCGTTTTCTTTCCGCCGAATATGCTCAAGCAGTAGCGGAAGTTTTTGCCGCCAATGGAATTAAAACTTTTTTGTCGGATACTTCTTTGCCCACCCCTGCTTTAAGTTATGGTGTAACTCGATTTTCTAATGTTTGCGGTATGATGATTACCGCCTCTCATAATCCTGCCAAGTTTAACGGTATTAAAATCAAAACCGCCCAGGGCGGGGCTGCTCCTAAAGACATCACTAATCTCATTGAGAGTTATTTAGGACAGACGCAAGTCCAACGGGCGGACTTTTCTCAGGCTAAAGCTGACGGATTCATCGTCGTGCATGACTTTAAGAAAGCATACGTAAAATTTATTCGTGGCTATTTGAACTTAAAGAAAATCAAATCCACGAAATTTAAAGTACTTGCCGATATGATGCACGGCAGCGGCCGTGATTTGATGCGTGAAATTTTAAAGGGGACTGGCATCAAACTCGAACTCATGCGTGAGGATGTCAATCCCTCTTTTGATGGTTCCAAACCTGAGCCCATTCCAGAATGTTTAAGCGTCATGATGGCCCGCATGAAAAAAGAGAAGTTTGATTTAGGCCTGGTGCTTGATGGGGACGCGGATCGCATCGCGGCGGTGATGCCCGGCGGTGAGTTTGTCAGCCCGCAGAAGATTTTGGGTTTGCTGATTCTGCATTTAGTCCGTAACCGCCATGTGGAAGGCGGCATTATCAAAACTCTTTGCGGGACAATTATGCTAGATCATATCGCCAAGAAACTAAACCGCAAACTTTATGAAACACCGGTGGGGTTTAAATATATTTCCGATTTGATGATGTCTCAGAAGATTGTTGCCGGCGGGGAAGAGGCTGGCGGCATGGGCTTACCTCATTTTATCCCTGAACGCGACGGTACCTTGGCCGGGCTTCTCTTATTAGAGATGATGGTTTATAACAAAAGAAATTTTAAAAAGTTGGTGGAGGATATGGAACGTGAGTTTGGCCGCTACTATTATCAGCGTCTGGACTATTCCATGGATGCTAAAAAGGTTGATCTAAACAAACTTAAAAGCGTTAGTGAGGTTTTGGGTCAGAAAGTGGTTGAGGTGAAAGATTACGACGGTGTTAAACTTGTTGGTGCTAATGAAGACTGGCTGATGTTTCGTCCTTCAGGAACCGAGCCCCTAGTGCGCATTTATTCAGAAGCCAAATCCCTAAAAAAAGCCAAAGATCTTCTGGAATTCGGCCGCCGGTTGGTTGATCCGAAATAATGATCTATTACTTTACTTACTTTTTTACCAAAGTTTTAAGCTTTTTGTTTTTTCCTCGCACAGTCAGAGGCTGGTATAATATTCCGTCTCAAGGGGCCTATATTTTAGCCAGCAATCATATTAGTAATCTTGATCCTGTGATTTTAGGAATTTCTACCCCCCGGCGTGTTCATTTCATGACCAAAATTGAGTTATTCAAACACCCCTTGGTGGGCTGGTGGCTGAAGAAACTTTGGGCTTTTCCGGTCAAACGCGGCCAGGCAGATCTTGGCGCGCTCAAAGAGGCTTTTAAATGTTTGAAAAAAGGCCATCCGGTGCTGGTTTTCCCTGAAGGTACACGACGTACGGATCATAAATCCCTCGAGCCTCAGCCAGGAACAGGATTCCTGGCCCTCAAATCTCAAGTGCCGATTGTGCCGGTATATATGAAAGGCTCTGATGTGGTCATGCCTCCTGGCGCTAAGTTCTTTAAGCGTTCGCTGGTGACCGTTACCTACGGCAAACCATTTCTGGTCAGCGACAGCCCCTCCTACGAAGCCGCCTCACGAAAAATCCTGGAAGAGATCTATAAACTGGTTTAAGTTTCAAGCCTGTAAAAAAAGATTTGACATTTAAGGTCTTTTTGGCATAATGACCGATACTTTAATTGACCGCTGTTGCTTTTCCCGCGCGAAAAATTAAAGAATTCCATTATAAGAAAAGAGGATCAGTAACAATGAGCACTGAAAAATCACTCATGGAGGAGCTCTACGAGAGCACGCTCAAAGATATTAAGGAAGGGGAGATTATTAAAGGCACCGTGGCCGCGGTGACCCCTAAAGAAATTATCGTCGACATTGGCTTTAAATCCGAAGGTTTTGTGCCGATTGAGGAATTTCGCAGCCCTGCGGAGGTTGTTGTAGGTTCTCAAATCGAGGTTCTCATTGAGAACATCGAAGATGACCATGGCCGTCTGATTCTTTCTTTTGCTAAAGCCGAGCGCCTCAAAGGCTGGCAGAGAATTTCCAATGATATTAACGAGGGTGATACTGTTGACGGTCGCGTGGTCCGCACGGTCAAAGGCGGCTATATCGTCGATGTTTTTGGCATTGAAGCTTTTTTGCCGATGTCACTTTCGGCTTTCAAAGGCTTTTCCAATAATGACATTATGATCAAGACGTTTAAATTCGTCGTGGCCAAAATGAACAAGCAAAGACGCAACCTCATCCTTTCCCGCCGCGAAATGGTGCAGAAAGAGCGCGAAGAGGTGCGTGAAAAGCTTTGGAGCGAAATCAAAAAAGGCCAGAAGCGTAAGGGCGTTGTTAAAGGCATCACGGACTTCGGCGCCTTTATTGATCTGGGCGGTATCGACGGACTTTTGCACATCACCGACATGAGCTGGTCACGTATCAATCATCCCTCCGAAATCGTCTCCGTTGGCCAAAGAATTGAAGTTTTGATTTTGGACTTTGACAAAGACAACTCCAAGGTTTCTTTAGGTTTAAAACAGATCATTGCCAATCCTTGGGATGAAGCAGCTTCCAAATTCCCGGCCGGAAGTCGTGTCAAAGGCAAAATCGTCAATATTATGCCTTACGGTGTATTTGTGGAAATTGACAAAGGTATTGAAGGCCTTTTGCATGCTTCTGAAATCACCTGGCAGAAGAAAATGGTCAATCCTCAAGAAATGTTCAAATTGGCGGAGATCATTGAAGTGCAGATCATCAATGTAGATAAGGATGCGAAACGTATTTCTTTGAGCATGAAACAGCTTGAAGAGAATCCCTGGAGTTCTGTGGCGCAAAAATTTAATGTGGGCGATAAAGTCAAAGGCATTGTCCGCGGCTTTACTGACTACGGTGCCTTCGTCGAGCTTGAGGGCGGTTTGGAAGGTATGATTCATGTTTCAGATATGTCTTGGACCAAGAAAATCAACCATCCTCAAGAAGTGCTACAAAAAGGCCAGGCCGTGGATATGATTATCCAGGGCGTGGATGCTCAAAACCACAAAATCACTCTCGGTCTTAAGCAATTACAGACTAATCCGTGGAATGATATCGCTCAAAAGTTTCCGGTGGGTTCTGTGGTGGCGGCCGAGGTGGTGATGAATTCCAATTTTGGCGTGTTTGTCAAATTGGAAGGAGACATTGAAGCGCTGGTGTATTCTTCGGAAATTGATAAACAGCAGGCGACTTCTTTAAAGCCTGGCGATAAACTGCAGGTCAAAGTCATTAAAGTGGACGTCGAAGCTATGAAAATCGGCGTTTCTGCGCGACTATAATTCAATAGTAGGGGGCTGATTCATATGTCAGTTCCTGCCCATTTTATGTCCATCCAAGAAACCGTCCAAAAAATTACCCGCGGCACGACGGAAATCATAAGCACAGATGATTTGGCCAAAAAATTGGCCCTTGGCCGTCCGCTGATCATTAAAGCCGGTTTTGATCCAACCGCTCCGGATATTCATCTAGGGCATGTGGTACTTTTAAAGAAAATGAGGCAGTTTCAGGATTTAGGTCATCGGGTGGTTTTTTTAATTGGGGATTTTACCGCCCAGGTGGGAGACCCCACTGGCCGTAATGAGCTGCGCAAAACAATGTCGCTGCAGGAGATTAAACAAAACGCTAAAACCTACAAAGTACAGGTTTTTAAGATTTTGGATCCCAAGAAAACACAAGTGGCTTTCAATAGCTATTGGTTAAACCGGCTGAGGCCTCAAGATTTATTGGAATTAACCGCCCATTTGACAGTGGCGCAAACACTGGCCCGCGCGGATTTTAAAAAACGTTTTGATTCCGGCCGCGAAATCAGTCTGCTGGAATTTATTTATCCTTTGTTGCAAGGCTACGATTCCGTGCATTTAAAAGCAGACGTGGAATTAGGCGGCAATGACCAGAAGTTCAATCTCTTGATGGGTCGTCAATTGCAGGAAAGTTATGGCCAGGCGCCTCAGGTGGTTGTGATGACGCCTTTGTTAGAAGGGACCGACGGCGTGCAGAAGATGAGCAAGTCCTTGGGAAATGCCATCGGCATTAATGAAAGCCCCAATGAGATTTTTGGTAAGGTCATGTCGATTAGCGATGAGCTGATGATACGGTATTATGAACTTTTGACACAGGTGGATTTAAATGCAGTCAAAAAAATGCATCCTAAAGAAGCTAAGTTGCAGTTGGCGGTTATGATCGTGGACATGTTTTGCCTCCCCGGCGAGGGCTCCAAAGCCCATCGCTATTTTGAACAAACGTTCAGCCAGCATCAAACCCCGCAGGATATTGCGCAGTTTAAATTTAAACAGGACCAAAAATTATTGGATATTCTCATGTCAGAGAACATTGTCGCTTCCAAAAATGAAGGCCGGCGTCTTTTGAAAGAGGGAGCCATCATGCATGAAGGGGTGGTTATTTCCAACGAGAATTGGTCCCTGAAGGCGGGCGTGCTCAAAGTCGGCAAGCGGCGTTTCCTGCGTTTATCGTAACTGTTTGAAATTATGGAAATTTATTCTTGACAATAATAATATCAACAGATATACTTTGCGTTTATTTGTATGACTGCTGCAGGCGGCTGGATATGCTGCCCCTGTAGCTCAGTTGGTAGAGCACGTCCTTGGTAAGGACGAGGCCAGCGGTTCAATCCCGCTCGGGGGCTTGTCACATCATATTATCTAAAATCTTCTGTTACTCCCGTGTCTTGTCCCGCCATGGCGGGACAGCGGGGGGAGCGCAACAAACGTTAGGTTAAGATTATGCGCGAGACAATTCATTTTCAATGCACCGAGTGCAATCGTATCACCTATAACAGCACCAAAGACAAAAGGCAACATCCGGAACGTATTGAGCTTAAGAAATTTTGTTCTTTTTGTCGTAAACATGTGCTGCATAAAGAAACAAAAAAATGACATCGATCCAATGTCGATGTCATCCTGATCTCGCTAAGGCGGGAGAAGGATCTAAATGACGCAAGAGTTCATAGGCCTGTAGCTCCAATTGGTAGAGCGACGGTCTCCAAAACCGTGCGTTGCAGGTTCGAGTCCTGCCAGGCCTGCCATCTTTAGACTGGCCTGTATTGATTCTTTATTAAGGAATGATCGCTAAAATCCAAAATTTTATTGGGGAAGTTTTTGCAGAGATGAAAAAAGTCTCCTGGGTCACCCGTCAGGAGCTATGGGATTCGACATTGATTGTCATTGCCAGTTCCCTGCTGCTAGGCGCATTTTTAGGAATGGTGGACTTCATTCTTTCAAAAGGCATTGCCCATTTATTAAGGTAGAAATGTTATGAAATGGTATGTGATTCACACGCAAACAGGGGCGGAAGAAAGAGCCAGAGCAGGCTTGGAAAGCCGCATGGCCACCACGGTGCTTAAACAGCATGTGGGGGAAGTGGTTGTTCCGACGGAGCAGGTTTCCGAGGTGCGTGGTGGGAAAAAAAGGATTACGACCCGTAAATTTTTTCCCGGCTACCTTTTAATTAAGATGGACATGAATAAAGAAAGCTGGTATCTGGTTAAAACTACTCCAGGCATAACCGGCTTTATCGGTCCAGGGCGTCAGCCTCAACCCCTGACTGATACGGAAGTGGATAATATCCTCAAACGTACGGAAGAAACAGGTTCAAAGCCAAGCCCCAAAATTGTTTTCGAAGTGGGCGAGGCGATTCGCATTGCGCAAGGGCCGTTTGCGAATTTTAATGGTTCGGTGATGGAAGTTTATCCGGACCGCGGAAAATTGAAGGTCAGCGTGTCGATATTCGGCCGTTCAACGTTGGTTGAGCTTGAGTATTGGCAAGTCGAGAAGATTTAGGAATGATGATATATGGCTAAAGAAGCAGTTGCTCAAATTAAACTCTATGTTCCTGCCGGCCAGGCTAACCCTGCGCCTCCGGTCGGTCCTGCCCTTGGTCAGCACGGCGTGAACATTATGATGTTCTGCAAATCTTTCAATGACAAAACCAAGGGCAGAGAAGTATTACCTTTACCGGTCATTATTACCGTTTATAAAGACAAATCTTTTGATTTTGTGATTAAGACGCCTCCGAGTTCAGCGCTCATTAAGAAGGCGGCGAAGTTAGCCAAAGCCTCTGGTACTGCTGGCAAAGAAACCATCGGCACATTGACGGTCAAACAGGTGGAAGAAATCGCCAAAATGAAAATGGAAGATTTAAATACCGTGGATATGAATCAAGCGATCGCCACTATTGCCGGCACAGCCCGCAGCATGGGCATTGAAGTAAAAGGATAGCGTAGGGTTTGATTAATCAAGCCCGTACAAAGGATTAGAATATGTCAAGATTAAGTAAACGTATGAAAGAAGTCAACCGTATCGTCGATGGAATTAAAAATCCGCTTCCTTTGGCTGAGGCCATTTCTTGTTTAACCAAAGCCCCCAGGGTCAAATTCGATGAGACGGTTGAAATGCATTTTCATCTGAATGTTGATTTACAAGCCTCCGATCAGGGCGTTCGCGGTACGGTGGTGTTACCGCATGGTATCGGTAAATCCGTGAAAGTAGCTGTTTTCTGCAAAGGGGAAACTACCTCCAAAGCTCAGGCGGCAGGTGCTGATTATGTCGGCAGCAATGATTTGATTGACAAAGTCGCCGGCGGTTTTATGGATTTTGACGTAGTGGTGGCGACCCCTGATATGATGCGTGATATCAGCAAGCTCGGTAAGATCTTGGGTCCACGCGGCCTGATGCCGACCCCTAAAGCCGGCACCGTGACAACCGATGTGGAGCGCGCCATCAAAGAAGTTAAAGCCGGCCGTGTCGAGTTTAAATCCGACAAGCAAGGCGGCATTCATTTAGGCATCGGCAAAAAATCTTTTGCCGATAATAAATTGGTGGAAAACGCTCAACATCTTATTGAGGCGGTTAACCATGCCAAACCCGTAAGCGTCAAAGGCAATTTGATTAAAAGTTTGTCTGTGGCAAGCACCATGGGCCCGGGAGTGAAGGTGGCCTTATGAAAGTCGGACAATTGTACCGTCAACGTATCGCTGATACCGTTAAAGACGGCGTTACCAAAAAAAGCAATACTTTTCTGGTGAGCTGGTGTGGGGTCTCGTCCGCTAAGATGGGTTCTTTGCGCAAAGATTTAAAGCGTAAAAAAGCGGATGTGTTGATTTCTAAAACATCCGTCGCACGTATTGCGCTGAAAAATTCTAACTATGAAAATTTAGCCAAGCGCCTCAACGGCCAAACGGCTTTTGTTTTAAGCGATACGGATGCCTCTGAAGTTTCTAGGATTCTGGTTAAATTTGCCAAAGATTGCGAAGGTTTTATTGTGCAGGGAGGTTTATTCAACGGGGACGTGATAAGCCCCGAACAAGTCAAGACACTCTCTGACCTGCCTCCCCGCGAAGTTCTTTTAGCGAAATTCATCGGTACTTTGCAGGCGCCTGTGACGCGTTTCGCCGGTGCGTTAAATACTAAAACACGAAATTTTATTTTAATATTAAAACAGAAAAGTGACTCCGACGCAACGTCGAAGTCATCCTGAGTCTTAGAAGCGAAGGATCTAACAAGGAGGTTAGTAAAATGTCTGAAACAGCCGTCAAAGAATTAGCCCCCAAATTAGAGGGGATTTACAAGGAAGTGACCGGTTTAACCGTCCTGGAATTGGCTGAATTGGTCAAAGCCATGGAGGATAGACTGGGTATTCAAGCGGCTGCTCCCGTGGCCATCGCTGCCGTTGGTGGTGGTACGACGGGCCCTGCTGCTCCTGCCGAGGAAAAGACCTCATTTGATGTCGTCCTCAAAGATGCGGGAACCAACAAGATCAATGTCATCAAAGAAGTACGTGCGGTGACTAACTTAGGTTTGAAGGAAGCCAAGGATCTTGTGGAAGCGGCTCCTAAGATCATCAAAGAAGCTGTTCCGAAGGCCGAAGCCGAAGAGCTCAAGAAGAAACTCGAAGCGACCGGCGCTAAAGTGGAATTAAAGTAATTCAACGCTACTGTTTTCACTAACCTTAAATGCCAGCCCCCCCTTCTTGCTTTCGCAAGAAAACAGGGGGTTAGCCATCGGCGGGAGTATATGGACAAACTAAAAACCAGAAATTTTAGTAAGTTCCAGGATAATTTTGAATTACCACAGCTATTAGACATTCAAACACTCTCTTATGAAGATTTTCTTCAAAGAGGGATGGCTTCCGACAAACGCAAAGATCAGGGGCTAGAAGAAGTTTTTCGGGAAGTTTTTCCTTTAGAAAGCTACGACGCGCAGATTCGCCTAGAATATATTGGTTACACCATCGGCAAAGAAAAATATTCTCGCTATGAATGTCAGCGTCGCGGGATGACCTATGCCGCTCCTTTAAAAGTTAAACTGCGCCTGATTACACCGGTCGATATCAAAGAGCAGGAAGTTTATTTCGGTGATTTTCCACTCATGACTGATACTGGTACCTTCATTATTAACGGTGATGAGCGTGTCGTGGTTTCTCAAATTCAGCGTCCGCCGGGTGTATCTTTTGAAGAAGAGACCCACCCAACGGGTAAAAGCATTTATCACGGCCGCATCATTCCCTCCCGTGGGGCGTGGTTTGAAATCAAATATGATCTTAATGATGTTTTGATTGCCTATGTGGACCGTCGCCGTAATTTCCCGGCGAGTCAGATTCTTCGTATCATGGGGTTGGCCACCACCGAGGATATGAAGAAAATGTTAGGCGAGCATTTTGATAAGCTCAAAAACACTCTAGAAAAAGATCACACGGTTAATAAGGAAGAAGCCTTATTGGATTTTTATCGCAAAATGCGTCCCACGGAGCCGGCAACGATGGAAGTGGCTGAGACGCTGTTTTTCCGTTTGTTTTTCGACCCCAAACGTTATGACCTCTCCAAGGTCGGCCGTCATATTATCAACCGCAAATTAGGGACCACGGTGGCCATGGATAACCGCGTCTTGGACGTCGAGACCGTGGTTTCCGTCATTAAGTATTTGATCGGTTTGCGCGAGGGCACAGGCGAGTGTGATGATATTGACCATTTGGGCAACCGCCGTATCAAATCCGTCGGTGAGTTGATCCAGAACCAGGTACGCATCGGTTTGGCGCGTCTGGAACGCTCCATCAAAGAGCGCTTGGTGGTTATGAGCTCCTTTGAAAATTTGACCATTCATCATCTGATTAATTCCCGTCTATTCTCCAATCAAATTCAAGATTTTTTTGCCCGAAGCCAGCTGTCGCAGTTTATGGATCAGGTTAATCCTTTGTCGGAAATGACGCATAAACGCCGTATGTCCGCGCTTGGTCCCGGAGGTCTTTCACGTGAACGTGCTGGTTTCGAAGTACGCGACGTGCACCCCACCCACTATGGCCGCGTTTGTCCGATTGAAACTCCCGAAGGTCCGAACATCGGTTTGATCGCCTCTTTGACGACCTGCGCGCGCGTCAATGAATTAGGTTTCATCGAAACGCCTTATCGCAAAGTTGTTGATGGCAAAGTGACCAAAAAGATTGAATATTTGACCGCAGATGTGGATCAGAACAAATACATTGCGCAAGCTAACTCGCCGGTGGACAAAGACGGCAGTTTCACGGAATCTTTGGTCTCCTGCCGTTATAAGGGCGATTTTCCGCGCGTCAAACCGCAGAAAGTTGAATACATGGATGTGTCGCCCAAACAATTGGTGTCGGTGGCGGCTGCTCTTATTCCTTTCCTTGAACATGACGACGCCAATCGTGCTCTGATGGGATCCAACATGCAGCGTCAATCGGTGCCTTTGATGATTCCCCAGGTGCCTTTTGTAGGGACCGGTATGGAAGGCAAAGTGGCTCGTGATTCCGGTGTCATGGTGATTGCCAAGGAAAGCGGTACTGTAACCAAGGTGGACGGTCGTGAAGTTATCATCGGTAAAATTATTTATTCTTTGAAGAACTTTCAGCGTTCCAACGCTAATACCTGTGTGCATCAACGTCCTTTAGTCAAACCCGGTCAGAAAGTTGAAGCCGGGGATGTGATTGCCGATGGTATCGGTACCTACCAGGGTCGTTTGGCCTTAGGCCACAATGTTTTGGTGGCATTCATGCCTTGGCGTGGATATAACTTTGAGGATGCAATTTTAATTAACGAACGCATCGTGCGCGAGGACGTGTTTACTTCCATTCACGTCGAGCGTTTTGAATGCGAATGCCGCGAGACCCGCCTGGGTAATGAAGAAGTCACCCGCGACATTCCTAATGTTGGTGATGAAGCCCTCAAGGATTTGACCGAAGAGGGTATTGTGCGCGTGGGAGCGGAAGTGAAAGCCGGCGATATTTTAGTCGGTAAAGTCACTCCCAAAAGCGAAAAAGAACTTTCTCCCGAAGAGCGTCTCTTGCGTGCCATTTTCGGCGAGAAAGCTGCGGATGTGCGTGATACCTCTTTGACTTTGTCTCCGGGTATTGAAGGGGTGGTAGTCAACGTTGAAGTGTTCGCCCGTAATGAACGCGGCCGCAGATCCAAAGAGGATAAAGTCAAGGAAAATGTGGCGATTCATAAGATCAAAGAGTATTACAAACAGGAAATTGAATTCATCAACCAAGAAAAAGATGCCAAGTTAAGCAAAATTTTAGGCATTGATAAAAAACGTGTGGCCAAATTAACCATCGATGACATTGATGAGGGTTCCGAAGCCCGTGAAACAATGGGTTTTTACATGGATAAAATTGCTCAGCTTATGGAAGAAGAAGAGCGCGAGCTGGATTTAATCCGCCGCGGGGATGAGCTGCCTGCCGGGGTGATCAAGCGGGTAGTGGTTTATGTGGCCACTAAACGCAAGCTTTCCGTCGGGGATAAAATGGCCGGCCGCCATGGCAACAAAGGTATTGTTTCTCGGATTATGCCGGAAGAAGATATGCCGTTTTTAGAAGACGGTCGTTCGGTCGATATTGTGCTTAATCCTTTAGGCGTACCTTCGCGTATGAACGTGGGTCAGCTTTTAGAAACTCATTTAGGCTGGGCCGTGCAGGCCTTAGGATTTCATGCCGAAACACCGGTGTTTAACGGTGCTACGGAAGAGGAAATTTGCGATCTTCTTAAAACCGCTGGCCTGCCGCAAGACGGCAAAGCGGTCGTCTTCGACGGCCACACAGGCGTGCCGTTTGAACAAAAGGTGACCGTGGGCTACATTTATATGCTCAAGCTCAATCACCTGGTGGATGAGAAGATTCACGCCCGTTCTATTGGCCCTTATTCGCTGGTGACTCAACAGCCGCTCGGTGGTAAAGCGCATTTTGGCGGCCAGCGTTTCGGGGAAATGGAAGTCTGGGCTTTAGAGGCGTATGGGGCGGCCTATACCCTGCAGGAAATGTTGACCGTCAAATCCGACGATGTCAACGGCCGCAGCCGCATTTATGAAGCCATTGTCAAAGGTGAACAGGCGCTCTCTCCGGGGACGCCGGAATCTTTTAACGTTTTAGTCAAAGAGTTGCAAGGTCTTTGCCTAGATATTCGTATGGAAAAAGCTGAATCCGAACAACCTCAAAAGGAAGAAGCCAAACAATGAGCAAAATCGATATTACAAAACAAGATCGTATTACGATTAAAATTGCCTCTCCGGAGATTATCTCTTCATGGTCCAAGGGCGCTGTTAAAAAAGCCGAGACTCTTAATTACCGCACCTTGAAACCGGAAAAGGATGGTCTTTTTTGCGAGAAAATTTTTGGGCCTATTCGCGATTGGGAATGCAATTGCGGTAAATACAAGGGTATCAAGTTCAAAGGGATCACCTGCGACCGCTGTGGGGTTTTAGTGACCCGTTCCTCGGTGCGCCGCGAGCGCATGGGCCATATTGATTTGGCCTGTCCCGTGACCCATATTTGGTTTTACAAAGCGGTGCCTTCCCGCCTGGCAGCTTTGCTGCAAGTGGGCTTACGTGATCTGGAGAAACTTATTTATTACGAAGAATATGTCATTATTGACCCGGGCGCTTCGCCTTTGAAGAAGAAACAGTTTCTCTCCGAAGACGAATATCAAGATGCGATGGTCAAACACGGCGGTGCCTTTAAAGCTAAAATCGGGGCGGAAGCTATTCATGATTTACTCAAAGAAATCGATCTGGCTGTTTTGTGCAAGAAATTACGCAAAGATTTAGCCGATGCTAACCCCAATGGAACCAACTTTAAGAAATTAATCAAGACGTTAAAGATCGTCGAGGATTTCAAGGCTTCTGGCAATAAACCCGAGTGGATGGTGTTGGATGTTTTACCGGTGATCCCGCCGGATCTACGTCCTCTGGTGCCTCTGGAAGGTGGACGTTTTGCGACCTCAGACTTGAATGATCTTTATCGTCGGGTCATTAACCGTAACAATCGTTTAAAGAAGCTGATTGATCTGAATGCTCCGGAAATCATTATCCGCAACGAAAAGCGTATGTTGCAGGAAGCGGTCGATGCTTTGTTGGACAATGGTCGTCACGGCCGTCCGGTGTTAGGCAGCGGTAATCGTCCTTTGAAGTCTCTCTCCGATATGCTTAAAGGTAAACAAGGCCGCTTCCGCATGAATCTTTTGGGTAAACGCGTGGACTATTCCGGCCGTTCTGTTATCGTCGTCGGCCCTGAGCTCAAGCTGCATCAATGTGGTTTGCCTAAGAAAATGGCATTGGAATTATTTGAGCCTTTTATTATCCGCAAACTGCGCGAGAAAGGCTTTGTACATACAATCAAGGGTGCCAAACGCATGGTGGAACGTGCCAAAATTGAGGTGTGGGATATCTTGGATGAGGTTATTCAAGATCATCCGGTCATGCTTAACCGTGCACCGACGCTGCATCGCTTGTCGATTCAGGCATTCCAGCCGGTACTTATCGAAGGTAAGGCTATCAAATTGCATCCGCTGGTCTGTACCGCGTTTAACGCGGACTTCGACGGTGACCAAATGGCCGTGCACGTACCTTTGAGCTTGGAAGCTCAAATCGAATGCCGTCTGCAATTATTGTCGGTTAATAACTTATTCTCGCCGGCTGACGGCCGGCCGGTGGTGTCTCCAACGCAGGATATCGTTCTTGGTTTGTATTACTTGACCAAGGAACGTCCTGGTGCTAAAGGGGAAGGACATTTATTTGCTAGCCGCGAGGAAGTCAAAATTGCTTATTACGATGGTTATTTAGACTCTCACGCGCGCATCAAGCTGCGTTTGGATATTCCGGTCTGGGGCCAGGAGAAGCCGTCCTTGGTCATTCAACCGGAGGTCAAAAGTAAACCTAAAAAGGAACAGGAAGTTAAAGTCAAAACCAGCAATATCATTGAAACGACCGTCGGCCGTGTGTTTTTTAACGATGTTTTGCCGCCAGATTACGGTTTTGTTAATGAACTGCTGGACAAGAAGCGTGTTGGAGCGGTGATTGCCGACTGCTATAAACGTTTCGGTCAGCATCGCACGGTTCAGTTGCTGGATGATGTCAAACAATTAGGGTTTATGAAATCTACCGAGGCGGGTATTTCCATTGCCATGTCGGATTTAACCATTCCCGAAGATAAACCGAAAATTATTGCGGCGGCCAAAGCTGAAGTGACCAAAGTGGACGATCAGTACCGCAAAGGTATCATCACCGGCCGTGAGCGTTACAATAAAGTCATCGACGTCTGGACGCATACGACGGAAATACTCTCAGACATGGTATTTAAGAAAATGGATCCGTTTAATCCGGTGTACATTATGGCTGATTCCGGAGCGCGCGGTTCTAAATTGCAAATCCGTCAGCTTTCGGGTATGCGCGGGCTGATGGCCAAGCCGTCAGGGGAAATTATCGAAAATCCCATCACGGCTTCTTTCCGTGAAGGGTTGACCGTGTTGGAGTACTTCATTTCCACGCACGGTGCCCGTAAAGGTTTGGCCGATACCGCTCTGAAGACCGCGGACGCCGGTTATTTAACCCGTCGTCTGGTGGACGTGGCTCAAGAAGTCGTTGTCAGTGAAATAGACTGTGGTACTGTCAATGGTATTACCGTTTCAGCGATCACCGAAGGCGATGAGATGGTGGTTTCTTTAAAAGAGCGTATTGTTGGACGCGTGGCGTTGGATAATATCGTGGATATTGTCACCGATACCCAGGTGGTGGGTTCCGGTGAAGTGATCACCGAAGAAAAAGCGGATATCATCGAACAGTTGGGGATTGAAAAGGTACGTATCCGTTCGGTGCTGACCTGTGAGACCGGTCGAGGCATTTGCGTTAAATGCTACGGCCGTAACCTGGCCACTCAGCGTTTGGTGGAAATCGGCGAAGCGGTGGGAACCATTGCCGCTCAAAGTATCGGCGAACCCGGAACCCAACTGACCATGCGGACGTTTCACATCGGTGGTACAGCTTCCCGTACCATTGAGCAGTCGTTTATCAAAGTCAAACAGGATGGGATCGTTAAATACCATCAATTGCGCGTGGTTTTGCGCGGCAAAGAATACATTGTCTTAAACCGTAATGGGGCCGTTAGTATCAATAATGAATATGGCCGTGAGTTTGAACGTCATCCGTTGCCACAGGGAGCGTCTCTGTCTTTTGCCGATGGACATAATATCAGCAAAGGTGAAGTTGTCGCTACCTGGGATCCATACACGATTCCTATTATCACGGAAGCCAAAGGTAAAGTCTCCTTTGAGGATTTGGATGAAGGTACGACTTATCAGCGTGAAGAGAATCCTGTCACCGGTGTTGTCGAACGCGTGGTGGTGGAACATAAACAGGAATATCATCCGCAGATTATCATCAGCGATGATAAAGGCGAAGTGGTAGGGATTTATTCGATTCCCGTAGGGGCGCATATTTTGGTTAACGATAAAAATGTGGTGTCCGCTGGTGAATTGATTGCCAAAATTCCTCGTAGCGCCAGCAAAACGCGCGATATTACCGGCGGTCTTCCTCGTGTGGCGGAGCTTTTTGAAGCGCGCCGTCCCAAGGATCCGGCGGTGATCTCCGAAATCGACGGGATGACAGAATTCGGTGAAGACAAACGCGGTTTGCGGACTATCATCGTTAAGAGTTCAACGGGTATGGCTAAGGAATATACCATTCCTCATGGTAAGCATCCCAATGTCTATAAGGGCGATCATGTGTTTGCCGGTCAGCAGTTGACAGATGGTCCAGTGGTGCCGCATGACATTCTGCGCGTCAGCGGTGATAAAGCATTGCAGGAATATTTGCTCAATGAAGTTCAAGAGGTTTACCGTCTACAGGGTGTGCGTATTAACGATAAGCATATCGAAATTATCATTTCGCAGATGCTTAAGAAAGTGCGCATTGATGATGCGGGTGATACCGATTGTCTCGTGGGAGATCAGGTGGACCGTGTCATCTTTAAGAAAGCTAACGAGGCAATTTTAAAGAAAAAAGGT
Organism: Candidatus Omnitrophota bacterium; assembly: GCA_016201795.1. Taxonomy (GTDB): domain Bacteria; phylum Omnitrophota; class Gorgyraeia; order Zapsychrales; family Fredricksoniimonadaceae; genus JACQCF01. Next base: position 64,074 of record JACQCF010000005.1, on the reverse strand, counting down.
AAACCCGCGAAGGCAACTCCGTTGTTATTGGGAATCACCAAGGTTTCTTTGACGACGGAAAGTTTTATTTCCGCTGCGAGCTTCCAAGAAACGACCAGAGTCTTGACAGAAGCAGCAGCATCTGGTAAAGTTGACTTTTTGCGCGGTTTAAAAGAGAACGTCATCGTCGGACATTTGATTCCAGCGGGGACGGGGATGAAGGAATATCATCAAATTGAAATGGTGAAATATGCCAACGATAGCACAGCTCATCAGACATCGCCGGCAGTTGAAAATCAAGCGCAGTAAATCTCCTGCGCTCACCAACTGTCCTCAGCGTCGTGGCGTTTGTCTGCAGGTGAAAACCATGACGCCGAAAAAACCGAATTCGGCGCTTCGGAAAATCGCCCGCGTGCGTCTGTCCAATAAAATTGAGGTGACCTCTTATATTCCCGGGGAGGGACATAATTTGCAGGAGCACTCGATCGTGTTGGTGCGTGGCGGACGCGTGAAGGATTTGCCGGGGGTGCGTTATCACATTGTGCGCGGCACACTGGATACCGCGGGTGTTGCAAATCGTAAAAAAAGCCGTTCCAAATACGGAGCCAAGAAGGGTAAATAATCAAGATGAGAAGACGCCGTGCAGAAAAAAGAAAAGTTGTCGGGGATCCTAAATATAACAGTGATTTGATCACCCGTTTTGTGGCCATTATCATGACCGAAGGCAAAAAGACCATTGCCGAACGCATTGTCTATAGCGCTTTGGATATTTTGAAGGAGAAAACACAGGAAGAAAGCCCTGTGAAGGCCCTGAATAGAGCCATTGATAATGTGCGTCCGCGTCTGGAAGTCAAAGCCCGCCGTGTCGGTGGGGCAACGTATCAGGTACCGACAGATGTGGTGCCGGCCCGGGGCATGTCGCTAGCGATGCGCTGGATTCGTGATTTTGCCAGAAACAAAAAAGGTAAACCGATGGAAATTAAACTCGCCGAAGAACTGGTGGCCGCTTATAAATCCGAAGGCCCGGCGATTAAAAAACGTGATGAAGCACATAAGATGGCCGAGGCCAACAGGGCTTTTAGCCACTTAAGATGGTAAAGGAGATGGCTTTGACGTTCGTTTCACTCAGGCGAAGTGAGCGTCGGGATAATGAGTTATGGCAGCTAATACGATTCCTTTAAATAAGTTCCGTAATTTTGGTATTATCGCGCATATTGACGCGGGGAAAACCACTACGACGGAACGCATTCTTTATTACACGGGTGAGATCCATAAAATGGGTAATATTGATGATGGTAATACCACTATGGACTGGATGCCGCAGGAGCAGGAGCGCGGGATTACAATCACCGCCGCGGCCACCACTTCATTCTGGCACGATCACCGTTTGAATATTATCGATACCCCCGGACACGTGGATTTTACCATTGAAGTGGAACGTTCTTTGAAAGTTTTAGACGGTTGCGTCATTGTCTTGTGTGGATGCTCCGGCGTTCAGCCGCAAACCGAGACGGTTTACCGTCAGGCCGATAAATACCATGTTCCCCGTATTGCCTTCATCAATAAAATTGACCGTTTGGGTGCCGATTTTGACCGCGTGGTCTCTGAAATGCACGAACGTTTGGGCGCTAACGCTGCCGGTATTGAATTCCCCGACGGGGCCGAAGATAATTTCAAAGGAATCGTAGATGTCATTAATGAGCAATATATTAAGTACAAAGATAAAGAGGGTATGGAGTTTGACCGTTTGCCTTTGCCGGATCAATTCAAAGATAAAGTCAAAACATACCGTCATGATTTGATCGAGCGCCTGGCGGAAGTCGACGATGAAATGGCGGATTTCTTCCTTAACGGCAAAGAACCCGCCAAAGAACAGATGATGGCTGCGATTCGTCGCACGGTGATTGCGTGTAAATTTATCCCTGTTCTGGTTGGCTCTTCCTTAAGAAATAGAGGAGTCCAGATGGTCTTGGACGCTATTGTGAATTTTCTTCCCTCGCCGCTCGATATCCCGCCCATGAAAGGTTATAATCCCGATAATAAAGAAGAAGTGATTGAATTAAAAGTTGATGCTACGCAGTACCCGGTGGGTTTAGTCTTTAAAATTGCATCTGATCCTTATGTGGGAAAAATTTTTTTTACCAGAGTATATTCCGGAAAGTTCCTTCAGGGGCAGAATTATTTGAATTCTTCCAACAGCAAAAGAGAAAAAATCGCCAAAATCGTATTAATGCATTCGAATAAGCAGGAAAATATCAGCTCCGCTTCCGCGGGGGAAATTGTGGCTTTGGTAGGGCTTAAAGAATCCAAATCAGGGGACACATTATGTTCCGAAGATAAACTGATTGTGTTAGAAGGACTGAAAGCTCCTGATCCGGTAGTGTCGTTAGCTATTGAACCGAAAACCAAAGCTGATCAGGATAAAATGGGCATGGTGTTGCGTAAATTCCTTGATGAAGATCCTTCGTTGCATGTGAAATTCGATCATGAAACATCTCAAACGATTATCTCCGGGATGGGTGAGTTGCATTTGGAAATCATTGTTGATCGTATGAGGCGTGAGAACAACCTCGAATGCAATGTTGGCCGTCCGGAAGTAGCTTATAAGGAAGCTATTACCAAAAAGGTGACCGGCATAGTCGGTAAATATATTTCGCAAACCGGCGGCCGCGGTAAATACGGCCATTGCGTTATTGATGTCGAACCGGGTGAGTCCAGGACAGGTCTTGTGTTTGTTGACAAAATCAGAGGTGGGGCGGTCCCTCGGGAATTCATCAAGCCGATTAAAGAAGGTATTGAAATAGGTGCGCAAAATGGTATACTAGCCGGTTATCCTGTGACGGATTTTGTGGTCACGCTGGTGGACGGTTCTTATCATGAGGTGGACTCAGATGAAATGTCCTTCCAGTTGGCGGGCAAACGGGCGATTCAAGAAGCTTTCCGTAAAGCTGGATGCGTTTTTCAAGAGCCAATCATGAAGTTGGAAATCACGGTCCCCGAGGATTATTGGGGTAATGTGATCGGTGATTTGATGACTCGCCGTGCTCAAATCAAGGAAAGCGGCAATCGTGGCAAGCTCAAAACTGCCATTGCTTATGTTCCCTTGGCCGAAATGTTTAGCTACGCGAATGCGCTGCGGTCTCTGACCCAGGGACGCGCATCATTCTCCATGGAACCTTCGTATTACGCGCAGGTTCCTAACCAAATCGCTGAAAAAATCATTGGCGCTCGTCAAGAGATCGCCGCAAAAAGCAATTAACGCCCATTATTCTAATTTTTAGAGAAAAGATAACCAGATACATCAACCGGAGGATTAGGCAATGGCAAAAGGAAAATTCGAACGTACAAAACCTCACTTAAATATTGGAACTATTGGTCACGTTGACCACGGAAAAACCACTCTTTCCGCGGCCATTACAACTGTTTTAAGTAAAAAAGGTCTAGCTGAAGCGCGTGCTTATGATTCCATTGACAATGCGCCGGAAGAAAAAGAACGCGGTGTGACGATCAACATTTCGCATCTGGAATATGAAACAGAAGGCCGTCACTACGCGCACATCGATTGTCCGGGCCACGCCGACTATATCAAAAATATGATTACCGGTGCTGCCCAGATGGACGGCGCTATCTTAGTGGTTTCTGCCACCGATGGTCCGATGCCGCAAACCCGTGAACACATTCTATTGGCCCGCCAGGTTAACGTTCCTCGTATTGTGGTATTTATGAACAAATGCGACCAGGTGGCCGATAAAGAATTGTTGGACCTTGTGGAATTGGAAGTCCGTGAGTTGTTAACCAAGTATAAATTCGACGGAGATAAAGCCCCGATTATCCGCGGTTCCGCCCTTGATGCGTTAAATAATCCCACCGATTTTGAAGGTAAAGCCAAACCGATTGTTGAGCTTATGAAGGCGGTGGACGAATATATTCCCACCCCGGTACGTGAGTTGGATAAACCTTTTATCATGGCGGTGGAAGACGTGTTCTCTATTTCCGGTCGCGGTACCGTGGCCACCGGCCGTATTGAACGCGGTCGTGTCAAGGTCAGTGAAGAAGTTGAACTCATCGGTTTGCGTCCCGCCATCAAAAATGTTGTCGTCACCGGTGTGGAAATGTTCCGGAAGGAATTGGATGAAGGTCAGGCCGGCGACAACGTTGGTTTACTGTTACGCGGTGTCAACAAGGAAGACGTGGAGCGCGGCATGGTATTAGCGGCCAAAGGCACCATTAAACCGCACACTAAATTCAAGGCTTCCGTTTACATCTTAACTAAGGAAGAAGGCGGCCGTCATACGCCGTTTTTCAAAGGTTATCGTCCTCAGTTCTATTTTAGAACGACCGACGTGACCGGTACAGCCGAATTGCCGGCTGGCGTTGAAATGTGTATGCCCGGTGATAACGTTCAATTGACGGTAGAATTAGAGACGGGTAAGCCGGTCGCCATGGAGAAGGAATTACGCTTCGCCATCCGCGAAGGCGGCCACACAGTGGGTGCAGGTGTTATTTCTGAAGTTTTAAAATAAGGAAATCCCTCGACGTTGCTGGGGATGAATTTAAGCAAGGAAAATACTAAGGAAAAATACTTAAGAAATTCAATGCAAAAAATACGTATAAAACTTAAGGCGTTTGATCATCGGTTGATTGACCAATCAACCCAGGAAATCGTGGATACGGCCATCCGTACCGGCGCCCAGGTCTTAGGACCGGTGCCATTGCCGACGAAAAAAGAACTTTACACTGTTCTTCGTTCGCCGGTCATTGACAAAAAGAGCCGGGAACAGTTTCAGTTGGCCACGCACAAACGCTTGATTGATTTAGTTAATCCGACATCCAAAACGGTGGAAGCTCTGCGTAAGTTGAATTTGCCTGCCGGGGTGGATGTGGAGATTAAACAGTAATTTAACCCTTCGACTTTCGCTCAGGGTTAATCCTGAGTGTAACCGAAGGATTAAGGAGCTCATCGTGATTAGAGGTTTAATGGGCAAAAAAGTGGGCATGACCCAAATTTTTGATAATGAAGGAAATATTATTCCTGTCACGGTCCTCGAAGCGGGCCCTTGCACCGTGTTGGGATTAAAAGAAAATCCGACCAAGGTGGTTCTGGGTTATCAATCGGTGAAAGAAAATCGTTTGAATAAACCGGTGGCTGGATTTTTTAAGAAAATCGCTGTGGCACCCTTGAAACGTATTCGTGAATTCACCAGCAGCGACAATAAAGACTATAAAATCGGCCAGGAAATTAAGGCCGATTTTTTAAAGCCCGGTGATTTCGTGGATGTCACCGGTGCCTCCATCGGTAAAGGCTTCCAGGGTGGTATGGTGCGCTGGAATTGGAGTGGCGGTCCGGCGGCGCACGGCTCCATGCATCATAGGCGCGTTGGTTCCATCGGTGCGAGCTCTGATCCTTCCCGTGTTTATAAAGGGGCGCACATGCCCGGCCATATGGGTATGGATACCGTAACGGTGCAAGGTTTACGCGTTATGCGGGTGGAGGCGGGTCAGAATTTGATTTTAGTCAAAGGCTGTGTACCCGGGGCTAAGAACGGATTTTTAGTCATCAATAAATCTAGAAAAAAGGCTTATTGTTCGCTCGATGAGAAGAAAGAAGTGGTGGCGATTAAACGTAACCCCATGAAACAGAGCAAGGCGAAGGCCGTAGGGAAAAAATAAGTGTAAAGGATTTTTAGTATGTCAGAATTAACTGTCCTTAATAGTCAAGGTAAGAAAGCCAAAAGCATTGAGCTTCCCAAGGAGCAATTTGGGGTGCATGTCCATGCGGCGGTGATGCACCAGGCAGTCGTGATGTATCATGCCAATAGCCGTCAGGGGACTGCTGCCACCAAAGATCGTTCTTTAGTTTCCGGCGGCGGTAAAAAACCCTGGCGTCAAAAGGGAACAGGCCGCGCCCGAGCGGGGTCGACGCGTTCTCCGCTCTGGAAAAAAGGCGGTATTACCTTTGGGCCCAAGCCGCGTGACTTCTCCATGCAAGTTCCTAAAAAAGTGCGTGTGGCCGCTTTAAGGGAATCTTTAAACGCGAAATTTTTAGACAATGAACTTGTCTGTGTGGATAAAGTGGAAGTGGTCTCCGGTAAAACCAAGGATTTTGCCAAGATTTTAGAGAATTTAAAAATTAACGGCCGCGTGCTGGCGTTGCTCGACGGCAGCGATGCAAAGACATTTTTGGCTTCGCGTAATATTGTCCGTTTGACGTTAAACCGCGCCAGCGACGTCAACGCGCGTGATATTTTGAGCAATAAAAATTTATTAGTCACCCAAACAGCCTTAGAAACATTACTCAAGAGAATTCAATAATGATTACCTCTTATGATATCATCAAAAGTTTAGTGAGTACTGAAAAAGGCGCGTCCCAGCAAAAGCAGCGCCAATATTCTTTTCGGGTGGCCCCCGCGGCTACCAAGATTGATATTAAGCGCGCGGTGCAGGAAATTTATAAAGTCAAAGTCCAGGATGTTAATACCATGCATGTTCCCGGGAAATTAAAGCGGGTGCGTTTCAAAGCCGGTTACAGTTCTTCCTGGAAAAAAGCGATTGTCTCTCTGTGCGAGGGACAGAAAATTGGGGTAGCCTAATCATGGGTATTCGTCGTTTTAAGCCTACTACTAACGGCCTTCGCCACGCGGCGATTTCGGATTTTGTGGAAATCACCAAAGGTAAACCTGAGAAGTCCTTGATGCGTCCTTTGAAAAGTTCGGGTGGCCGTAATTCCTATGGCCGTATCACCTCGCGTCATCGCGGCGGTGGCCATAAGCGCAGGTATCGTTTGATTGATTTCAAACGCAGCCGTATTGATGATCCAGCGACGGTTTTAGCCATTGAATACGATCCTAACCGTACTGCCCGTATTGCACTGATTCAATACCAAAGCGATAAAAGCAAGTCTTATATTTTGGCGCCGTTAGATTTAAAAGCAGGCGATACCGTTATCAGCACCAACAGTGCGGAGGTGGAAATTAAAGCAGGCAATTGCCTGCCATTGTCTAAAATTCCTTTAGGTATGGGGATTCATAATATTGAAATTGAAGCTGGTAAAGGCGGTCAAATTGTCCGCTCGGCGGGGGCCACCGCGCAATTGATCGCGCGTGAAGGTATGTTTGCTCATGTGCGTCTTCCCTCCAGTGAAGTGCGCAAAATTTCGGTGCAATGCCGGGCCACGATTGGTCAATTAAGCAATGTAGAAAATGAAACCATTTCCATCGGCAAAGCCGGACGCAGCCGCTGGTTGGGACGCCGCGGACAATCCCGCGGGGTGGTGATGAACCCTGTGGATCATCCGCACGGTGGCGGGGAAGGCAAAGCCCCTCAGGGTAATCCGCATCCGGTGACGCCTTGGGGTAAACCAACGAAGGGTTATAAGACTCGCCGTCCGCATAAATATTCCGATCATTTGATCGTCAGAAGAAGGGCCAAATAATCTATGTCTCGTTCGATTAAAAAAGGCGCTTACGTGGAAGAATCTTTAAGACGTCGTTTTGACAAGACGATTGCCAGCGGCCAGCGTCAGCCGATTAAAACCTGGTCCCGCCGTTCGACGATTGTCCCTGATTTTGTGGGATATACTTTTGCCGTGCATGACGGACGTAAACATATTCCTATTTTTGTGACGGAAAACATGGTCGGTATGAAATTGGGAGATTTTGTGGTGACCCGTACCTTTAAAGCGCATGGTGGCGTCAAGGCCAAGAAAGCCATGCAGAAGAAATAAGGAATAAGAAATGATCGCATCAGCCCAAGGAAAATTTTTAAGAGTATCATCTATGAAGGTTCGCCAGGTCATTGATGCCATCCGCGGCAAAGATGTGCCGACATCGCAGGCTCTTTTGGCGCAGATCCATAAAGGTTCCAGTACTTTTGTCAAAAAAGTTTTGGATTCCGCCGTCAGTAATGCCAAACAAAAGGGAGTGACAGAAGAGCAATTGTTGATCTCACGCATCAGTGCTAATCATGGTGGTTCCTGGAAACGTTATCGGGCAGCTTCTTTCGGACGGGCCACACCGATTTTGCGTCGGACAACGCATTTAACCGTGGAATTGGATCTTAAAACCAAATAATCTAAGGGAGATTACAGAGTGGGACAAAAAGTTCATCCGTTAGTATTAAGACTTGGTTATACGAAAAATTGGCGCAGCCTTTGGTTCGCTGAGCGTCGTGAATTCGCCAAGAACATTCAAGAGGACTTTAAGATTCATAAATATATTAATAAGCAATTTAAGCAAGCCGCTGTTTCGTTAATTGTCATTGAACGTTTGGCCGAGCAGATCAAAATTCGTATTCATTCCGCTCGCCCGGGAGTGATCATTGGCCGGCGTGGAGCTGACATTGATCGCCTGCGCGCGGATTTAGGAGAGATTGCCAAGAAAGAAATTCAGGTGGATATTCAGGAAATTAAGAATCCGTCCATTGAAGCCCAATTGATCGCCCAAAATATTGCGTTTCAATTAGAAAAACGCGTGGCGTTTCGCCGGGCGATGAAGCGCGCCATGGAACAAGCCCGTGCCGCCGGTGCTAAAGGTATCAAAATCCGTTGCTCCGGTCGTTTAGGCGGGGCGGAAATGGCGCGTACCGAGAAATATTATGAAGGTAAAATTCCTTTGCAGACCATGCGCGCAGACATTGATTATGGTTTTGCCGAAGCACTGACGACCTATGGTCTTTTGGGCGTTAAGGTATGGGTTTATAAAGGGGATGTGATCAAAGATCAGCAAGAGATTGAAGCTTTAGCCGTACAAGCCCAGGCGCAACCTCAAACACCAGCCCCCCCACCGGAGGCTCAGGCTAAAGAAGTCCAAGCTTAATGATAGAGGAGATTTGATTGTATGTTGTTAATGCCTAAAAGAGTCAAGTATCGTAAAACCCAAAAAGGAAAGTCGCGTGGCATTGCCACTGTCGGTAGTCAAATGCATTTTGGGGAATACGGTTTGAAAGCTTTGGAGAATGGTTTTATCCCGGCGCGCCAATTGGAAGCTTCCCGTGTGGTGGTGGCCCGCAAATTGCACGGTTCCGGCAAACTTTGGATCAACGCGTTTCCGCATAAATCCATTACCAAAAAGCCGGCGGAAACCCGTATGGGCAAAGGCAAAGGCGATTTGGATCATTGGGTGGCGGTGGTCAAGCGCGGCAAGGTCGTCTTTGAATTGGGGGGCGTCCCGGAAGATTTCGCTAAACAAATTTTACGTTTGGTGGCGTTTAAGCTATCGGTGAAGACAAGATTTGTCACCCGCGGGGAGCATTGATGATGAAAGTCAAAGATTTAAGAGAATTTACCGACGACGAATTGGCTAACAAAGAAAAACAGCTGAAAAAAGACCTCTTTGATCTCAATGGCCAGCGTCAGCTGGGCCGGGTGGAGAAACCGGCCAATTTTCGTCATATTAAAAAAGATATTGCACGTATTTTAACGGTCTTAAGCCAAAGAAAGAACAATGGACAAAAGAATTAATCGCCGTCGTTTTTTGACAGCCACCGTTGTCAGCGACAAAATGGATAAGACGCGTGTTGTTCAAATTCAGAAAGTGACCAAACACGCTAAGTACGAAAAACCGGTACGCCGTTTCGTCAGATACAAAGCACATGATGAGAAAAACGCGGCCAAGACCGGGGATGTGGTACGCATCATGGAAACCCGTCCTTTATCCAAAGATAAACGTTGGATCATTCAGGAAGTGATTGGTTCCCAGGCTTAAGGTAAGGATCGGCATCATGATTCAAATGAAAACCATTTTAGACGTGGCTGATAATACCGGGGCTCGAAAAGCTTCCGTGATCGGTGTTTTAAAAAGTAAGGGTAAGCTCTGGGCGCAGGTGGGTGATATCGTCCAAGTTAACATCAAGGAAAGCACACCGGATGCGGCCGTTAAAAAAGGTTCCATGGCCAAAGGAATTATCGTGCGTACCAAAGAAGCCATTCGTCGTCCGGATGGAACTTATGTGCGTTTTGATACCAACGCGGTGGTTATTATCGATGATGCGGGAAATCCTAGAGGGACTCGCGTTTTCGGTCCCGTGGCACGTGAGCTTCGTAATATGGAATATATGAAAATTATTTCTTTAGCTCCCGAGGTTGTTTAATGGTTCGACAGGCTCGCCATTAATTGAGCGGACCACCCTGAGCTTGTCGAAGGGTAATATAAAGGAATTAATATGCTTCGTATTAAAAGAGATGATCAGGTCATGGTGATGGTCGGTAAAGAAAAAGGGAAAACTGGTAAAGTGGTTCGTATATTTCCGCAGGAAAATGCCGCCATCGTAGAAAATTTGAATGTGGTCAAACGTGCCGTGAAAAAAAGCGATACGTTTCCGCAGGGTGGCTTTGTAGAGAAAGAAAAACCCATGGCCTTGGCGAATTTAATGCTTTTGGATAAGAAAGACAATAAGCCCACCCGCTTTCAGATCAAGGTTTTAAAAGATGGCGCGAAAGTACGTATCTCTAAAAAAAATGGTGAAACGATCTAAGAGAGGTTAAGACAGTGGCCGTTCGTTTATTAGATAAGTATCGCAAGGAAGTCATCGCCCAAATGCAGCAGCAATTCGATATTAAAAATCCGATGGCGGTACCGTATTTGGACAAAGTGGTCGTCAATATGGGGGTGGGTGAGGCCATCAGCGACGTGAAGATTTTAGACCGCGCCGCGCAGGACTTGGCCATCATCACCGGTCAGAAGCCGCTGATTCGCCGGGCCAAAAAAGCCATTTCGAATTTTAAACTACGCGAGAATTTGCCGGTGGGTTGTAAAGTGACGCTTCGCCGTGCGCGCATGTATGAATTCGTCGACCGCCTGGTGAATGTATCCTTGCCGCGTATCCGCGACTTTAATGGCAGCTCTCGTAAAGGTTTTGATCGTCAGGGCAATTATACGTTAGGTATTTCGGATCAGTCGATTTTTCCGGAAATTGACGCGGGCGCACGCGATCATCGCATGCAGGGGATGGATATCACTTTTGTTTTTAAAGGCGGTAATAAAGATCTGAATTTTGAGCTGTTGCGGCTGTTAGGTATGCCGTTTGCGAAGAATTAATAAGGAAAATTTATGGCCAAAAAAGCATTAGTCAATAAAGCGTTAGAAGAACCAAAATTTTCGGTCCGTCAGCATAATCGCTGTGGGCTGTGTGGACGCCCCCGCGGTTATTTGCGCCGTTTCGGAGTTTGCCGTATCTGTTTTAGAGAACTTGCCTGGAAGGGTGAAATTCCAGGGGTTAAGAAAGCGAGCTGGTAGATGTCCGTATCTGATCCTATTGCTGATACATTAACAGTTGTTCGCAACGCCTTGCATGCGCACAAGGAAACCGTGGAGTTTCCAGCTTCCAAATTACTCGAGCGTGTGCTTAGTATTTTCAAAAATGACGGCTATGTTGAAGATTATCGTCTTTTAAAAGATGATAAACAGGGTGTGCTCAAAGTTTATTTGAAGTATGAAAATAATAAACCTGCGATCATGGGGCTAAAACGCATTTCTCGCCCGGGTTTAAGAGTTTATGCGGATAATTTTCGTATTCCCCGTATCCTTAACGGCCTTGGCACCGCGGTATTGTCAACCTCTAAAGGGGTGATCAGCGACCGCGAGGCCAGAAAATTGAAAATCGGCGGGGAAGTTATCTGTTCGATTTGGTAATGGTTTCGCAGTCAATTAAATAAGGATGGCTGAATGTCCAGAATTGCTAAAACTCCAGTGATTGTTCCTAAAAATGTGAAGATTGCCTTTGATGCCGCCGGGGTTAACGTGGAAGGCCCTAAGGGTAAGCTGTCTATGAATTTGCCGATGGGTATCAAGCTTGAACAAAAAGACGATCAGATTTTTGTCAATCGTTTGGATGATACCAAACAATGTAAATCCAATCATGGAACAGCCAAACGTTTGATTATGAATATGTGTACGGGGGTTACCACCGGACATAGAAGAGATTTGGAAATTCAAGGGGTGGGTTTTCGTGCCGCGGTGCAGGGACAAAAATTGGTGATCAATTTGGGTTTTTCTCACCCCGTGGAATATCAGTTCCCCAAAGAAGTGAAAGTGACCGCCGCCAAACCGACGGAAATTTCAGTGGAGGGCGTTGATAAAGCTTTGGTGGGTCTGGTGGCGGCTAAAATCCGCGAGTTTAAACCGCCGGAACCATATAAGGGCAAAGGCATTCGTTACGTCGCTGAAGTGGTCAGACGCAAACAGGGTAAACAGGTAACTAAATAAATATGTTAAACATCAAAGAACAACGAAGAATTTTTCGTCATCAGCGTCTGCGCAAACGTGTCGTCGGAACTTCTTTGCGCCCGCGCTTGTGTGTGCATAAAAGTTTAAAGAATCTGCAGGCGCAGATCATTGATGATACCTGCGGCAAAATTTTATTTGGTAAATCCACCTTGGCCAAAGATATCCGTTCCAAAATTAAATCCGGCGGTAACCTCAATGCAGCTGAGGTTTTAGGGAAAGCCCTAGCAGTACAGGCTGTCAAACAAGGCATCAAACAAGTCTGTTTTGACCGCGGCGGATATTTGTATCACGGCCGTGTTAAAGCTTTTGCCGAAGCTGCACGTAAAGCGGGACTGGAGTTTTAAGGTATGAAAGATAATAAGAAAAACGAAGAAGAACAAGTTGTTAAAAACGTTGCTCAAGCCGAACAAATCCTTGAGCAGGAAGAAGCGTTAAAGCATTCTACGGAAGAAGCAACTCCCGCTCCTGCAGAAGTTCAGCCGACAACACCGACCAAAGGTCGCCGTCGCGGCTCTGATCGGGAGCGAAGAGGTCCACCTAAAAGATCTTCCTTAACCGACAGCGGCCTGGTGGAAAAAGTGGTTTCCATCAATCGCGTCTCTAAAACAACCAAAGGCGGTACTCGTCTGGCGTTTTCAGCATTAGTAGTGGTCGGGGATACTAAGGGCAAAGTTGGTTATGGTTTAGGCAAGGCCGGTGAAGTAGCCACTGCTATTAAAAAAGGCCTTAATGCCGCACGTAAAAGTATGATTTTTATTCCCCGTCGGGGAACAACTATTACTCATGAAATTCTGGGCAAATACGGTTCTGCCAGCGTTCTTTTAAAACCCGCTTCCGAAGGTACTGGTGTTATTGCTGCCGGTGCCGTGCGGGCGGTTTGCGACGGGGCAGGTATTTCTAACATTTTAACCAAATGCCATCGTTCCAATAATCCGATCAACGTAGTCAAAGCTACTTTCGAAGGTTTATCACGATTAAAAGTTATCAAAGTTATTACGGAAAATTAAGGAATTACTATGCAGTGGCATCAGATTAGATCACCGTTGGGTTTTCGTAAACGCAAAAAAATTGTTGGTCGTGGCCGCGGTTCCGGCCATGGCAAACGCTCTGGTAGAGGGCAAACGGGTCAAAATTCTCGTGCTGGCCGTGGCGTAATGATGGCTTATGAAGGCGGACAAATGCGCTTGTTGCGCCGTCTGCCCAAGGTTGGCTTTAACAGTAAATGGCCGACGGAATATCAAATTGTCAATATAGAGGCGCTCAATCGTTTTAAGGACGGTACCACCGTCAATCCAGAGTTGCTTAAAAATCAGAACTTGATTAAGACGCTTCGTCGTCCGGTAAAAATTTTAAGTGATGGCTCCGTAAGTAAGAAACTGACGGTGGTTGCTCATCGTTTTTCGAAAACAGCCTCGGAATCGATCACCAAAGCCGGCGGCAAAGTACAGCTGATCGGAAACGAATGATTTCACAGTTTGTCAAAGGATTTGCGAACTGTTTTAGAATTGAAGAACTGCGCCGTAAGATTCTCTTTACGATTGGTATCATCGCGGTTTATCGCATCGGCTGTTATATTCCGACTCCCGGCATCAACGGGGCGGCTCTCAACGAGTTCTTTCAAAGGATGAATAACACCACCGGCGGCGGTAACGTGTTTAGCATCATGAACATGTTCTCCGGCGGGGCTTTGGGGAAATTGACCATTTTTTCACTAGGGGTTATGCCATACATCTCCAGCTCCATCATTATGCAGCTGTTGACGGCGGTAGTTCCGACCTTGGAAAAATTGCAGAAAGAAGGTCAGGCGGGTTATAAAAAGATCAATCAGTACACCCGTTACGGTACTGTTCTTCTGGGTGCCGTTCAATCATTTTTTATTGCTCTTTGGCTTGAAAGTCCATCAACTTTTGGTGGTTTACAGATCGTCAATGACCCTGGCTGGAGCTTTCGTTTCACGACCATGGTGACTTTAACTACGGGGACGTTATTTTTGATGTGGTTGGGTGAACGCATTCAAGAGCGCGGTGTTGGCAACGGGGTATCGCTGATTATCACCGCTGGTATTTTAGCTTCAGCTCCGACAGCGTTTCATTATTTGAAATTGCTTTTGTCACCGAGCAGCGGTGGTGGGCAGCTTCAGCCAATGGCCCTTGTTTTAATGGTATTTTTTCTCATAACAGTTATTTTAGGAGTCACACTCATTTCGCAAGGTCAGCGCCGGATTCCCGTGCAATACGCGCGTCGTACCGTGGGTACACAGACTTACGGGGGGCAGGGTACCTTTATTCCGTTGAAAGTGGATACATCGGGGATTATCGCGATCATCTTTGCGCAGTCGATTATTTTGTTTCCGGCCACCATCGCCAGCTTTATTCCTAACGGCCCTTTGCAGCATTTTGCCAGCTGGGCTTCGCGCGGACATCCGGTGTATTATTCGATTTATGCTCTTTTAATTCTTTTTTTCTGTTATTTTTATACGGCGATTGTGTTTAATCCGGTAGATGTTTCCGAGAATTTGAAAAAACACGGCGGTTTTGTGCCGGGTATTCGTCCGGGTAAAGAAACGGCTGATTACTTGGATTATGTGTTGACCCGTATTACATTGGTCGGGGCCGGATTTATTTGCGTGATTGCCGTTATGCCGGATGCGATTATGGCATCTTTTAAAGTGCCCTATCTGGTGGCCTCATTTTTTGGCGGTACCGGTGTATTGATTACCGTCGGCGTTATGCTTGATACCATGAAGCAAATCGAGTCTCATTTGCAGATGCACCATTACGAAGGCTTTATGAAAACCGGCCATCTGCGAGGTCGTTATCAATGAGGATTGTGCTTTTAGGTCCACCGGGCGCCGGCAAAGGTTCTTTGGCAGGGTTGATTAAAGACATGATGGGCATTGTGCACATTTCCACCGGCGATATGCTGCGCGAGGAAATGAAAAAAGGTACGAAGCTGGGATTGAAAATCAAAGGGTTGGTTGAAAAAGGGGCCTTAGTTCCTGATGAGATTGTGACTGAACTCGTCGAGCAAAAAATTACCAGAGATCCTCAACTGGCTAAAGGGTATATGTTCGATGGATTCCCGCGCACTACACAACAGGCTCAGGAGTTGGATCGCATCCTGGTTAAGGTGGGTAAGCCTTTAGATTTTGCGTTGTACATGGAAGCCAGTTTACAGATGATTTTGACGCGTCTAACCGGACGTCGCCTTTGCCGGCAATGCGGAGCTTTATTTCATTTGAAGAATAAACCGCCTCAAAAAGTCAATGTGTGCGACCTTTGTGGCGGTGAGCTTTATCAACGCAGCGACGATAATGAGCAAACAATTCGCAAGCGTATGCAGGTGTATGAAACAAACACCAAGCTGATTATTGATTATTACGCAGCGCAGGGTAAGTTAAGAAGAGTTGATGGGGATAAAGAGACAATCGACGTGCGTGACGATTTAGTGACCATGCTCCATGAAGACAAATCATATCAGAATCAAAGACCTTCAGGAAGTTGACATTTTAAGAAAAGCTGGTAAGATTCTGTCTTTAATTATCGGGCAGATAAAAGGCTCTTTAACAGCAGGAATGACGACGAAGGACATTGATACACAGGCCCAAGCCCTGATGCAACAATATGGGGTCAAGCCAGCCTTTAAAGGTTACCGAGGATTTCCGGCCAATATCTGTGTGTCTGTCAATGAAGGGGTTGTTCACGGCATTCCCAATGGGCGGATCATCCGCAACGGCGATATTGTTAGCGTTGATGTTGGGATTATTTACGATGATTATTATTCAGATACAGCGGTGACGATTCCCATTGGGCCTGTTAACCCTCAGATTCAGAAGCTTTTAGAAGTCAGCGAAGCCGCTCTTTATAAAGGAATTGAACAGGCGCGCGCCGGGCAGCATCTGTCGGATATTTCGTACGCGGTGCAAAGTTATGTTCAGATGCATGGGTTTTCCGTGGTGCGCGATTTCGTCGGACATGGCATCGGTCGGCAATTGCATGAAGACCCGGAAATTCCCAATTACGGTTCGCCGCATCAGGGACCTGTCTTAAAAGAAGGTATGGTGCTGGCCATTGAGCCGATGGTTAATATGGGAGGCCATCGTACTAAAGTCTTAAGCGATGGATGGACGGTGGTCACTGAAGACGGAAAACCGTCAGTACATTTTGAACATTGTGTTTTAATAACCTTTAAAGAAGCGGAAATATTGACGCGCTAGATATGGCTAAAGAAGACCTTATTGAAGTGGAAGGGACGGTAGAAGAAGCGTTGCCCAACGCCATGTTTAGGGTCGTATTAGATAATAATCATAAAGTGTTGGCTCACGTTTCCGGCAAAATCCGTATGAATTTCATCCGTATTTTGCCGGGGGATAAAGTCAAAGTGGAATTGTCTCCTTATGATTTATCGCGCGGGCGTATCACATTTCGATTGAAGTAATTATCGTAGGGGCTGGGTGACCCAGCCCGTACACGAGGAAATAAAAAATGAAGGTCAAATCATCGGTCAAAAGAATTTGCGGCAATTGTAAAGTCGTTCGTCGTTCGGGGGTGGTGCGCGTCATTTGCAGCAACCCCAAACACAAGCAAAGACAAGGATAAACAGATATGCCTAGAATTTTAGGTATTGATCTTCCCAAAGAGAAACGCATCGAGGCGGCCTTGCCTTATCTTTATGGTATTGGTCTGTCCCGTTCCAAAATTATTTTATCCCAAGCGCAGGTCAATGCGGACAAACGTGCTAAAGATTTAACCGAGGAAGAAATTTCTCGCATCACGCACATCATTCAGAAAAATTACGTGACTGAAGGTGACTTACGCCGGGAAATCAATGAGAATGTACGCCGCCACATGGAAATCGGCACCTATCGCGGGCTGCGCCACCGCAAAGGTCTTCCGGTGCGCGGACAGAGAACAAAAACCAATGCCAGAACGCGCAAAGGCAAAAAACCCGTCGTGGGGCATATTATTAAGAAAGAAACACCACCACCAGCTGCCACCAAGGCCAAGTAAGGACATTTTCAATTATGGCTACAAAACCAGCAGAACCCGTTATCAATAAGAAACCGGCGAAACCCAGAAAAAAAGTTCTCAAAGGGATCACTTCAGGGGTTGCCACCATTCAGGCTTCTTTTAATAATACGATTGTGACCATTGCCGATAAACAGGGCAATACCATTGTTTGGGCTACTCCCGGTTTGGTGGGTTTTAGCGGTTCCAAGAAATCCACCCCTTTTGCCGCTCAGTTGGCAGCCACCGATGCTGCCCGTCGGGCCAAAGAATTGGGTTTAGTGAGCGTGGATGTGCTAGTGAATGGCCCTGGTTCGGGTCGTGAATCCGCGATTCGTGCGATTGCCGCAGCGGGTCTGCATGTAACCTCCATCAGAGACGTCACGCCGATTCCGCATAACGGCTGCCGTCCACGCAAAAGACGTAGAGTGTAAAGAAAGGATAAAATTTAAAATATGGGTCGCGATATTGGTCCAGATTGTCGTTTATGCCGCCGTGAAGGTGAAAAACTTTTCTTAAAAGGAGCCCGCTGCTACACGCATAAATGCGCGGTAGCTCGTCGTGAATACGCGCCCGGACAGCACGGTATTAAGAAAGGTAAGCTTTCTAACTTCGGTATTCAATTGCGCGAGAAACAAAAGGTCAAACGCATTTATGGGGTGATGGAAAGACAATTCCGTAATTACTTCTTAAAGGCAAGCTCCACCAAAGGCGTTACGGGTACGACTTTGCTTCAATTATTGGAACGCCGTTTGGACAGCGTGATTTTTAACTTAGGCTTTGCCAAATCCCGTAAAGATGCGCGTCAAATCGTCAGCCACCATCATGTGACCGTTAACGGCCGCCGGGTGAATATCGCTTCCTTCTTGGTTAAATCCAATGATGTGGTGGAAATCAAAACCGACGCGAAAACTTTAAATGCTATCAAAGCCAATATCGAGATCACCAAGGAACGCAAAGTTCCCGGCTGGTTTGAGGTGGATGCAGCCAACTGCAAAGCGAAAATCGTGCGCATGCCGATGCGCGAAGACGTCGCCTATTCTGTCAATGAACAGTTAATCGTCGAGTTATACTCGAGGTAACATAAACGGAGGATAATGACATGGGTGTGAAATGGCGTGATTTTCAAATGCCTAAACGTTTAGATTGCGATGAAGACAGTTACACCAATACCTATGGTAAATTCGTGGCTGAACCTTTCGAACGCGGTTACGGAGTGACTTTAGGCAATTCTTTGCGTCGTATCCTTTTGTCTTCCATTGAAGGTTCTGCGGTCAGCGCCATTCGTATGGAAGGCGTTTCTCACGAATTTTCCACCATGCCCGGTGTTTTGGAAGCGGTGACGGAAATCATTTTAAACATCAAGGGCTTGATTGTGCGTTCGCATTCCAAGACCCCTAAAAGCATTTACATCAAAGCTAATAAAAAAGGCGAGATTAAGGCCAAGGACATTATCTTTGATGAAGTCATTGAAATCCTTAACCCCGAGCATCACATCGCCACCTTAACCCAGGATATTCCTTTTAACATGGAACTGGAGATTTCCCGCGGCCGTGGTTATGTGCCGGCGGACCAGAATAAAAAAGAAGGCGCCCCCGTCGGAACCATCGCGGTGGATGCAATTTTTACCCCCATCGTGAAGGTCAATTTCAGCGTTGAAAATACCCGTGTCGGTCAGCGCACGGATTATGACCGTTTGATCACTGAGATTTACACCAACGGCGCCATTAACCCCAAAGAAGCGCTTTTGTACGGGGCCAATATTTTACAGCGCCATCTGGACGTGTTTGTCGCTTACGGCCAATTACCTGAAGAAGACGTGGAGGAGGAAGAAATTTCCGCCGAAGAAGAAGCGTTGTACACCAAGCTTCGTCTGCCGATTTCCGAATTGGAATTGTCGGTACGTTCTTCCAACTGTCTTAAAGACGCCAATATCAAAACTATCGGCGATTTAGTCAAGCGTCAGGAAGTCGAACTTCTAGAGTTCCGCAATTTCGGTAAGAAATCCTTAACGGAAATCGTTGATATCCTTAAAGCCATGGGGCTGACGTTGGGGATGAAAGTTGATTCTAAAAAATTGAAAGCCAAGAGCGCTTAACTATGAGACACCAAATCGCAGGAAATCGTTTAAGCCGCAACCGCAGTTTACGCAGAGCCACCTTGCGCGATTTAGCCAAGGCGGCTTTGATTGAACAGCGTATTTGTACCACCCGCGCCAAGGCCAAACAAGCCAGAAGATTAGTTGAAAAACTAATTACCTTAGGCAAAAAAGATACGCTGGCCGCGCGCCGTCGCGCGTTTGCGATTCTTTGCGACCATGCTTCGGTCTCGTCGCTTTTTAAAGAAACGGCCCCGCGTTTTAAAAACCGCCTAGGCGGTTACACCCGCATCATTCCTTTTATCAAGCGCCTCGGGGATAATGCGGATATGGTCTTTTTAGAGTTAACTGAAAAAGACCGTGCGATGATCAGTGGTCAAAAGTTGAAAAAAGAGATCAAGGATACCGTCCAGACAAAACCAGAGGATGCTCAAACCAAAGCAGTGGAAGAGGGGACCAAAACTGTTGTTGCTAAACCAGAGCATTCCAAGGCTGACGTGAAGACTTCAATCAAAGTGGTCCCTAAACCGACCGGTCTCAAAAAATTGTTCCAGCGTAAAGTTGGCGGGGAATAATTTCATGCTCAAGGTTAATCGTCGGATCAAAGATATGGTTGGTTCAACGACGCTGGCCATCACCGCCCGCGCCAAGGAGTTGCAGGCGCAGGGGCATGATGTGGTCAATTTCGCCGCCGGCGAACCTGATTTTGACACTCCTGATTTCATCAAGCAAGCAGCCATCAAGTCCATCCATAGTGGTTTTACCAAATACACGCCTTCGGCGGGCATACAGGAATTAAGAGAAGCCATCGCGGCCAAATTTCAAAAAGATAATGGCCTGGTGTATCAACCCAATCAGATCGTAGTCTCCTGCGGGGCCAAACATTCTTTATTTAACATCGTCCAGGTGTTAGTCGACGACGCTGATGAAGTTATTTTTCAGGCTCCTTACTGGGTCAGCTATCCGGAAATGGTCAAAGCGGCCGGTGGCAAGTCGGTGATTATCCCGACGGATCAATCCACAGGGTTTAAAATCACGACGGATTTATTGAAAAAGCACCTGAGCTCCAAAACAAAACTTTTAATTCTCAACTCGCCCTCCAATCCCACCGGGGTCATGTACACCAAAGAGGAATTAGCCAGACTGGCTGAAATCTGTGTGGCGCATAAAATTTACGTCATTAGTGATGAAATTTACGAAAAATTGGTTTATGATGATATTAAGTTTTGTTCTATCGCTTCACTGGGCAAAGAGATTTTTGACTTAACGATGACGGTTAACGGCATCTCCAAGGCATACGCGATGACCGGCTGGCGCATTGGCTACGCGGCAGGTTCTCAACAGATCATGGAATACATCAAGAAATATCAGGATCATTCCACCTCTAATCCGACTTCCATTAGTCAGGCGGCAGCGGTGGCGGCCCTGAGGGCTTCCAATGACACCATTGAGGCCATGTGCCGGGTGTTTAAGGGCCGGCGCGATTTGATTGTACAATGCCTCGATCGCATTGTACAAATCCGTTACATCCGGCCGCAGGGAGCTTTTTATGTGTTCTGCGATGTGTCCAAAATCGGCGACGGGGCCACCATCGCCAAACAAATGCTGGATGATATTAAAGTCGCGGTGGTCGGCGGCGATGGATTTGGCGCGCCTGCGTATATCCGTTTGAGTTTTGCCACCTCGGAGGCAAAAATCAAAGAAGGCATCAACCGTATCAGCAGGTGGGTGGAAGCCAGATCTTCTTGTAAAGTATAAACACGACAACAGCGGCAACTATGGAAAAAAATACCGTTTTACGCGAACTTCTTCTTTTGGCCATTCAAAAAGGGGCTTCGGATCTTCATTTAACGGAAAATACCCCGCCAGTTTTACGCATTGACGGACGCTTGGTCATGATTGAACATGGTCCGCTTTCACGTGAGCAGTTGCAGGACATTATTTTTGAAGGCCTTTCCTCGACTCAGCGCAAACAATTTGAAGACAATAAAGAACTGGATTTTTCTCTAGCCATGACCGGTCTGGATCGTTTTCGCGTCAATGTGCATTATCAGCGTGGATGCGCGGAAGCGGCTTTCAGACGGGTGTCTTTATTTATTCCAACCATGGAAGAATTGCAGCTGCCCGTGGTTCTTGGAGATCTGGCCCGTAAACAAAACGGTCTGGTCTTGATTACTGGAGCTACCGGCACCGGTAAAAGCACCACCATGGCGGCCATGATCAATTTAATTAATCATGAGCGTGAATGTGTGATTATCAGCATTGAAGACCCCATCGAATACGTGCATGTCAATAAAAAGTCAGTCATCAAACAGCGGGAAGTGTATCGGGATACTAATTCCTTTGCTGAAGCTCTGCGCCGCTGTCTGCGTCAGGACCCGGATGTTATTGTGGTCGGAGAAATGCGCGATCTGGAGACCATCTCTACCGCTTTAACCGCCGCGGAAACCGGCCATTTGGTGCTGGCGACGTTGCACACGCCGGATGCGCCCCAGACGATTGAACGTATCATTGACGTGTTTCCGCCGTACCAGCAGCACCAGGTGCGTTTGCAATTAGCCAGCGCTTTGCAGGGGGTGATTTCGCAGCAATTGGTGCCGCGCGCCGGCGGCAAGGGTCGGCTGATGGTGCCGGAAATTATGATCGCAACGGCGGGGGTGCGTAACATGATCCGCGAGCAAGCGTCTGGACAACTGCGTACGGCGATTCAAACTGGCGCTCAATACGGTATGAAGACCATGGATAAATCCCTCAAAGAAGTTTACGAAAAAGGATTGATCACCTATGAAACGGCGATCACCTATGCGCATAATATCGATGAGCTTAAGAGTTTATTAGGGAAAAGGTAAATGATGGCTCATCAAGTAACTTTGTTACCCGGCGATGGCATCGGGCCTGAAGTGACTGTGGCGATGAAAATGTGCGTGGATGCTACAGGCGTTAAAATTGATTGGGAAGTTTGTGAAGTTGGTGAGAAATCCGTTACCAGATACGGCCAGCCCTTAACAGAGGCAGCCTTAGAATCCATCCGCCGCAATAAAACCGCCATCAAAGGCCCCATCACTACTCCCATCGGTAAAGGTTTTCGTTCGGTCAATGTGCAGCTGCGCCAATCGCTGGACCTTTTTGCCTGCGTGCGGCCCTGTTTTTATTATGAAGGCACCAAAACACCCGTTAAGAACGTCAATTTGATGGTGTTTCGCGAAAACACCGAAGACCTTTACGCGGGTATCGAATTTGATTTAAATACGCCCGAGCTTGCTCGCCTGCGCGCTTTGATCAATGAAATGTCGCCTAAGAAAGTGAAAGAAGATGCCGCGATTTCCATTAAACCTATTTCTGTGAGTGCTTCCAAGCGCATCGTTAAGTTTGCGTTTGACTATGCGCTGCGTTTAGGCCGCAAGAAAATGACGGCGGTGCATAAAGCTAATATTATGAAATTTACCGACGGGATTTTTTTGCGTAGCGCCCAGGAAGTGGCTCAAGCATATGCCGGAAGGATAGAGTTTAGCGACTGCATCGTGGATAATATGTGCATGCAGCTGGTACAACACGCGCATACGTATGATTGTTTGGTTTTGCCGAATCTCTACGGTGATATTATTTCCGATTTGTGTGCTGGCTTGGTGGGAGGCTTAGGCATTGCCCCGGGAGCCAATTACGGCGATGAAATTGCTCTTTTTGAGCCGGTGCACGGATCAGCCCCCAAATATACCGGGCAGAATAAAGTTAATCCCACGGCTACAATTCTCTCCGCCGTATGGATGCTGCGTCATTTGAAGGAAGAGGCCGCGGCCACCCGTTTGGACAATGCCGTACGTGCCGTGTTGAAGGAAGGCAGGCACGTCACCTATGACCTCAAAGCTGACCGCAACGACCCCACCGCGGTGGGCACCCTGCAAATGGCCGAAGCGATTTGCAAAAAATTATAGTCGTTTATATGCAAAATGATCCATGCCATAAAAAGTCCGCTTTAAGCGGGCTTTTTTATGGTCATTACTTTCAGTTGCGACGAGATTTGGGTTCGTGTATACTCAAGCGCCTATGGATATGATTGCCGAAGACTGGGGGATGGTCGATTATATCAACGCCTATCAGCGTCAAAGACGTATGGTGGATGCCGTCATTGCCGGCGAATGTGGCCGTTTGGTTTTTTGTGAACATCTACCGGTTCTCACCCTGGGCCGTTTATTTAAAGAGGAAAGCTTGCTTAACAGCCAACAAGTTATTGAACAAAAAGGGGTTGCCATTCACAGCGTCGATCGCGGCGGGGATGTGACGTTGCATGCGCCCGGACAGCTCATGGTGTATGTGATTTTGGATTTGAATTTCTACCAGCGTAATCTTAAGAGGTATCTTGAAAAACTCGAGCAAGTTGCCGTTGATTTATTGAAGGATTTTGGTATATTGGCAGTGAGTGTTCCTGGTAAACGCGGTGTTTTCGCGGGAGCTGATAAAATTACTTCTATCGGTATTGGCGTGCGCAAATGGGTCAGCTATCATGGTTTGGGGATTAACGTTAACACCGACCTTTCTTTGTTTTCTCTTATTAAACCCTGTGGTTTGGATGTGCAGATGACGTCCATGGCTCAATTGTTAGGACGTGCGGTTCGGATGGGGGAAGTCAAGCGCAAATGGATGGAGCTTTTCGGCAACATTTTTGAGGTGAGTATTGTCTAATGAATAATATTATTCTGCCCGAATTAGGTGAAGGCATTACGAAAGCGACGGTAGCCTGCTGGCATGTGAAGGTGGGTGACCAAATTCATGCCGGGGATGAGGTCTGCGAAGTCACAACCGATAAGGCGACCTTTAATGTCGAGGCTCCGGCCAGCGGTCGATTGCAATCAATCACCGTCAGGCCAGGCCAAGACGGGCTGGTGGGCGGTGTTTTGGGAATCATTGAATAAGTTATGACGGAATTTAGACTTAAGCGTGTTTTGCTGCTCTATATTTCCAAGGTCTCCGGGCATCGCCAGGGAGCGGTGGCGATTCAAAAATCGCTTAAAAGTCTTAATCCCGATTGTGAAGTCAAAAGCCTCAACGGTTTTGGCTACACCTATCCCTTGATGGAAAAAATTGTCAACACCGCCTATCTGGGAGTGATTAAGCGCGCTCCGCAAATCTGGGAATTCCTTTACGATAATCCCAAGGTCATCAAAGCTTCCAAGAATCTCAAAGAATCCATTCACAAATCCTCCCACAAGAAATTAAAACTTCTTTTCGATGAGTTTAAACCCGATGCGGTTGTCTGCACCCAGGCTTTTCCCTGCGGCATGGTGGCGGATTATAAAAAGACGCATCAACTGCCGGTGAAAGTCATCGGCGTGCTGACCGATTTTGCTCCGCATCTCTACTGGCTGCATGAAGGCGTGGATTATTACGTGGTTCCGTCCGAAGATGCCAAAAGGCGTTACATGAACGAGGGAGTGAAAGAAGATCAGATTAAGGTCTTTGGCATTCCCATCCACATGAAATTCGCGGAAAAATTAGACCACGCGGCGATTGCGCAGAAACTGCGTTTGGACGTTCATGTGCCGACGATTTTGGTCATGGGCGGAGGCCAGGGTTTAGGACCGATGAAGGACGCTGTCAAATCCCTGGTTCGATTAGATAGATTTCTGCAGATTATTGTGATTGCGGGGACCAATGTGAAACTGGTACGGTGGCTTAAGAAAATTCAGCGTCTGAGTTCTAAAAAAATTATTTTCTATGAGTACGCCAATAACGTGGATGAATTGATGGGAATCTCCACTGTTATTATCAGCAAACCCGGCGGCATGACCACCTCGGAATGTTTGGCCAAGGGTTTACCCATGGTCATTGTGGATCCCATTCCGGGTCAGGAAGAGCGCAACGCGCAGTTTTTAGTCCAAAGCGGTATTGCCATCCGCGTTGACGATAAAAAGCAAATCGGCCGGGCCATTGAGACCCTTTTGAGCGAACCGTCCAAACTGAAATCCATGCGCGAGGCGGCGCTCAAGTACGGTAAACCGATGGCAGCACAAAACATCGCGCGGTTAATTCTAACTTGTTAGAATATGGGAAATTTTTGTCTTTATAAAATCGGACAATTTTTGACGCGCCATCTGCCGCTATCGGTCAGTTATGCGCTAGCTGTTTTTCTTTCGGATTGTCAATATCTGTTATCCAAAGCAGACCGTGAGGCTGTAGAGGCTAATCTAAAAGTTGTTCTTAACGCCGATCAAGTTCCCGCTTCGATGGTGCGTGATGTGTTTCACAATTTTGGTAAATATCTGGCGGATTTTTTTACCATGACCCGAAGGCTCGATCGGGAGTTTATTAAAAATTCTGTTCAGATGACGGGGGTGGAGCATTTAAACGAGGTGCTTCATAAAGGCAAAGGCGGTATTATTCTTAGCGCACATCTGGGGAATTGGGAAATGGGAGCGGCCCTGTTAGCTCTTCTGGGGTATCCTGTGTCGATCGTGGCTTTGGCGCATAGGGACGAGCGGGTTAATCATTTTTTTAACAGCCAGCGAGAGTTTTTTGGGGCCACGGTGATTCAAACTAATGTGGCTCTGCGTGGTTGTTTGGAACATTTAAAACGCAATCGTTTTATTGCCATTCTGGCCGACAGGGATTTTGGCCATCACGGTCTGCCGATGGATTTTTTAGGACGAAAGGCCATGATTCCCCAAGGCGCGGCTCTCTTTGCGCTTAAAACCGGTGCTCCCATCATCCCGGTGTTTTTTTTACGCGGTCATCAGAATAATTTTCGTATTACATTAGGGGAACCCATTGATCCGCCGCCTATGAAGGCGGGCCATATCAGTGATGAGGATATAGAACAGCTCACTAAACAATACCTTCCTTTGATTGAGGAACAAATCCGGCAGAATCCCAGCCAATGGCTGATGTTTCGCCGTTTTGAGAACGTATGAAAATCGCCATTGTCATCCCCGCCCATAATGAAGCCAGATCGATCGGCGCTTTGGTTAAAGCGATTACCGATTTAGGTTACGATGTCATAGTCGTTGACGACGGTTCCAGTGATGACACAGCCCTTTTGGCTAAAACGCAGGGAGCGCTGGTGATCTCAACCCATAAAAAAGGGGGTAAGGGTAATGCTCTGCGTCTGGCCTTTGCGCAAGCTCTGGGACAAGGGTATGAGGCCGTCATTACAATGGATGGTGACGGGCAGCATTCGCCTTTAGATATCGGTCATTTTTTGGAATGTTATCGAAACACACAGGCGGATATTATTAGCGGGGATCGCATGCATAATCCTTCAGAGATGCCTTGGCTGCGACGGGTCACCAACAGGTTTATGTCATGGGTCATTTCTTTGATTTGCCGTCAGAAAATCGCGGATACTCAATGCGGGTTTCGTTTGATGACAACCAATGTCCTTAAGGCCATTGAACTTCAATGCACGGATTTTGAGATTGAAACGGAAATTCTGATTAAAGCCAGTAAAAAGGGTTTTCGCATGGCTGCGGTGCCGATTCAGACCATTTATCGCGATGAGATCAGCAAGATTAGCCCCGTGCGTGATACGCTTAAGTTTATCCGTTACCTCAGTCGGGAGATGTTTACGCCATGACCACTGATCATTTTTTGTTCAGAGCCTTATTGATTTCATTGACGATTCATACGATGGTTGTTGGCAGCGGCTACTGGATGAAATTACCGCAGCTTCAAAGAGCCAGGCTCAGGAGTGTGGAGATTACCTACAAACCCATCAGCCCTCGGGCATTAGATATTCGACAGCATGTCATTAAGCCAGCCCAAAAATTGGATTTGCAAAATTCCTTGCTTTTGCCTTCCAATGATGCCATCGGTATTAAATTGGTCAAAGATAGCCAGGAGTTTAAAGATTTCGTCTACGAGCGCAGGCCCGTGCGGATCAAATCCTTGCAGGTTAATCATATTACGGTGACACCGATTGTATCACAGAAGATCAATAATCCCATTTACACCTCTTACCAGGACAGGGTGCGGGAAAGCATTAAGGAAAGGGTTTACGCCAATTACAACCAGCTGGATAACGGCAAAGTATATTTGACCTTTATTATTGCTTCGGATGGGAGTCTTAAGGATTATCAGGTTATTGATGCGAAAACTAGAGCCAGTCAAAATTTACGCTACATTTCTACCAAAAGCCTCAAAGAAGCACGTTTTCCGCCTTTTTTAAAAGGCATGACCCTGCCGGAATACACCTTCAATATTGAAATTGAATATCAACTGCGCGATCAGTAGTTCTTAATTATTCTTCCGCTCCCTTCGATTACACTCGGATTGACAACTATACGCTTCAGTGTTAAAGTGTCCATACTTTTTAGAAAGGATCAAGTATGGATCTGCATAATCGCTGGGGAGAGAAGGTGAGCCCTGAATCCAGCGGCCTCATCGGCCCCGATGGAAAACCCATTCCAGTTTCCTGTGAAGAAAAACCATCTCAAGAGCAAGACCCGCCAGAGGCGGGTCAAGAGCCGCAATTGGATTTTTTTAACTATATCGCAAGTCTGGGCTTTCAGGCGATGATCTTTTTGGGGGAAATCCCTAATCCGCTGACCAATCAGATAGATAGAAACCTCAAACAAGCCAAGTTTTTGATTGATACCATGACTATTATCAGAGAAAAGACCACGGGCAATTTAACCAAAGAAGAGTCGGAATTGCTTCATGGGTCGATTTACGAACTTCAATTGCGCTACGTGGAAGCGGTTAAAAAAGAACAAGCCCCAAGTTAAATGATAGATCCCAAATTGTTGGAAATTCTCGCTTGTCCCGCCTGCGGCGGAGAAATAGAACTCAAAAATAATAACGTTGTCTGCCTCCAATGCGGACGCAAATACCCTATTAAAAACGGTATTCCTGTATTGCTAGCCGATCAAGCTGAGCAATGACCCGCCTTAACAGAGGCATCCTGGGTTTTTATGAACCATCGTTTAAGAAGATTAGTCGCTGAATTTCCCCGTCATCGTAGTATCAATGCGCTTCTTATTACTCAAGATGTCAATATTAAGTATTTAACCAGTTTCCCTGCCCAGGAATCCTGGCTTTTAGTGACACCCAAAAAGGTTTTTTACATTACTGATTTTCGCTACATTCAAGAAGCCAGGGAGGGGTTAAAAGGTATTGCTTCAGTCAAACAACATACCCGATGCTTGGCCGAAACTCTCTTTGAGGTGGCCCAAAACCATAAAATCAAGCGTCTGGGCTTTGACGAGCGGCATACTTCGGTGGCTTGTTTTAAGAAACTTAAGAGTTTTTGCCCGCGCCGGACTAAGCTTATTGCGGCCAATGGTTTGGTCGAGAGTTTAAGGGAAATTAAGGAAGAGGGGGAAGTGAATGCCATTCGCCAATGTTTGAAAGTGCATTTTAGAGCCTTGGAATTTTTAAAAAAAGTGGTGAAGCCAGGCCTTTCTGAACGTCAAATCTTGGGGCATTTGGAGGGATTTATTAAAAAAAATCAGGTTAGGTTTTCTTTTGATCCCATTATTGCCTCAGGGCCTAATTCCGCCCATCCTCATGCGAAGGTTAGTGACAGAATCCTGCGAACCAATGAGCCTTTGTTGATCGATATTGGTATTGATCTAGAAGGTTATAAGTCTGACTTGACACGCAATTTCTTTTTGGGTAGAATGTCGCCTCGTTATACCAAAGCGCTTGGAGCTACAACGCTTGCGCAACAGGAAGCGATTAAGCTCATTAAGCCGGGAATTGCAGTGGCCGAAGTAGATGCTCATGCACGTAAGGTCTTGCGCAGGTTTGGTTTAGCAAAATATTTTGGCCATTCCTTAGGGCATGGAGTAGGGCTTGAAATCCATGAAAACCCCAGGCTTTCAGTGCAAAGCCAGAGTATCCTGGAGCCGGGAATGGTGGTAACGGTAGAGCCTGGGGTGTATATCCCCGGGCAGTTTGGAATAAGAGTGGAAGATATGGTTTTAGTGACCCAAGAAGGATGTGAGGCGCTCAGTGGCAATCACCATTAATGAGATTGAAGGTGGTATGGGTCTGTTGGTGGAGGGTAATCTTTATTTTGTAACCGAATATCATCACGTCAAGCCTGGTAAAGGCAGCGCTTTTGTACGCGTGCGGCTCAAAAATATTAAAACCGACGCTGTTTTGGAACGCACCTTTCGTAGTTCTGATATGTTAGAAGATGCGTCCTTAGAACGCCAGCGCATGCAGTTTACCTATGCCGCAGGCGATGAATACCATTTCATGGACCAGAATACTTTTGAAGATATGGTGATACCTAAAGACCTTCTGGGTGATGGGGTCAAATACCTGCAAGATAATATGGCAGTGGAAACCATTATTTATAAGGGGCAGGTGATTAAAGCCGAGGTTCCTACTTTTATTATAGCGACCATCACCGAAGCAGATCCCGGCCTTAAAGGGGATTCTTCCAAAGCCGGCTATAAACCTGCTAAAATTGATACCGGCGCTTTTGTTTCTGTACCTTTGTTTATCAGCCCCGGGGAGACGATTAAAGTTGACACCAGAACCGGCATCTATGTCGAAAGGGTCAAAAAATGAATTTAAAAGAAATTAAGGAAATCATCGCGCTGATGAATGAAAACAATCTTAGCGAGATTGAAATTGAACGCGAAGGCCTTAAGTTGAAATTAAAGAAAACAACCCTTGAAGCGCAGCTTCAGGCGCCTGTTCATTATACGGTCGAATCTATTCCTGCCCCGAAAATCGCCACCTCTTCGGCCACGCCCACGGCTGTGGCATCCACCGCTGAAACTTCCCAAAAATCGACCCAACAGATCAAGTCACCGATGGTGGGCACTTTTTATCGCGCTCCGTCTCCGGAAGCGGCCGCGTTTGTGGAAGTCGGCCAGACCGTGGAAGTCGGCCAAGTGGTTTGTATTGTGGAAGCCATGAAGCTCATGAACGAAATTAAATCCGAAGTGCGCGGTAAAATTGCGGAAGTGGCTGTCTCAAACGCCGAACCTGTCGAATTTGGCCAAACCTTATTTGTAGTTGAACCGCTATAATTTATGTTTTCCAAAATCCTTATCGCCAATCGTGGTGAAATCGCCCTGCGTGTCATTCGTGCCTGCAAGGAACTCGGCATTCGCACGGTGGCGGTTTATTCCGAAGCGGATCGCGATTCTTTGCACGTGCGTTTTGCCGATGAAGCGGTTTGTATTGGCAAGGCCGCAAGCAAAGAAAGCTATTTGAATATCCCCGCGATTATCTCCGCTGCGGAGATCACCGACGTGGAAGCTATTCATCCCGGCTACGGCTTTCTATCGGAAAACGCGCATTTTGCCGAGATTTGCGAATCCTGTCATATCAAATTCATTGGCCCCTCGCCGGAGTCCATCCGCAAAATGGGCGATAAAATTATCGCCAAAGAAACGGTTAAAAAAATGGGGGTGCCTTTAACAGCCGGCGGCAACGGTGTTATTAAAACTCAGGAAGCAGCGCTCGCCGTGGCCCAGAAGATTAAATATCCGGTGATTATTAAAGCCGCCGCCGGCGGCGGCGGTAAGGGCATGCGCGTCTGCCATAATGATGTGACGCTGATCAATTCTTTTAAAGTGGCACAGGCGGAAGCGGAGGCAAATTTTGGACGGGCGGATGTGTATATTGAAAAATACATCGAAGACCCCCGTCACGTGGAGTTTCAGATTTTGGCGGATGAATACGGCAACGTCATTCATCTGGGCGAACGCGATTGTTCCCTGCAAAGACGGCATCAAAAATTATTGGAGGAAGCGCCCTCACCGGCTTTGGATTCTAATTTGCGTAAAAAAATGGGTGAGGCTGCGGTCAAAGCCGCCAAGGCGGTTCATTATCATGGGGCAGGGACCATTGAATTTTTACTGGATGCGTATGGCAATTTTTATTTTATGGAGATGAATACGCGTATTCAGGTGGAACATCCGGTCACCGAGATGATCACCGGTATCGATCTTATTAAGGAACAGATAAAAGCGGCTAATGGTCAGAAGTTAAAGATGAAGCAGGAAGATGTGAAATTCCAGGGCGCTTCCATTGAATGCCGTATCAACGCCGAAGATCCTTACAATAATTTCATTCCCTCACCGGGCAAGATAGCAGAGCTTAATCTGCCAGGCGGACCTGGCGTGCGCATTGACACGCATATTTATCCGGGCTATACTATCAGTCCTTATTATGATTCCCTGTTGGCGAAAGTGATTGTCCACGGCAAAGACCGTGATGAGGCGATTCGCATTATGCGTCGGGCCCTGGATGAATTTTACGTGGCCCCTATCAAAACGACCATTCCGCTGCATATGGAAATCATGCATCATCCGACCTTTCTGCAGGGCAAGGTCACGACTCATTTCTTGGAAAAGATGATAAAAAATGATGGTTAACCTTAAGACTCATTGATGAAAAAAATTGGTATTTTAACAGGCGGGGCTGATTGCCCCGGACTTAACTCGGTCATCCGCGCGGTGGTGCGCAAAGGTATGCAGGAAAATTTTGTGATTACGGGTATTAAAAATGGATGGCTGGGTTTAATCGAAAATGACATGAAGGTTTTGGATGTCAAATCCACCACCGGCATTTTGGACCGCGGCGGGACCATTTTAGGCACCAGCCGTCTCAACCCTTTAGGCAAGGAAGATCAAATTAAGAAGATCAAAGAACATTATCAAAGAAGCGGCGTGGATGCGCTCATTGCCGTCGGCGGTGAGGAGACTTTAAAGATTGCCAATGCTTTGTATAAACGCGGCATTATTCAAGTGGTGGGCGTGCCTAAATCGATTGATAATGCGCTCTCGGGTACGGATTACGCTTTTGGTTTTGATACGGCTGTTAATATTGCCACCCAATGCATTGACCGTTTGCATACGACCGCGGAATCACATCACCGCATCATGGTTGTCGAGGTGATGGGGCTTTATACCGGATGGATCGCCGTGGAAGCGGGCATTCCGGCGGGGCGGATATTATTCTGATTCCGGAAATTCCCGTTAATTTACAGGAGCTCTATGAGCTTTTGCGTGAGCGGCATAAACGCGGCAAACCCTTTAGCATTATTGTCATTTCCGAAGGCACTAAAATTGAGGGGTACATGGCGCGTTCGGCGCATTCGACCTCCAGCGAGCCAATGGCAGAAAAGCGCCGCTTTGGCAGCGTGGGGGAATACTTAGCCAAAGTTATCGAAGACAATACGGGTTATGAAACCCGTGTAAGCGTTTTAGGATATATTCAGCGGGGAGGAACACCAACGTCGTTTGACCGGGTTTTAGGCACGCGTTTTGGGGTTAAAGCCGTGGAGCTCGTTAAAGAACAGAAATTCGGCAAGATGGTGAGTTTAAAAGATAATAAAATCTGTTTTGTGGATATGGAGGAAGCGGTGCGCGAGCGTAAACAAGTCAGTATGGATTTGGTTGAAATCACCAATGTTTTTTCAGCAAGGCATTGACCACATGAAAAATACCATCGAAAAAATTTTTGCAGAATCCATTGCCGTTAAAGGGGAAACTCTCAAGAAAAATCTGCCACAGATCATGAAGACCGCTGAAGTGATCATGGAGGCTTTTCAAGCTCATCATAAGCTTTTTTTCTGCGGCAACGGCGGCTCCGCGGCGGATAGCCAGCACATTGCCGCGGAATTCGTAGGCCGTTTTCAGAAAGAACGCGCAGCTTGGCCGGCCGTTGCTTTAACGACGGATACGTCCGCCTTAACCGCTTTAGGCAACGATTATACTTTTGATATTGTTTTCTCCCGCCAGCTTCAGGCCCTGGGTCAAAAAGGGGATGTGCTGGTGGCTATCTCCACCAGCGGCAATTCCAAGAATGTATTAGAAGCAGTCAAACAAGCTAAAGCCATGGGGATTACCGCCATCGGCGTGACCGGCGGCAGTGGCGGTCAATTGGCAGGCTTGTGCGATATTGTCATTGTCGCGGCCTCATCTAAAACCGCCCGCATTCAAGAATCACATTTGGTTATTTTCCATACTATTTGCCAATTGGTCGAAGATACATTAACCAAATAATTTTTTTATTTTATGTTTAAATCAGAGAATAAAATTGTTGGCGTACAGGCACTTAAGAAGAAATTAGTTGGTTTACGCCGCCAGGGAAAGACGATCGCTTTTACCAATGGCTGTTTTGATTTGATGCATTTGGGCCACGTCAAATATCTGCAGACCGCTCAAAAGAAAAACCGTATTTTGATTGTGGGGTTAAATAGCGACCAATCCACCCGCCGTATCAAAGGCCCTTCAAGGCCGATTTGTCCGCAAAAATCGAGAGCTACTGTACTAGCGGCTCTCGAAAGTGTGGATTTCGTGGTGATTTTTAATGAAAATACTCCTTATGAGCTGATTCAAGCCATCCAGCCGGATGTTTTAATTAAAGGCGCGGATTGGAAGAAAAGGGAAGTGGTGGGGGCACAGTTGGTCAAGAAGGTGGAGCTCATCAAATATATCAAAGGTTTTTCCACGACTAGTATGATCCGCCGTATAGGGCAGAAGGCGGCTTAAGCATGAAGCCAACCCCACAGCTTTATCGTATCATCGACGCTAATTTCAACCGGGCCAAAGAGGGTTTGAGGGTTTGTGAGGACATCGCCCGTTACGGGTGGAACAAACAAGCGTTAACAAAATCGTTGAAAGATTTGCGTCATGAATTGACGACGGTCACAAGCACTCTGAATGTGTTTAAAATGCTGCAAGGCCGGGATGTCATCTTAGATGTTGGCCGGCCCAGCTGTGCAAGCGAGCTTAAAAGGAAAGATATCCCATCGGTTTTTTTTGCCAATGCCCAGCGGGTGAAGGAATCCCTGCGGGTTCTAGAGGAAGTGGCTAAACTTTTCAATCCCTCAGCCGCACAGGGGATTAAAACACTACGGTATCAGATGTATGTCCTGGAGCAAAAAGCGGTTAAAAAACGCTAATTTATATTTGATTTTAGACAGGCAGGTTCTTTCTTACAGGGATTTGCTTAAAGCACTAAAACCAGCTGTACGCGGGGGGGTTGATCTAGTACAATTACGCGACAAAAACGGCAGCGCAAAGGATATTTTGGACTTCTGCCGTCAGGCTCGAAAGATTACAGCGGGTAAAGCATTGTTCATTGTCAATGATCGGGTGGATTTAGCTCTTTTGGCGGATGCTGATGGGGTGCATTTAGGCCAGGAAGATATTCCTTACGCCCAGGCTAGAGGGCTTATGGGCCCCCAAGCCATTATCGGCGTTTCGTGTCAGCGTCTGGAGCAAGTCAAAGAGGCTCAAAGACAAGGGGCTGATTATATCGGTTTTGGTTCCGTATTTAAAACTCAAACAAAGCCCGAGCGTAAGTGCATGAATCTGGAATTACTCAACCGTGTACTTGAGATGACTAAGATTCCGGTGTTTTCTATCGGTGGTATTAGTCGCAGTAATCTTAGCCAATTAACGGCGCAAGGAGTCAGGCGGGTGGCGATTTGCCGAGACATTTTATTGGCTCAAAATATTAAAGAAACCGTTGCTTCTTTAAAAAATATGTTGCGGGGGTAATTCAGTGGTAGAATTTCAGCTTCCCAAGCTGACTGCGCGGGTTCGATTCCCGTCCCCCGCTGATCCCGCCTTTGGCGGGATTACTATAAAAGATGTGTGTTATATGAATTTAAAATTACTGTTCTTTCTTCTAGCTGTTGGTTTCATCGCTGGTTGTGCCACGATGGAGTACAAGCCTTTGCCTGAAGCACCATCTCAAGCGGCAGAAAAAAAACAGGGGATTTATCATAAGGTGCAAAAGGGGCAGACGCTCTGGTATATTGCCAGAACCTATGGGGTGGCGGTGGAGGATATCACTGAGGTTAACAACATTCCCAATGCGGCCGCCATTGAAGTGGGGCAGCTGATTTTTGTTCCCGGGGCCAAAGGAGTCAAAGAAATGGCCAGCGCTTACAGCCCGGATAAAAATAAAGATGAATTTGCCTGGCCTATGAAAGGTAAAATTCTTTCTTATTTTAAAGATCACCGGGGAGAGGGTTCAAACCGGGGCATTGACATCGAGGCCGGTGACACTGATACCGTGAAAGCTTCCCGTGAAGGCCAGGTGGTCCTGGTCGATTATATGAGCGGTTACAATCAGACGGTGATGATTGATCACGGCGACGGTTTTATTTCGGTGTATGCTTTGAATCGCAAGTTGCTGGTCAAATTAGGGGATCATGTGTATAAGGGAGAGGCCATTGCGCAGGCCGGCTCTGTGACTGGCCGCGGTTTTTTACATTTTGAAATTCGAAGAGGCAAAGAAGCCACCAATCCTTTGTATTATTTACCATGACACTGACAGATTCTGATTACAATTTTTTTGGACGGCGCCAAATTCTGGATGTTCTCAACAAGCGTGTGCTGGGGCTTAAAGACGGCTATCGTCAGAATTTAGCTCTTGTAGGCAGCCGTTATGTGGGCAAGACCGCTCTCTTGGAGCGCTTTACGGCTGATTTCGAAGACCGCGACGTGGTGATTCTTTATTTGAATCTGGAATCCCGCGATTTTGCTTATTTTACCCGGCAGTTTAGTAAAGGGCTTTTATATCATTTCTTAAAAAAGAAAAATTTGCCCCTGCAGGAAGATTTGAAATTGCTTTGCGAGGCTTGTCGTCCTTTAATTCCCACGACGACAGCGGCGGTAGAATCCATTCAAACATTATTTAAAGAAGGTAAAAGCAATGAGGTGTATGCCGCCCTGTTGAATTTGTCGGAGACTTTCTGTCAGGAAGCGAAAAAGTCCCTCGTACTTATTCTGGATGAATTTCAGAATTTGGAAAACTTTCCCGTGACGAATGTGTTTGTGGAATTGGGCAAACGCATCATGACGCAAAAGAGTTGTTTGTATATCACCACCAGCTCCAACGGGCTCCAGGCCAAAACCATTTTATCCGAGAAACTTTCTTTGCTGTTCGGCAATTTTGAAATCATCGAGATCACGCCTTTTGATTTAGCCACCAGCCAGGGACTCATGGATCATAATTTAGAAGGCATTAAAATCGGCCTGCATTTAAAAAATTTTCTGGCAGATTTTACCGGCGGCTATCCTTTGTATATCAATATGCTTTGCCAGGAATTGATTTGTTTAACAGCTTTGCATCGTCAGGGGGAAATTTATGCCCCGATTCTCACCCAGGCGATTGAAAATTTGGTTTTTAATCCCTGGGGAGTGGTCAGCCGTCATTTTGAATTGACGGTGACCGAACTGTGCCGCGGCAAAGCCTCTGGCAGTTTATGTTCTTTGCTGGTGGCTCTTGCGGAAGGCAAACACCGCATCGGAGATGCGGCGCAGTATTTAAGCCTTAAACCCTCTCTGGTGACCCAGCGGATCAACAGTCTATTAGAGGCGGATATCGTCGAGAAAAACGGCAATTATTATCACATCAAGGATAAACTTTTTAAATATTGGATCAAGTATGTGTATCAACGCCGGATGAAAGCCATTGATTTGGAGCCGGGCAAAAGCCGCAAGATGTTTAAAGAAGAAATCAACAAACGCGTCAATGAGTTTCAGATGGTCTCCCGCAAAGATTTATCGTTAAGGATCATGGATTTATTGCACAAGTTCGATGAGGAGGCTTTTGAGCTGGGCGGGCGCAGGTATAAATTATCCGCTTTTAAAGATATTGCCCCCTTAAAATTGCGTTTGGGTGCGGGGAATTTTCTGGATGCGCTTTTGGCCAGCTCTTCGGAAGGGCAATGGTTGATTGTGCTTAAAAAAGATCCCGTTTTAGAGCATGATTTGAGCGCTTTGGCCCAGGAAATTAAAAAATTATCCCCGCGGCCCGGGCGCTGTGTGTTGGTGTCCTTAAGCGGTTTGGATGAAAGTGCCAAGGTGCGCGCCCTGCAGGACAAATGGTGGATTTGGAACGAGGGGGAGGTTAATACCCTTATGCATTTATACGATGAGCCTTATCTGACCCGATGAAAATCGCTGTTGTTGCTGACACCCATTCTTTGCCTTTGCCTGTCAAACTTTTGGAAGCTCTTTCAAAAGCGGATTTGATTATTCACGCCGGTGATTTGTGTGATTTAGAGACCCTCAAGACTTTTCAAAAGATTAAAGAAGTCAAGGCGGTGCAGGGTAATATGTGCGATCCCGGGGTGAAAAAGAAACTGCCGCTGAAAGAATATTTTGAATGCGAAGGTGTTAAGATTGGTGTTTATCACGGCGATAGGCCTACCAAAGACGCTTTGGCCAATGCTAAAGAGCAGTTTAAAGGCGTAGCGGTTGATATTGTCATTTTCGGCCATTCCCATCAGGCTTTGAATCAAACCATGAACAGGGTGATTTATTTTAATCCCGGCAGCCCCAATGATGTGGTCAAAGCCAAGTTTTTTTCCTACGGCCTTATCGAAATCCGCAAGGATAAAATCCAAACGCGTATTATTAAATTGTAGAGAAAGAACCGTCGGCATGTTCAGGGATTAACCTGAAAACTGCTGGTCAAGACGGGATTCTCTGCTAAAATAATTTCTTATGCAAAGGCTCTGGGCGCCGTGGCGCGAAGGTTATATTGCCAAAGTGATCAGCCGTCAGCACAAGGGCTGTATTTTTTGCCGCATCCTTAAAGACAAAAAGGATGCCAAGAATTACATTTTTTTACGCAGTTCTTTAGCCTACGCGGTCTTAAATATTTACCCTTACAGCAACGGCCATTGTTTGATTTTACCCAACCGCCATGTGAACGATATCAGCGATCTGAGCGAAGAGGAGATCAAAGAGATGATGGAGATTCTGCTTAACACCAAAGACCTTTTGCAAAAGGTCTTAAACCCCCACGGGTTTAATGTGGGGATCAATTTAGGCCGTAGCGCCGGTGCTGGTATCCCCCAGCATGTGCATATGCATGTGGTGCCGCGCTGGAAGGGGGATTATAATTTTATGCCCGTGGTCGGACAAACTAAGATTATTACTCAGTCGCTCAAAGCTATTTATCAATTATTGACAGATGCTCCTCATTTCCATGCAAACCAGAAAAGACATCGAAGAGTTAGAAGGTAAAATTTTAGCGCCTTATGCCATGAAAAGCAAAGACTCGGCCGGGCGCGAGCATGAGGAGCCCCCGCACGAGGGCCGCAGCTGTTATCAGCGCGACCGCGACCGCATTGTCCACTCGGAGGCCTTTCGCAAACTCGAATATAAAACTCAAGTGTTTGTGATCTTTGAAGGCGATTATTATCGTACCCGTTTAACGCATACCATTGAAGTGGCGCAACTGGCCCGCACCATCGGCCGTAATTTGCGTTTGAATGAAGATTTGATCGAGGCTATTGCCCTGGCCCATGACCTGGGTCATCCGCCATTCGGTCACGCCGGGGAAGAGGCGCTGGATGCGATTGTCCGTCGCGGCAGCGGCAGAGGCTTTAATCATAATTTGCGCAGTTTTGAAATAGTCACTCAATTTGAGAAGAAATATCCGCATTTTGATGGTCTGAATTTAACCCGTGAAGTGCTGGTGGGGATTCTCAAGCATCAGACCATTTATGATACGCTAAGCGTCACCGCTTACCGCAAATTTAAAGAAGGCCCCACCCTGGAGGCGCAGGTGGTGGACATTGCCGATTCGCTGGCCTATTTAAATCATGACATTGACGATGGTTTGACCGCCGGTTGTATTGGTGAAGAAGATTTGATGGAAAGTCCTCTATGGCAGAAGGCGGTTAAAAAAATCGGCCCTGAGGCCAGAGATGCGGATGCGGCGATGTTTAAATATCAGATCGTCAAGGAGCTCATCGATATGCAGGTCAAAGACCTTTTGGCCGCCACCGACGAAAGGCTGCGCGAAAGTTCTTTTCAATCCGCCGAAGATGTTAAAATTTGTAAAGAAACCATCGTCGGTTTTTCCAAACAGATGGCCTCTGAGCGCGATTGTTTACAACAGATGCTCAATGAAAAATTGTATCACCACTGGCGGGTGGAGCGTATGACCACCAAAGCCCGGCGGGTGATTGAAGATTTGTTTGAGGTGTATATCAAAAACCCCAAACAATTGCCTTATCAGGTGTATCCGCGGCAGAAAGAATTTTCCGAGGCGCAAAAATATGAAATCATCGGCAATTATATTGCCTCCATGACGGATCGTTTCGCGCTCGATGAGCACAAACGGCTGTTTGATCCGTACCAAAAAGTATGAATGTCCCAGCTTCCAAACGTTATCGTTTGATCCTCTCGGCGGTGCACATGGTCTACCGCCTGGTCAACTCCACCTTTACCGTTGGGGAATTGACGCTTCGATTAACCCGCCTGTTATGCCAGTTTATCCGGGCCTCTTCGGCCAGCGTCTATTTGATTGACCCGATAAAGAAGAATATCAATCTCATTGCCAGTTTTGATAACCAAATCAACATCCTGCGCCAGAAACCCAAAGAATTAAAGGATGTTCCGCCGGAAGTGATCAGGGTCACCCGGGGGGCTTCCGTTTTGGAACATCACACCCTTGGCCTGCCGCTCATTAGCGATGATTATATCGGCGCCATCTTCATCCGCCGTCCCAAAAGCAACGAGGCTTTTGGGGAATTTGACCGGCAAATGCTTTCGGTGTTTGCCGAACAGGCGGTGACCGCCATTAAAAATCTGCAGTTTCATCAGCAGCAGGAGCAGATCATTTTAGGCAGCATCAAATCCATCGGCAATTTGATCAGTCGTCAGGCGCATCCTTTGACCCACACCCCGGCTTATATGCGGGTGGTACGCCTGCTGGCCATGCATTTGAATATCGGCGAGGAGGGTATGCGGTCTCTGGAGTATGCGTCGCTGTTGCATGATATCGGTGTGATTGACGTGCCGTTTGCCATTCTTTCCAAACAAAGTGCTTTGACGGCCGAGGAATTTAAAATTATCCGTC
This sequence comes from Candidatus Omnitrophota bacterium, assembly GCA_016201795.1. GTDB lineage: Bacteria > Omnitrophota > Gorgyraeia > Zapsychrales > Fredricksoniimonadaceae > JACQCF01. The sequence goes on along the minus strand of JACQCF010000005.1, from coordinate 23,974 downwards.
GACATACGGCTCATAGTGTGGCGCTGATTAAACCCGTCGAGTTTTTAAAACCTATCTTGCCGATTATTCTGTATCATCATGAACATTACGACGGCGGCGGTTATCCGTCGGGTTTGAAGAAAGAACAGATACCGTTGGGGGCCCGTATTATTGCCGTCGTCGATGCGTTTGAAGCCATGGTGCAAGCCAGGCCTTATCGCAAAGCAGGAACGATCGATCAGGCGCTCTTGGAGCTTAAAGAAGAAAGCGGCAGCCAATTCGATCCCAAAATCATCGAGGTTTTTCTCGGTCTTTCTCGTCTAAAAAAGTTTAGAAATGTCTTGTCATTGCTCAAGGGCTAGAATTATAATGTCTTACTCTAAAAAGAGACCAACGGAATTATTTTATGAACATTAATTATAAAGAACCTCAGTTTGAACTTTTTCCCATTAACTCCGCAACCCTGGAAGATGTCAACAAGCCCAAATTCCTTTTAGCGACGCTGACCCTCTCGACAGAAAGCCTTGTGGTTTTAGTGGTTTTGGCTATAATGATTGGTCTTTTGTCGTTCTCTGTAGGGGTGGAGCAGGGCAAGCGTTTAGCCGCGCAGGCTTTAGATAATAAAGTGGCTGCAGCCTGGAACGTGGGAGGCCGCCGTCTGGCGGCTCCTAATCCGACAACTGATAATAACGCTTTCATTCATCCGGCCTTGGTTTCTGGCGTCACCGCAACGTTTGCTGTAAGGACAGCAGCCGTTAAAACACAGCCAGCGACGACTCTCAGAGCTGTTGCCTCCGGCAGCAAATGGACCGTTTTGGTGGCTACCTACAGAAACGAAAATTACGCCCAACAAGAAGCGTTGGGATTAAAGCTCAAGGGGTATCCGGTTTTTCTGATTAAAAAGAAAGATTTTTATTTGGTTTGTGTCGGGCCATATAGCTCTCAACCACAGGCCGATGCCTCCTTCAAGAAAGTTCAGGCGAAATATCAAGGCAGTCAAGTCAGGAGATTTTAATGTCACTACATTCATCACTGAGAATCGACAAAGCCAGCGCCACGCAGCGTACAGTGCAGACGCGTATTGAACGCATCAAAGAATTAATGAAAAAAGGCCTCTGGAAAGAAGACAGCGCGGTGACCGGTCTTCCCAAGACCAAGATTATCCGCATTAAGGCTAAGAAGAAAGTTAAAGCTGAGGGAGAAGGGGAAGCTGCTGCTGGTGCTCCTACCGCCGCAGGCGCTGCTACCGGCGCAGAGAAACCGGCTGCTGCTGCCAAACCAGCCACGGCGGGTAAACCTGCTGCGACAGGTAAACCTGCCGCTGGCGCCTCCAAGAAATAATGTTTCGAATTATTTGCTTATCTGTTGTCCTTATGTTTGGGCTATGCGCCCTGGGATATGCGGATGAGCATTTTCCTTTTTTAGCGCAGGTGAGCAAAGCATCGGTCAATATCCGTGCCGGGGCTAATATGAATTTTGAAAAACTCGACAAGATAAACCGCGGGGCCGAGATTGTGGTTTGGGGCAGAAGTTTTGATTGGTATAAAATACAGCTGCCGATAACGGCCCAAGCCTATATTCGGGCCGATTATCTGCAGATACGCCAACATTTGATGGCTGAAATAACCGGCGATAAAGTCCATATTCGCGCCAGAGCTAACAGCGATTCGGCAAGCCTCGGTCAGTTAAAGAAAGGCGATCTGGTTAAAGTCATTGCACAAACCAATGGCTGGTACCAAATTGAGCCGCCGGCAGAGGCGGTGGGTTGGATTTATAAGGATTTTTTGAGCGTCAAGTCCCTGACGGTGGAACCCTCTTTCATCAGAGGTCCCTTACGTCTGCCAGCGCAGCCCAAGAGCGAACCGCCGTCGATGCCAGGTTCCCTTGAAGTCAAAGGACGATCATGATCCTCGACATTATTTTATTAATGGTATTTGCGGTGGGGCCGGCCATTATTCTGCATGAATACGCACATGGATGGGTGGCCTATCGTTGTGGGGATACTACGGCCAAAGACATGGGGCGCCTGACGCTTAATCCCATCAAACACATTGACCCCATCGGCAGTATTTTGGTTCCCGGTGTGTTATTTTTACTTCACTCACCGATTTTTTTCGGCTGGGCCAAACCAGTGCCGGTTAATTTCAGGCGGCTTAAAAATCTCCGCCTGGGGATGATACTGGTGGCCACTGCCGGACCGCTGACCAATGTGATCTTAGCTTACGGCTATATCTGGCTTTATAAACTTCAAATATTTTCGCCTTTGTCCCATGTGTGGCAATGGGCTATACTTTTTAATATTGTCATCTGTGTGTTTAACTTGATGCCGATTCCACCGCTGGATGGCTCACGCATCGTTATGGGGCTTTTGCCCCGTCAGTTGGCGTATTATTATAGTAAACTGGAACCGTTTGGGCTGATCATCGTGGTAGTGCTTTTACAAATGGGTATGTTAAAATTTTTATACCCTTTGATGTCGATATTAGCGAACTGGCTGGGGATTGAGTTATGACCACCATTCATCTGAAACTTAAAAGTCATGGATATCCCATTGTCATCGGGCCTAATATTTTCAAAGACATTCCGAAGTATTTGAAAAAATTTCCTCTGGGAAAAGACGCGGTGATCATTTCGCATGCGACCATTGAGCGTTTGCATGGTGTGAGGCTATCAGCCGCTTTAGTCAAGCAGGGATATTGCGTTAAGATTTTTAACGTGCCCGAGGGAGAGCAAAGCAAGTCAGCCTCTTGTGCGCTACGTTTGATAGAACGCATTGCCGATTATGATGTCAACCGCAAGATTTTTATCGTCGCTTTAGGCGGGGGAGTCGTCGGTGATTTGGCCGGGTTGGTGGCCGCCATTTACAAAAGGGGAGTCCCTTACATTCAAGTGCCCACCACCCTGTTGGCCCAAATTGATTCCGCTATCGGCGGAAAAACTGCCATTGATTTGAAATACGGTAAAAATCTCGTCGGTGCGTTTTATCAGCCTCAGGCGGTATTTGCCGACATCAAGGTACTTTCTACACTCAAGCTTCGGCAGATTCGCAACGGCTTAGCGGAGGCCATCAAATACGGGGTCATTAAAGATTCGGTTTTGTTTAGCTTCCTTGAGAAAAATTATGCCCGTCTTTTAAAGAATGATTCTAAGAGTATGACATTGATGGTTAAACGGTGTGCCAGGATCAAAGCCAAGGTGGTGGAGGTTGATGAGAAAGAAACCAAAGGTATTCGCACCATTTTAAATTTTGGTCATACGGCAGGCCATGCCATTGAAGCTGCGGGGGGATTTCGTTATCATCACGGCGAAGCGGTGGCCTTAGGCATGCGCGTGGCAGGGCGCATTTCTTTCCTGATGGGGATGTTAAGCGCCAGTCAGGAGCATCGTTTAAATGCATTGATCACACGCGTTGGCCTGCCTGAGAAAATCGAAAAGATAAAAATTAGCAAAATTATGGAATTGATGCGTCACGACAAGAAATTTGTCGCCGGCCGCAATCGTTTTGTCCTGGCCGCCAACATCGGGCAGGTGAAAGTCGTTGAGAATATTCCCGCGGATGTTATCCTTCAAGCTCTACAAATTTACCAAGAATAGTGAGGTTATTTTCTCACTGCCACTGTTTCCTGTTTGCCGTCGTGTTCGATGGTAATGGCATTCAAATCAATTTTGAGGATTTTGACGCCGTTGACGAGGGAACCTTCTTCGTAGATATTGTTGTCAATGAGCGCCACATGGTGACTGCCGCTGGCCATAATTCCCTGGATATTAAGGACAGGGAGTGGCGGGTTTGTTTCACCAGAGGCTATTGGTGCTGGGGATGAAGCTGGACCGGCAGAAGTTGTTGATGTTGCTGTCTTTGGGCTAATCGTCCTGCGCGCTAAAGGCTTGACTGCCGAGGGACGGGAAGTTTTAGCCGCGGGTATTTGAGGGACAGGGGCTGTTTGTGAAAAAATAAATACACTGGCAGCGCCAAGGACGAGCAGGCCAGCACTCACTATAAGCCAGGAGGGTATGCCGCCTGCCGGTTTCTTATCAGGAGTAGAGGTAGAGGACGGCAACACTTCGACAATATCCTCTGGTTTTATTTGCGCCGTAGTCATGGTTTGCTGAACTTTTTTTAACGCGTCATGTATGATACTCATAGGTGAAGCTGGCCTCCTTGGGGCCGCGAATCTCTTTAATGCATTTTTGAATGATTTCTTCGCCAATGACAAAAGTTTCACGCACGAAGCCGCCCAATAAAGCCCGGTCACAGAGGATATTGATGACCCGCGGCGTGCCGTGCGAATAGGCATAAATGGTCTCGATGGCCTGGGTTGTAAATTGCAGACGTCGACTGGCGCCGGCCGTTTTAAGCCGATGGGCAATGTAATGTTTCACCTCGCTTTTATCCAGCGGTAAAATGTGATAGCGCACCGTCACACGCTGAGTAAGCTGGCCAAGGGTGGGATTTTGTAGTTTATCATTAAGCTCAGGCTGGCCGACGAGGATAATCTGCAGCAGTTTTTCTTTTTCGGTTTCCAGGTTTGACAAAAGGCGGATTTGTTCCAGCTGACGTATATTTAAATTTTGGCATTCATCGATGATCACCGCCACATTGCGGCCGCGGGTGGATTGATCGACTAAAAACAGCGCAATGGCCCTGACTAAATCCAATTTGTTTTTCTTCTGGCAGTCAATTCCTAAATCATGCACGATCATCTGCAGAAGCTGTATATCGGAGAAATTGGGATTTAAAATCAAAGCGGTTTTCACTTGATCGCTGAGGCGATTTAACAGCATGCGGCAGAGGGTGGTTTTGCCGGTACCGATTTCACCGGTGACCACAATAATCCCTTTACGGGAGTTAATACCGTAGGTTAAATGGTTAAAGGCTTCTTCATGGCGCATACTGGGGAAGAAAAAGGCAGGATCAGAGGTGATATTGAAAGGATTCTCTTTTAAGCCGTAAAATTTTTTATACATCGGGTGAATTATATCATAAAACTATTTTATTAAAGCTAGAATTTTGCGATAATTGATTTATGATTTCCAAGACCGAAGGCATTGTTTTAAAAAGTTTTGATTTCCGTGAGACCAGCCGTATTGCTACGTTTTTAACCAGAGATTTCGGCAAGGTCAAGGGAATCCTTAAAGGGATTCGCAAAGATCCCCGTAAATTCGGTAGCAGCCTTGATCGTTTCTCCGTCAATGATATTGTCTATTATCAACACCGCAACAGTGATATTCATTTAGTCAGTCACTGCGATATGAAGGAATTTTTTAATGGTTTTCGTCGGGATCTAAAACGCCTGACCGCTGCCAGCTATGCTTCGGAGCTTTTGGATACCCTGGTGATGGCCGAAGAAGAAAATACGTCCATTTATGAATTGATGCAGAGCTTCCTTAATAGTTTGCAAACGGTTAAAGACATCAATAAGCTGGTGCATATTTTTCAAATCAAAGTGCTTTTGCTGTCCGGTTTTCGTCCGCATCTGGATTCCTGCGTGCGCTGTCAGAAAAAAATTATAGGCCCGACGCGTTTTAGTCTACCTTTGGGTGGTTTGGTTTGTGCTTACTGTAAAACACCGGTGGGGGATGTAGTGGCGATCACCAAAGGGACGGTCGCCTCCATTATGCATATTGAAGACTCGCCGTGGCCTGCGGTGCTGCGTTTAGGATTATCCGAGCGGATTAAAAAAGAACTCAAGTATGTGCTCAATCATTTTCTGGTGTTTCATTTAGAGCGTCACCTACGCTCGACGAGATATCTATGAAGTGGTCTTTGCGTTGGGTTAGTTGTTTTATTTGTTGTTTCATTTCAGCCCTTGTCGTTACTTCCTCCTGTCAAAGCAAGCCTCAAGAACAAAAAGTTTATCGCGTCATCCGCGTCATCGACGGTGATACGGTTAAACTGGATAATGGAATGCATGTGCGTTTGATTGGCATCGATGCTCCGGAAATGCGGCAGAACCCTAAGCTCGAGCGCGATCTTCAAGAGCGACATTTGAATAGACGTACTGAGTTAGCCATGGGCAAAAGAGCCTATCAATTCACCAGACATCTGGTGGAAGGTAAAAAAGTCCGGCTGGAGTTTGATGTGGAAAAATACGATGAATATCATCGGCTTTTAGCCTATGTTTACTTGACTAACGGCACGTTTGTGAATGCCGAGATTGTGAAAGCCGGTTATGCGTATGTCTACCCCATACGGCCCAATGTTCGTTATGCACAATTATTTCGTCAGCTTTACCGAGAGGCTTTAGAAAACCACCGCGGTTTGTGGCGGTGGCCATTTATTAGTCCGCCCACTGGGCCATTTCTTCCACGGGTTCTTCGACGATAACAGCAGAGGATATTTTGCCTTTCAGAGGATGATGCAGCTGGGTCAGGATGTCGTGGGCTAGAGCTTTACCGATGGTTTTGAGTGAGGCCAGAGAGTTTTCGCTGGCCAATTTTAAGTCAGCCAGTTTATGATAACCGTGAGCAAATAATTGCCGGGCACGGATGCGTCCGATGCCATGCAGACTGGCTAACTCCAGCAATTCTTCGCGAATGCCGTAACGCACCCTGTGGCGCAGGTTTTCCAAATTAAAGCTGAGTTTCTTGTAATGATAAAGCTCGGCGATGGCACCCGCTGCGTATAAAAGCCATTGGGCGCTTTCCACATGCCGGTAAATGTCCCCGGGGCCTACATTAAATTCATCGCAAAGGGTTTCTTCTTTTTCCTCATCTACCCATCGGCCCAAAAGCCGCATGGTTTTGAGCGTGGCATAAAACGTGTAGGAATCCTGCAGCATGGGTAAATCATTCGGTAAGAGGATCAGTTCATCTTCGATTTTATTGGCCAGGCCTTCTAATTCTTCGTAATCAGATTTCCCCACCGAGAGGATTTCGCTGTCGGGACAGCAGACCATTAAATGCAACAGCCCCAGATCCGAGAAATTTTTACCGCCGTGAATTTTATTTAAGCCCTCGCGTAAGGTGAGGCTGGTCATCGGGTCAATATACAGACGTGAGGTGGTATTGCCAAAGGGGGTGGTGAAAAATCTAAATCCACTTTTTTCAATAAAGGCGTTTTGATGCAAGAAGTCAAAAATTTGGCCGATCAAATCCAAAAGGTTTAATCCCTGGTGCTGATACGCTAAAAACGTGTGATTGATAAAATCAAACATGCCTTTGATATCATGCACATAGCCGGCCGCAATCGAGGAGAGCACGTGAATGCGAAGGGCTGATTCCGTGCCCAGTTTTGAGGTCACGGGTTCCGGTTTGGCCAGAATAAATTTTTCAAACAACGTGTTTTGTTCCGAAAGCGATTTGGCGATCAGCACCGCCTCGCCGTAATCATCATATTGAGGCCGTCCGGCGCGGCCGGCGCATTGTTTGTATTCGGAGGTGGAAATATACACCGACCCCAGGCCGCTGGCATAACGTTTGCAGTCACGGATAATGGCACGTCTAGCCGGTAAATTGACCCCTGCCGCCAAAGTGGGGGTGGAGGCGATGACTTTAATGATGTTTCGTTTAAAATAATCTTCCACGAGGTGTCTTTGTTTGGGCGTCAGGCCGGCATGATGAAAGGCTGAGCCGTTCTTGATGTAATCTGCCAATTTTTTGCAGACCTTGGTGGCGCTGGGCTCTTCGCTCATGTCCTTGGACAATGCCGCCAGTTGTTTTCTCTCTTCGGATTTCAACAGGCCTGAAATGGCGGGGCACAATCCTCTGGCCGCCGCCTGCGCCGAACGCCTAGAATTGACAAACACCAATACCTGGCCGCCGCCGCGCAAAGTATCGAGGGTGAGTTTGTTTAAATCATCCGGTTCGTCCTCGGTGATGATGCGTACCGAGTCATTGTTAAAAACAATACGGTCATTGTAGTAAACGCCCTCTTTTAAAGGAATGGGCCGCCACTGGCTGTAAGTGACTTGCGCCTTAAGCCACCCGGCGATTTCTTTAGCATTGCTGATGGTGGCGCTTAAGGCCAGCATTTGAATATCCGGTTTCATTTGTTTGATGCGGGTGATCAGAATTTCCAGCGTGGGTCCGCGGGTTTGGTCGTCTAACACATGAATTTCATCCAGAACAACGACGGAAAGGTTATGAGTCAACCAGCTGGCCTTGGAACGCAAAAGCGAATCCACCTTTTCGGGGGTGGCAATGAGAATTTGATAACGGTTAAGGTATGAGCCAGGCGAGTCCAAATCACCGGTGGCAATACCGATGGAAACACCTAAGGGTTCATATTTTTTCTTGAAATCTTGATATTTCTCGCTGGCCAGGGCTTTGAGAGGACAGATGTATAAAGCACGCCCGCCTTCCTGCAGAATGGTTTTCAGAAGGCACAATTCGGCAATCAGCGTCTTACCCGAGGCGGTGGGAACAGCCATCACCAAATTTTTTTTATTGAGAACCCCTTTGTTGATCGCATCAATCTGCGGCGGATGAAGATTTTGAATACCGCTTTTCACCAGAGCGTCAATGACTTGGGCGGGGAAGGCGTGCTGCTGCAAAAGCTCTTTAAGGTTCATGTTTGTTTTTAACATAGAAAGAAGCTGTTGTCAATCCAACCCTTCGACTTTGCTCAGGGTAGATCCTGAGTGTAATCGAAGGATCCAACGTCGAGAAATGTGCTTTTATTTGATTGACGATTCCCAAGTGGAAAACTATAATCCGTTTTATGCGTGTTGTCCTTCAAAGAGTCAAAGGGGCCCAGGTGAGCGTGGCCAACGAAGTGGTTGGCCAGATTAAAAACGGCATTCTTATTTTTCTGGGAGTGGCGCAAAAAGATTCTATGCAACAGGCGGACTGGTTAATAAAGAAAATCGTAGAATTAAGAATTTTTGAAGATAAAAACGGTAAAATGAATTTATCGGCGCTTGAGATGGGAGCACAGTTTTTGGTTGTTTCTCAGTTTACGCTTTATGGCAATTGTGATCAGGGCCGCCGGCCGTCGTTTGATGAGGCGGCGGGCCCCCTCCAAGGCGAAGAACTTTATAATTATTTCGTGAAGCAGTTGAAAAAACACAATGTTGTGGTGGAAACCGGACGTTTTCGGGCTATGATGGAAGTGTCTTTAGTCAACGACGGGCCGGTGACATTCATTTTGGATTCTCATGCCGATCATTGACACGCATGCGCATATTGACCAAATCCAAGATTGGCCACAGGCTCTAGAACGTGCTAAACTGGCAGGGGTCAGTGATATTGTAGCGGTCAGCGTTGATCTGGATTCCATGCGCAAGGTTTTAAATTTGGCTCAGGGGACAACACCAATTTCCATTCATCCGGCTTTAGGCGTGCATCCGGGTATGGTTCAAGATGGTTTACCTCAAGAGGCGTTTGATTTTCTGCGGGCCCATATTCAAGAAGCGGTCGCCGTCGGAGAGACGGGGTTGGATTACTGGTACAAATGGGTCAGGGATAATCAACAAGAGCGGGCCAAACAAAAAGATTCTTTTGCCAGACATCTGGAAATAGCCAAAGAATTTGATTTGCCCGTTATCATTCACAGTCGAGGGGCCTGGCGCGATTGTTTGGGTATGACCAAGGCCGCGGGGGTCACCAAAGCCTTGTTTCACTGGTACAGTGGCCCGGTGGATATTTTAAAGCAAATTTTAGAAGCAGGGTTTTATGTCTCCGCCAGCCCTAGTGTGGCTTACAGCCCGCAGTCTCAGCAAGCGATGCTGGCGGCTGATGTGGAGCGTATTTTAATTGAAACGGATTCACCGGTGACTTATAGAGACGACCAGGGAAGTTTTACGAGTGAACCCAAAGACGTGCTCCGTACGCTCAAGGCATTGAGCCGTTTAAAGAATATCGACGAAGAACAGCTTTTGAATACCATTAACCAGAGCGCAAAATGTTTTTTTAAAATTTGAAAAGTCGGCTATGCGTAAAAAGACCATCATCCTATCGGTATCGGCGTTTTTTATTTTAGCGGCAGGGATTTTATTTTTTGTCAGCAGACCTTTATCGCTGCGCATGGAACAACTTTTTCCCTCGGGGGCTTTGATGTACGCACGGCTTTCCCATGTGACCGGGGATGTGGATCAATTCACCCAAAGTGTGTTTTGGAAAAATATTTCCACCATCGACCTTCCTAAAGTTCTGGAACATAATCATACCCTCCCTAAGGATGTTCAACAGTTGCGTCAGATGCAGCAGGACATGGAGGCGTTTTTAAAAAATCCTTTGACGAAAGAATTCTTGGGCAAAGAAGTGGCTGTTGGTTTTTATCCCAAAATCCCTGTCGATACCAGGGATCCTTTGAAGTCTTATGACGTGTTGGGGGCCACCCGTTTGGGGTTAACGTTTCAAATAGCCCAACTGTTTGTCTCCATGGCCCATCAATGGTCGGATGACTTTACAACTACGACGGAAAATTATCATGGATTTAACATCGTGCATGTGCGTTTTAAGAAACGGCGGTTGGAAGTCAAATATACGCGTCTACGCGATGTTTTATTAGCCTCTTTTGAGCCATCTGTTTTGCTGCACCAGGCGTTGGATGTTTATCAAAAAATAAAACCCTCTTTGGCGCTTGATCCTGATTTTTCTAAATCCATTGCGCATGCTTATCCGAAAGGGCATGGGATTTTTTACGCGAACGTGCAAGGGTTCTACGCTTTGTTGAAGAACCGTATCCCTCCATCAGCCACCACCTCCGGTTTTAAATCTTATACGATTTCTTTTTTGCCCGGTGATATTTCCAAGATGAAGCTGATTTTGTATTTTGATGCCGCTCAATTAGATCCTCATTTTCGATCTATGCTTTCTTGTACCGCCTCGGCTAATCCTTCTTTAAATTTTGTGCCGCATAACGTGGTGGCTTATCAATGGGGGCAGTGTTATGATTTCAACGATCTCTGGGTGCAAATGAAAGAGAAAATGCAGCTTTCACCCAAGACCATGGATAACGCCAGAGCGTGGAGACATCGTTTGGAGAAAAGGTTTAAATTAAATCTTCACGATGATGTTTTACCGGTCTTAGGATCTCAGGTGGGCGGGTATTTGAACGATGTGGATACCCAGGGCCTTTTCCCTTATCCGCGCGCGGTGGTTTTTGTGAAAATTAAAGATCGTCTTGCGGCGCAGGGTTTAATGCAAAAGTTGACCCAAAATCCTCTGACGCTGGTACAGCAAGAAGATTATCAGCAGACGCCGATTCGCTACATTACACTTCCTTTGGGGGCTAATATGGATTTGGCCTATACTTTTTTGGGAGATTATTTGCTGTTGGCCACCTCCAGGCAATTATTGAAAACATCCATTGATGCTTTAAACAATCCCAATCAGTCTTTGCAGTCGAACGAAACCTTAAAACAATTTCACTTGACCGCTTCTGATTTAAGCCAGGGGATGGCATTTATTAAAATGGATAACTTGACCGGACGGCTCCAGCAGTTTCTGAATTGGTACAATAAAATAGTTTCTTCTCAGATTGCCACGGCCCTGGCGTATCAGCAGGAATCCGGGGCTCGTAAGAAACAATTACAGGAGGCCGTTGTTTCCAAGAAAGAAGAGTTGGTATTGGCTCAAAATAAACTTAAAGAATTGCAGTCTAAAGTAGCAGCGCAGCAGGACCCCTCTGAGGAAGAACGGACCGAGCGGCAGGCCAACATCGATCATTTGAGCCAACAGGTTAATGTTTTGCAGGAGGATGTGGATTCGTATTACCACCAGCAGCAACAATTGCAACAGACGCTCATCAATTATCAAAACCAGTCCCAATCCGCCAAGTTATGGCTGTTTAATTCCGATGAGGTTTTGATGCCCTTTCTTAGAGGCCTGGAGGGGTTGCATGCGCTGGGGATGCAATTGCGTTTGGGCGATACCGTTAGTGAAACGGAGATTTTTATTCAATGACTTTTTCTAAAAAGTTTTTGATGGCGGTCTTTCTATTGTGTTTATGCATCAGTCAAAGCGGTTGTGCATTGCTGCAATTGCCTTTTCAGATCGTCAGCGGTCTTTTTAATCTGGCAGGACAAGCTCTGCAAGTGGCGGATAGTTTGCCCAAACCGCCTCCATGGGTATTTTTTTAATGGCAGAATGATGTATAAGATTCTTCATAAACAAATTTTGACCCAGGACATCAAACGCATTGACATTCATGCCCCCGCCATTGCCTCCCGGGTTGCCCCCGGCCAATTTGTGATGGCGACATCTGACCTTTACACACACCCGATTCCTATGAGCGTGATTGACAGCGATGAGAAGCGTGGGATGATTTCTTTGATTGTGCATGAAATAGGACCGGCCACAAGAACCTTGGGGGCTTTGTCCATCGGCGATGCGCTTTTGAAGGTCGTCGGCCCTTTGGGCCAGCCGGCGCTCATCGATAAATTTGGTTTGGTCGTGTGTGTGGCCACCGGCATCGGTGCCGCGCAGATTCTGCCTTTGTGCCGGGCGCTTAAGAAAAAAGGTAATAAGGTCATCGGCATTATGGGGGCTAAATCCAAAAAAGTTTTGATGCTGGAGGCTCAGATGCGGGTCGTTTGCGACGAAATTTTTATCACCACCAATGACGGCTCTTATGAGCGCAAAGGCTTGGCCACCGAGGCGCTCAAAGATTTTTTGAATAAATATAAGGTCGACTGCGTTTATGCGATCGGGTCTGTGGATATGATGGAGGCAGCTTCAGCCATGACCAGGTCCAAAGGAATTCCTATTTACGTGACTTTAAATCCCTATATGGCCAATGGTCTTGGTCTTTGCGGCTCCTGCCGCGTGAAGGTGGGAGGGCACCTTCAACTAGCCTGTCTTCATGGTCCGCAGTTTAACGGCCATGAAGTGGATTTTGGGGACTTAAACCATCGGATGAATGCCTTGAAGGAGACAGGATGGAACAACCAAAACCTGCTTGTCAAAACCCGAAGCAGAGGACTGGTAACGTTGGTGAAGTCTCTTTGGGGTTTAACAAAAAGATAAGTGCCAACGAAGCTCATCGATGTCCGCAATGCGCCGAGCCGACGTGTTTAGCCGGCTGTCCGCTGGGGATAGATATTCCCGGGTTTATCCGTCTTTTGCGCGACGGCGATGTGGTCTCTGCTTTGGAGCGGATTAAACAAGATAATCCTTTTCCAGCTATTTGTGGACGTATTTGCCCGGCGCCGTGCGAAAATGCCTGCATTTTTCACGAAGAAGGCTCACCGATCGCCATCCGCGCGCTGGAACGTTATGCCGCGGATTTCGGCTATAAACCTCACCTTAAAACAAAAACAACTTTGAATACTAACGGCAAAAAAGTGGCGGTGGTGGGCTCTGGTCCATCGGCCATGGCCGCCGCTTCTGTTTTGCTCAAAGAGGGTTTTGCGGTGGTGATGTTTGAGGCGGCCAATGAGCCGGGGGGTCTTTTGCGTTATGGGGTGGCGGAATTTCGTCTGCCCCAAAAGATTGTAGAGGCGCAGTTTGAAGAATTAAAATCTCAAGGGCTGGAACTTCATACCAATATGTTCATCGGCCGTATGAAATCTTTGGAAGAGTTGAGGGGTGCTTTTGATGCGGTGTTATTGGCTATCGGTGCAGCTGTACCTGATTTTTCTTTAATTGAGGGAGAAAATTTATCAGGGGTCTGTTATGCCGAGGAATTTTTAATGCGCCTGCAAATGTTATCTAAAGAAAATGTTTCTCTGATGGCAGGTTCTTTGCTAAGGGGCGCTACTACCGTGGTTGTCGGAAGAGGTTATGCCGCTTTCGATGCGGCGCGTATGGCCATACGTTTAGGCCAGCAGGTACATTTGGTTTTTGCCGGTCTGGAGGAAGAAATAGGAGTTTCCAGCGACGACCTTAAAGAGGCTTTGGAAGAAGGCCTCAACATTCAAGCCCCTGTTGAATCTTTAAAGATAGTGGCTGACACCCAAGGTTTTGTCGCCGGTCTGCAATGCCGTCGGATGGATATCATGGAAACCCAGGACGGGTTGAGGTTAGAGCCCCTCAAAGACTCACAGACCGTCCTTGAGGCTCAGACGATCATTTTAGCTAATGGCCAGAAGGCCAACCATTTCTTAGCTCAAATGACCCCGTCGTTAAAAACCAATCCCAACGGCACTGTTTGGATCAACGACAAAACTGCCATGACGTGCTTGGAAAAAGTGTTTGCCACCGCCTCTGCCGTGGCAGGCCCGATGACGGTGGTGGAAGCGCTCGCCAGCGGCAAGGGGGCGGCCAAACAAATCATAGGATACTTGCAGCAATGACGATTCCAGAAATTTGCGATAAGAAAAAACATCATCAGAAAATTACCATGCTGACGGCCTATGACTATCCCATTGCCTCTATGGCTGATGAGGCGGGGGTGGATATGGTGTTAGTCGGGGATTCGCTGGCGAATGTAGTTTTAGGCTTGACCTCGACGAAAGAGGTAGGCATGAAGGAGATGTTGCATCATACCAAAGCGGTGGTGCGGGCCGTGAAAAAGGCTTTGATCGTCGGGGATATGCCTTTTGAATCGTATCAACTGAATCTTCAAGCGGCGGTGGATAATGCCAAACAATTTATGGATGCAGGATGCCACGCGGTGAAACTAGAATGGTTTACGCATTGTCTGGCGACCGCCCAAGCGATGGTGAAAGCCGGCATACCGGTGATGGGCCATGTGGGGCTAACTCCGCAAACGGCTCTTGAGATGAAGGTGCAGGGCAAGGACGCGCCGACAGCCAAGAAAATCATCGAGAATGCCAAAATCCTCGAGGACAAAGGCTGTTTTAGTCTGGTGCTTGAATGTATCCCTAAAGAAGTATCGGTTCAAATCACCCGCCAATTAAAAATTCCGACCATCGGTATAGGCGCCGGTGTTTATTGCGACGGGCAGGTGCTGGTTAGTTATGATGTACTGGGGCTGGTCACTCGTTATCAACCGAAATTTTCCAAGAAATATGTGGATTTGGCTCCCTTGATTATCGAGGCCTTCAAACAATATAAAAGGGATGTTGAAGCCGGACGTTTTCCCGATGATAGCCACTCCTTCCATATGCCTATCCCAGAAGTTGAGAAATTATGAATTTGATTTTGTTGTTTGAGGAGGATTTTATAAGCCCCCATCGAGTTCATTTAACCGGCCGCCGCTTTTTGCATATCAAAGATATCCTTAAAGTTCATGCAGGCAGGGAATTGGTCGTCGGTAAAGTCAATGGACTGATAGGACAGGGCAAGGTGCTGAATTTAAGCAAAGATTCTTTACGGATGGAAGTTAAGCTCAAGCAAAAGGCGCCACCACCTTTGAATTTGACGCTCATCATGGCTTTGCCGCGGCCCAATGTGCTCAAACGTACGCTTTTGTGCGCGGCTTCTTTGGGTATCAAAAAGATTTATATTCTTAATTTTTTCCGCGTCGACAAAAGCTTGTGGAACAGCAACGCTCTTGAAGAGGGGGTTATTGAGGAACAATTGGTTTTAGGTTTAGAGCAGGCTAAAGATACCTTGATGCCGCAGGTGTTTTTGCAAAAATGGTTTAAACCTTTTGTGCAAGACAAACTGCCTTCTATGATCAAAGGGACGGTGGCTTTGGCAGCCCATCCAGGTGTCCGTGAGCCTTGCCCTTACGCATTAAAGAAAAAGGTGACTTTAGTCATCGGCCCTGAGGGCGGCATGATCGATTATGAGATTCAACAATTGATTAAAGGTGGTTTTCAAATTGTTGATCTGGGGCCACGTATTTTACGTTTTGAGTCGGTTTTGCCTTATATGATAGGCCGAATTCGACCTTAATTCGGCTTGCTTTTTAGGAGCCTTTTGCTACAATAGCCACCTTATATGGCTGAATCCGATTTAATGGACAAAATCGTCGCTCTCTGCAAGCGGCGGGGTTTTATTTTTCAATCTTCTGAAATCTACGGCGGTTTAAACGGTGCCTGGGATTATGGTCCGCTAGGGGCTGAACTTAAACGCAACCTCAAAAACGCCTGGTGGCAGGCGGTGGTGCATTATCGGGACGATGTGGTAGGTCTGGATGCCAGCGTTTTGATGCATCCAGCCACCTGGAAAGCTTCCGGCCATGCCGATAATTTCACGGATACGCTCGTGGATTGTAAGAAATGCAAGCGCCGTTATCGCCAGGATCATCTCAAAGGCAAGTGTCCTGATTGCGGCTCCACGGAGTTTACCCAGCCGCGTGCATTTAATTTGATGCTTAAAACCAATGTCGGGGCCATGGAGGATTCCTCATCAACGGTTTACCTGCGTCCAGAGACCGCTCAGGGGATTTTTGTCAATTTTACCAACGTGCTGGATGTCACTCATCGCAAATTGCCTTTTGGTATTGCCCAGATTGGCAAAGCCTTTCGTAATGAAGTTACCCCGGGCAATTTTACGTTTCGTACCCGCGAATTTGAACAAATGGAGATTGAATATTTTTGCCGGCCACAGGAAGCTCCTGCTAAATACAGGGAATGGATTCAAGCCAGATTTGGGTGGTACATAGATTTAGGAATCAAAAAAGAGAACTTACAATTACGTGAGCACGGTAAGGATGAGCTGGCGCATTATGCCGCCGGTTGTACCGACGTGGAGTACAAGTTCCCCTTTGGCTGGTCGGAACTAGAGGGGATTGCCAACCGCACCGACTATGATTTGAAACAACACGCGCAGTTTTCGGGCAAAGATTTGCAGTATCAGGATCCACTGACCAATGAGAAATTTTATCCCTACGTCATCGAGCCTTCCGGTGGCTGTGACCGGGCGACTCTGGCGTTTTTGGTGGATGCTTATCAGGAGGAAACGGTCAACGACCAGACGCGTGTGGTGTTGAAATTCCATTCGAAATTGAGCCCGATTAAGGTGGCGGTGTTGCCTTTATTGAAGAAAAACGACGGGATCGTGGCGCTGGCCCAAAAAATCAAAACCGAACTTCAAAAAGACATGATTTGTGTTTATGATGACACGGCCGCCATCGGCAAATTGTATCGTCGCCAGGATGAAGTTGGCACTTTTTTTTGTGTGACCATCGATGTGCAATCCTTGGAAGATAAACAGGTGACCGTGCGCCACCGCGATACCATGAAACAGGATCGCGTTTCAGTGGACAGATTGAAGGAATATCTGACGGACAAATTGAGGACCAATCATTATTAAGGAAAGAGGAATGGTAATGGTAAAAAAGTATGTGTATTCTTTTGGCGGCGGCAAAGCTGATGGTCGTACGGATATGAAAAATCTTTTAGGGGGCAAGGGTGCTAACCTGGCGGAAATGGCGGGCCATTCGGCGCTTCGTCTTCCTGTCCCGCCGGGCTTTACCATCACCACCGACGTGTGCGCCTATTATTATCAAAACGGCCGCAAATATCCATCGTCCTTGAAAGCTCAGGTGCTGGCGGCTTTGGCCAAAGTTGAGAAACTGACGGGAAAAAAATTCGGCGATTCCCATAATCCTTTGTTGGTTTCGGTCCGTTCCGGTGCGCGCAAATCCATGCCGGGGATGATGGAAACGGTTTTGAACGTCGGGTTAAACGAAAAAACTCTGCAAGGGTTAATCAAAAAAAGCGGCAATGCGCGTTTTGTCTATGATGCTTATCGTCGTCTGATAACTATGTACGCCGATGTGGTGATGGAAAAGGCGGCCGGTATTGAACCTCTCGATGGCAAAGGCATTCGCAAACAATTGGATCATCTGCTGGAGACGGCCAAAAAAGATGCCCGAGTGGCCAATGATTCTGATTTGAATGTGGAACAATTAAAGGAATTGATTGCGGTTTATAAACTGCGCATTAAAGAGGTGTTAGGCAAAGCTTTCCCCGACGATCCCATGGATCAGCTCTGGGGCGGCATCGGCGCCGTGTTTGCTTCCTGGATGGGCAAACGTGCCATCTCCTATCGCCGTATCGAGACTATTCCCGACGCATGGGGCACCGCAGTGAACGTGCAGAGCATGGTTTTCGGTAACCTGGGTAACACTTCGTCGACGGGGGTGGCCTTTACACGCAATCCGGGTAACGGCGATCATCAATTCTACGGTGAATATTTAGTCAATGCTCAGGGTGAAGACGTGGTGGCGGGTATCCGTACGCCGGCGCCTATTAACAGCTATTCGCAAAGCTCCCACAATAAGCATTTGCAGACCCTGCAGCAGCAGGCTCCTCAATGCTACAAACAACTCGAAGGGATCCGTCGCAAGCTCGAGCAACATTACCGCGACATGCAGGACATTGAATTTACCGTCGAGGAAGGTAAACTTTATATGCTGCAATGCCGTTCGGGTAAGCGCAATGGTCCCGCGGCTGTGCGGATGGCGTTGGATATGGTCAAAGAAAAATTGATTACGTCCGAAGAAGCGATCAATCGTGTGACACCGGCACAATTGGATGAGCTTTTGCATCCGGTTATTGACCCTCGAGAAGAAAAAGAAGCCAAACCTTTGGCCAAAGGTCTTCCGGCGGGACCCGGCGGGGCAGCAGGGGAAATTGTGTTCACCGCCGAAGACGCTGTGAGCTGGGCTAAATCCGGCAAAAAAGTCATTTTGGTTCGTGAGGAAACCAACCCCGAAGACGTTGAGGGGATGCGCGCGGCCGAGGCGATTTTAACAGCGCGCGGCGGCATGACCTCACATGCCGCTTTGGTTGCCCGTGGTTGGGGTAAATGCTGTATCGTCGGATGTTCTGAGGTGGAAATCAATTTAGCTAAAAAACAAATGCGGGTGGCCGGTCAGACGTTTAAGCAGGGCGATTGGATCACCTTAAACGGTACCAAAGGGGTGTTCTATGCCAAACGCCTGGCGATGGTCGACTCCAGCGAGAACACCATGATGCATGAATTTTTAAAGATTTGTGATAAGGTGAGAACCTTGAAAGTCCGCACCAACACTGATACACCGGAAGATGCGGCCAAGGCTCGTTCCTTTGGAGCCGAAGGGATAGGGCTTTTCCGTACTGAACACATGTTTTACGGTAAAAATTCCGAAGAGCCTTTGTTTAAGCTTCGTAAAATGATCGTTTCCAAAAACGAAGCGGAACGCCGCAATGCCCTGGAAGAATTATTCCCGCACGTTAAAAAAGACATCAAAGCCACTTTGGCGGCCATGACAGGTTTCCCGGTGACCATTCGTCTCTTGGATCCGCCCTTACATGAATTCGTGCCTCAAGGCCAGGAACAGAGGACAGATTTGGCTAATTCTTTGGGGATTTCCATCGAAGAATTAGACAAACGCGCGGATGGTATCCATGAATTAAACCCCATGATGGGCCATCGCGGCGTGCGTTTAGGCATCACTTATCCGGAAGTTTCTGAAATGCAATTCCGCGCGATTCTGGAAGCGGCCGCGGAACTCATCAAAGAAGGTAAGAAAGTCGAGCCCGAAGTGATGATTCCGGTAGTCTGTGCCGTCCAAGAGTTTAAGCATCAAAAAGAAATCTACCTTCGGGTGCAAAACGAGGTGGCCAAAAAATATCACTTGAAAAATTTTAAGTTCAGCCTCGGTACTATGATTGAAATTCCGCGCGCGGCGTTAACCGCTGATCAGATCGCCGCCGAAGCGGAATTTTTCTCGTTCGGGACCAATGACCTGACCCAGATGAGTTTAGGTTTCTCCCGTGATGATATCGGCTCTTTCTTGCCGGATTATCTGACCAAGGGCATTTTGCCCGAAGATCCGTTTCAATCCATTGACATCAATGGCGTCGGTCAATTGATCGATATCGGTATTCAAAAAGGCCGTTCGGTCAAAAAGGACCTGAAAGTCGGCATTTGCGGCGAGCATGGCGGCGATCCCGCCTCCATTGATTTTTGCCAGAAGGTGAGGATGAACTATGTCTCCTGTTCGCCTTACCGCGTGCCCATTGCCCGTCTGGCCGCCGCTCAGGCGGTGTTAGCGCAAGGTAAAAAACAGCTAAAATGAAGTTAAGCGGATGATATAATAATTACATTCCATGGATCCTGTTAAGTCATACCTTAAAGACATCAAAAATATCCCCCTTCTGACGGCAGAGGAAGAAGTTCAACTGGGCCGCCGCGTTAAAAAAGGTGACAAAGCCGCCCGCGAAAAGATGATCCGCTCCAATCTGCGTTTGGTTATTTCCATTGCCAAACGTTACGTGAATTTAGGGATATCCTTAAGCGATTTGATCGAAGAGGGTAACATCGGCCTCATGCGCGGGGTGGATAAATTCGACCCTGAGAAGGGTTTTCGTTTTTCGACGTACGCGGCCTGGTGGATCAAACAGGGGATTTCGCGCGCCATCATCGATCAGGGTAAGATGATTCGTGTGCCGGTGTATTTAAACGAAGAAATCCTCAAATACCGTAAACTCATCGAAAGAATGACCCACCAGATGCGCCGTCGGCCCAGCCCAACGGAAATCGCCAGGAAAATGAAGGTGACCATCGACAGGGTGAAAGAATTGGAAAATGCGATTACCAAAATGTCCAGTTTGGACGCCCCTTTAGGGGAAGGGGGCGACGGGCAGATGATTGATATTCTCGAAGATGAAAGTTTGGTGGCCCCCGATGAGGCAGTCGAATCATTCCTTAACAAAGAACGCGCCCGGGCGCTGCTTGACAGTTTGGATTCGCGTGAGCGCACGATTATCGAAATGCGCTACGGTTTAACCGACGGGGAAAATCACACTTTGTCTCAAATTGCCAACAAACTTGGCCTCTCGCGCGAGCGGGTGCGCCAGATCGAAGAGCTGACTATCAGCAAATTAAAACAAACCCTCAAAGAGCAAGAGAACCCCAAGGATTAATATGCCGACCAAACGTAAACCTATTTTTGTTTTGATATTGCCGCGTTTTGAAGATATCTTCCATTCTTTTTATACCGGTGAGATCACCAAAGGTGTCAGTTTGGCCGCATCGCGTTTGAACGTAGATTTTTTGGTGCACATCACCGACCGCAGTGATCACAGCATATGGCTTGATGCAAGTCTGTTAGACCGTAAGAGCGTCGACGGTATTTTATTTGCTGATATTGACAATGACATTGAGATTGTCAAAAGAGCCATCCGGCGCGGTATGCCGTGTATGGTGCTCAACAATGTGCTGGATGAGCCCATCAATTACATCGCCGTCAACAATTACGAAGCGGCTTTCAAAGTGGTGGAGGAGTTTGTCAAGCTCGGACATCAACACATCGCCACCATCGCCGGAGATTTATCGACCCAGGCCGGCCAGGCGCGTTTGGACGGCTATTATGATGCGCTCAAGAAACATAATATCATCCCTGATAAAAGTTATGTCAAAATCGGCGGTTTCTTAAGAACGTCGGCCAGAGCTGCTGCACAGGATTTGCTCAAGCTTAAAGAAAGACCGACGGCGATTTTTGTCGCTTCGGACGTGATGGCCCTGGAGACTATTGACGTGGCTAAATCCAAAAAAATTCATATTCCCCAGGATCTTTCCATCTGTGGCTTTGATGATAACCCTTTAAACATCCACAGCCCGGTAAAACTGGCCACCGTGGCCCAGCCGCTGATTGAAATGGGGCGTTTAGGCCTGGAGATACTTTATCAAATCAGCCGTGGCAAAGCCCGGTTGCCTTTTAAAGAAGTGCTTCCCGCGAAATTGATCAAAGCCGAGTCCATGGCATCGTTAAAGTAAAGAGACTTGTTATGAAAATCACTGAACTTAAAAAACATATCCGCGACATTCCCAATTTTCCCCAGGAAGGTATTATCTTTAAAGATATTTCCACACTTCTTCAAAACAAGGACGCTTTTAAGAAATCCATTGATGCTTTGGCGCGTAAATTCAAAAAGGAACGCATTGAATATATCGTCGGGGTGGAGGCGCGGGGATTTATTTTTGGTTCCGCCCTGGCGTACAAGCTCGGAGCCGGTTTTGTGCCGGTGCGCAAGAAAGGCAAGTTGCCTTATAAAACCCAAAGCGTCACCTATCAGCTGGAGTATGGCAGCGACACTCTGGAAATCCACGAAGACGCGCTCAAACCCGGTGCCCGCGTGCTCATCGTGGATGATTTATTGGCCACCGGAGGCACCGTCAAAGCGGTGGTAGATTTAATCAAAGCCCAGGGGGTTCAAATCGTCGGGGTGGCGTTTTTGGTGGAATTGCAATTCCTTAAAGGTAAAGATAAGCTTAAAGATTTTCCGATTTATTCCGTGATTCAGTATTAAACCTTCCATGGGGCCTTCATTAGTTCATTTTTTTGGACATTGTGTTGTGACGGCGGGTTTTTTCTTTTTGGCCGTCCTCTGGGACGTTCGTCACCGATGGGCCTGGCTGACAACCATTCTTTTCTTTATTGCTCCATCCGCGGTGGCGTTCATCTGGGGACCGTATCGTCTGTACTGGCTTTACGGCCTGACGTTTTTTTTGTGTTTGGCCGGCGCCAAGCTTGCCAGTTCTTTTTATGATTTTTTAAAGACGCAGGAAGTCCTGGTGCGTTATCTGTTTTTAGCGGGTGTGGCGGTTTTGTGCGGTGGTGTTTTGTCGATGACGTTTTTTGATATTCGCTTAAGGCACGATGCGCTGACATTTTGGAAACAACAGATACAAAAGCATCCATCAGCGGACGTTATGATGAATCTGGCGGACGCTTATACGGATGTTAAAAATTTGGCGCAGGCTAAAGAGTTTTATCTCAAAGCCGCGGCCCAAGACCCGCATTCCGCCAGGGCCTATGAGGGGCTTGCTTTTCTTGCTAAACTATCTGGGCAGTGGCAGGAGGCCGCTGAAAATTATCAACAGCTGCTGGCATTACAGCCGCAATCTCAAGAGGTTCATCTGGAGCTGGGGCAAGCGTACCGTGCTTTGGGCAAGACCAAGGAGGCGGTGAAAACTTACGGTGCTCTTTTAAAACTTTATCCTGATAATGAACGAGTGTATGTGAAGGTGATCGAGGCGTACGGTCAGGCCATTGCCTATAACCCGCATGAAATTTTATACCAGGAAAAACGTGAGGAGGTTTTGGCTGATTTGGAGCAGCTTTCCAAACGCAAGAAATACACCGCCGTGGATTATTTTAATCTGGCATTTCTGTATGAGCAGGTAGGTGGTTACGAAGAGGCCATACGTTTTTACAAAAAATCTTTGGAGCTTAAACCCACCTATGAAAAAGCTCTGTATAATCTGGCCAACCGTTATCAGGAAATGGGGGACTTAAAGACGGCGCTGGTGCTTTATGGGCGGTTGGTGCATTTTCATCCCAGATTTGCTTTAGGGTATTTGAATATGGGGGTGGTTTATAATTCTTTAGGCGATGTGGATCAAGCGCGCAGGCTTTACCAGAAAACCATGGCTATTGACCCTTCCAATGCCGGTGCGTATTTTAATTTAGGTTATTTAAGCGAGGCCCAGGGTGAGCTGAAGGAAGCTCTGAATTATTACGAAAAAGCGGTGGACAATGACCCGCAGTTGGCGGAAGGCTACTATAATATGGGCAATGTGTACGCCGCTCTCGGACAGAATGCAGAGGCCATTGCTTCTTATTTGAAGACGGTGAGCATCAATAAGAATCACCAGAATGCTTTTGTGAATTTATCGATTTTGTCGTTTAAATCCAGAGACTTCGCCGGAGCCATTCGTTATCTGGAAGAAGCCCGGCTTTTAGGCTATAATCCGCCTGCGGAGTATTTAAGATCGCTTGCACCGTATCGTAAGAAATGAAAGTAATTGTTCCCTCCCCCTTTTAAAATTAGGTGGGGAGGGTCAGGGAGGGGGGGGATAAAAGTCCTGTTTCTCGTCGGATTTCTAATTTCACCCTCCCCTAGCCCCTCCCATCAAGACCCGCCGTAGGCGGGTCAAGGGAGGGGAATCATTTAAAATGCCCCTGTAGCTCAAATTTGGATAGAGCGCGGCTCTCCTAAGGCCGGCGTTGGCCGTTCGAATCGGCCCGGGGGCATTTATTTTTTTTCGGATCAAACAAATTTGCGCATGGATTTTGCTTGCTATCGGGCTTTATTTCATTTATAAAGGTATAAAATCGGTTCATTAACAATGATAGTGTCAAAAGTTCTATGAAGAATATGTAGGGCAAAGGGTTGGATTTATGAAAGATTTTGTGAAGGGATAAAAGTTTTTTGGTGTCATTGCGAGGCCGTAGGCCGAAGCAATCTTTAAAAGATAATTGTTT